>JABGOS010000161.1 GCA_018645265.1 Deltaproteobacteria bacterium
ATCACAAAAGGTGGATATGCCGATAAAATTTACCCCAATCGTTACCAGTCTGTGAATGCTAGATGGTATCTGGGATTAGACTTATGAATTTAGCTTTTATATCCCTAACGAATGGCCTCACCCATGCCGATTGGAATGCCGAGCAGATACCAGACGACGAGCAGCGCAAACCACGCGAGAAATGTGAATATCGCGTATGGTAGGAGCAGGCTCGCAATCGTCCCGACCCCCGCATCCTCGTCATATTGTTCGATCCAGCCTAGCATGAGTGGAAACATCGTGTACAGAGGGCTTATGCCATTCGTTACTGAATCTCCAATTCTATAGAGGAGCTGTGTGAATGCTGGGCTGAGTCCCAGGTGATAGAACATCGTGATGAATACCGGCGCCATCATCGCCCATTTTGCAGAGCCGCTTCCGATGAATAAATTTATCAGTGCTGTAAGTATAATAAAGCCCAAGAAGAGCGGTATGCCGGATATGTTCATCGATTTTAAAAACTCGGCACCATTGATCGCAATCAACTGATCCATGTGTGACCATTTGAAGAAGGTTATGAACTGCGCGATCATGAATACGAGAACGATATATGGAGCTAGCGATCTGACTCCGGCGATCATGAAGTGAGCGGCATCCCCAGCGTTCTTTATGGTTCCTGCGATCTTTCCGTAGACGTAACCTACGATCACGAAGAGGAAGAAGAGTATAGGTATTAGGCTCTTAAAAAATGGCGATCTCATAAATTTTGTGGGATCCGGGTGACGCAAGAATCCATTCTCAGGGATGATCGTTAAGGATAGCAGTCCAAGATAAACTATGGCAACGATGATGGACCAGAGCAGCGCCTTCTTCTGCCTTGAATCCAAGCGCTGATCGGTGATGTCCTCATTGTCTAACCTAGGATACTTCTCACATGCTGGGATTGTAAATTTCTTCACCACAAACGTGCCTACGATGGCGAGGACGAACGTAGCAGCGATCATGAAGTACCAGTTGCTGGTGGCGACGATCTCCGCCCCAGGCTGTATCGTGTCGAAGACTTCAGTCGTGATTGCGGATAGGAGTACATCGGTACCAGCAGGTATTAGGTTTGCTGTGAAGCCCGCAGTCGCAGCGGCATATCCTAAAACGAGACCTGCTAGCGGATGTTTTCCAAGCCTTTTGAATATTATCGCCGCGATCGGTGGGACGATCACGATGCCCGCATCGGAACCGATATTTCCACACGCGCCAGCAATGATGATAATAGGAATGACCACCATCGATGGGACCTTCCTGATTACAGATCTGATGAGGGATTCCAAGAAGCCACTCTTCTCGGATATCGACACGCCCATCAGCATTACGACAACGAGGCCTAGCGGTGCGAAGTGCGTGAAGTTCTTAACCATGTGTTGTAGAAAATCCTTGAAGCCATTTTCGGTTATCAGGTTCTTGGCAACGATGAGCTCACCATTTTTCGGGTTGATGGCGGACCATTCAAAAACACCTGCCAACCATGAGGCGCCAAGTACGATTAGGCATAGATAGAAAAAGAGAACCGCTGGATGGGGAAGTTTATTTCCCGCCCTTTCGATGAACTTAAAGAATTTTTCTATCATTTTTTTCTCCGATGAAATTGTGTGAATAATTTTTCGAATGAAGTGTACAGAGGTGAAAATAAAAAGCAAATTTAAGCATAGTTGATGTTATTTATAAAAAAACACCTCCCATAAGGAGGTGTTTTTTTCGATACAACACAATTCTTTGCTAATATAAAAAATTCCCTTGGCGGAGAGGGAGGGATTCGAACCCTCGGCACCCGTTAAAGGTGCAACTGCTTAGCAGGCAGCCCCGATCGGCCACTCCGGCACCTCTCCGCAAAGGAAACTTTAAGGGTATATAAAAGAACTGAGGGGGTCTGTGCAGCCTCCCAAAAACTGCGTGCTTTTACAGTTAGTTACTCGATTTGTCCAGATTTAAACATCGGCTGGTGGAAGGCCGTCGGTCCGCGCTCCCGGAACATCCGATTTATCAATCGCTTTCTTTGTTACCAGCGACCAGGTCTTTTTAAACTCCGTCCTTGGTATTTTATAGGTAACCTTCTCTTCCGTTTCAATCCATACGTACCATTCGTTGAATTTCATTATTTTGCCCTTCTTAGCATCCAGTTCGATCGTGTCGCCGATGTCCACTCCGTCCGGCAGCGAAGGTATGTATTCACCATGGTTTACTACAGAATCTTCCGTTATCTGTCGAACGTCGATGTGATGTATGTGTATTCCTCCAAGTGCATCTTCCTGCCTTATGCCTATCGAGAGTTCATCCTTACTTGCAATCTGACCGACCAGTGTTCCCCCAAAGCTGATGTAATGCCCTATCTCTAGGGATCTGAGAAAATCTTCATCCGGGTAGGTCTCATCGGATGTCCTGCCGGCATAAGTTTCAATTGGAACAGTCGTCACATGAACAGCGCCGTGCTGATCCCTGCTTTTAAGGACAATCCTAGTGGGCGTTTGTTTAATCATACGTCCTTTGCCATCCCACATCTCGAGATAATCTCCCATTTCAAGATCTCCGCGCGTCGCAACCGAGAGGGAGCTGCCAAATCTGGTTAAAAGACTTCTTGAGGTTAATGCTACGAGCGCCGCGCCACCACCGACACCCAAAATTATGTCGGCGTGATTGAGTCCCAGTATTTTGTAACCTAGGTAAGCGGCTCCACCCCACATGATGCTTCTAAATAATCTTAGCCCTCTTCTTACGTATGACTTCCCGGTAGATTGCGTATCTAATTCCAGTACCTTTATCGCCTTTCCAAGGGCCTTGTGTAATATTATGGCGCCACCGATAACCGCGCCGAGTTCAAACGCTGATTGTAGTGGAAAGTTCGACAGGTGATCTACAATATCCTGTCTCGTCCCTGATGGCGCGATTTTATCTGCAGCAGTCTGGGCTGCTGCAGCATTTTGAGGTGCAACCGCTTGCTGTGCAATTGCTACTGGAACGCCTGTTCCAAAGAAGGCGCCGGCACCGATGCATAATCTTGTAAAAAAACCAGGCTGCCTGGGCGGGCTTGCCACCACAGCTGTTGGCATTGTTGTTTGAACTTGTGGCGCAGCTGTGATCGGCATGGACTGAAGTGCAACCATTGGATTCACGGGTGGAGTTGCAGGACTTGTGATATTTATCGGTTGAAGAACCATATTGAGCTCCTGATAGTTCGTATAACGAAAACAACCGGATTGCCAATGATTATCGCGACTATAAGGAGAAAGTTGCGGATTATTTCTTCTCGAAATTCTGTCAATAAAACGATACTGATGGGTGTTTTTTGACTCATTTACCATTGTCTAATATTGATAATATATAATATATTCAAGTTGTTAACCTTGATAAACCGTAGGTACGGTTCTTGCTAGGTATTACCGCGCTAGGGGGTAAAATATGTTTAGAGGATCAATTTACATAGTCATTATGGCATTAACATTTCTCGTCGCATGTGGTGGGGCTGCTTCCGGTCCGTCGACGCCTACCGATATTCCAATTGCACTCGAAGGTGTTGAGGGCTCGACTGAAGTCGATGTTTCGAGTTCCTTCGCTTATACTTTTAGTAAAGCTGTAGATGTGGATACGGTTACTACGGATACGTTCTACATGGTGACCGGCGATGGTGACTGCGATTCTGATAATGCCCTTGGTGCATCGGTAGAATGTGAATCGGAGACCGAGTGCATTTTGGATCCTACAGACGATCTTACGGAGAGCGTACAGTATACCGTGTGTTTGGATGAAGGAACCGCTTCCGCAAGCATTTCGGAAATAAAGGCGGATGACTCCAATGGTATCTTCTATGCAGATGGCACACCGTTTGAAGGTGATAGTATAACATTTACGACTGCGACGGAGATGACACTTACCCTCTGCAGCGAGATATATTCCAGCGAAGAATGTACGTGGGATGGCGTTTCAGATCCAACTGAAGGGGAGACGACTTTCAGCTATAGTAGTTATGCAGCTGTAGCTGATTATTACGGGCTCAGTGAAACAGAGGTGATCTGTATCTGTCAGTTGAGCAATGCTGATGAGTACACTGGATGTATGCCATACGATACCTCCTACTATGAAACGTGTGGCTTGGACACGAGTTCAGGATCCGGTGGTTCAGAGTATATCACGTGGGGGAGTGGCTTGGAGGATGACGAGGTGGTAACCTTAGGTAATCTCAATTCGACCACTGTGGCTTTTTCAACTTCAGTTACACTAACTCCACAAGATGGTGAGGATACGTCCAGCGTTACATATTGGTTCGGAGGACAGTATGCGGAAGCCGGAGGGGATAATTATAGTCCAATCGAACAAAATCCTTGCGGCGTGGGTCAGCTCGAATGTTCAATCTCGGCCACAGAGGCGGAAATTGGAAGTATGATTACGGAACAAACCGGAATAGATAATGCAAATTGGACAGCTGGCAGTCGATGTGTGGAATTTCTACTTCATTGGCAGCTGAGTGGTTTGGATCCTGACTACCATACAGATAGTGATACCAGTTCAGAGGGTACCCAAGATGGTTCAGGTCAGCGTACAGTTTACTTTCAAAATATGGCGGGGGCGTGTTCGAATTAAGCAGTAATCAAAAATGTTAATAACTATATAATTAAAGGATCTCCCGGTGGGGATCCTTTTTTATTTTCATCCGGTTGACACCAGCTTAAAAAACATGCACAAATGAAAGAGCTGATTTAGCTTTATATATCATATATTTATAACGTTCCAAACGAATTGAACGCAATGGGAATAGTAACAGGAGAAGAAGGATGGGCTGCGATATCTCGATGGGAACGAAGTTCAAATTAGCGGTGACGACACCGATCGTTAGGGGGTTATTTAAAACGCTGCCATATATTCCCGAGGACATCGTGATCAATACGATGAAGAGATTCTACGGCGAAAACAGTTACCCAGCAGGACAGCTCTTCATCGAGAAGGCGTTTCGCACTTTGAAGGGCGTCTTTAAGGATGCGAATCCAAATTGTAAACGCGCGATTATCAACAATATGATTATTAATGAGGGTGTGAAGGGGCAGCAGAAGAGAAACGCAGTTACAAAATGGGTCGGTTTCGACATTCCACTCCTGCTCGTCGTAAGCCCCACACAGAGATGTCCGCTTCGTTGCTACGGATGTTATGCTGCGGAGCATGCGAAGGATTCCGATCTCAGCTTTGAGGCGTTCGATAAATTGATCACGGAAGCGAAGGAGATGGGCATCTACTTCTTCGTGGTAAGTGGCGGTGAACCGTATATCTACGATCGTATATTCGAAATATTTGAAAAACACAGTGATGCATATTTTCAGACCTATACGAGCGGTGTGACGCTTGCCGAGAAGGATCACGTTGAGAAAATTGCGAAGCTCGGAAACGTTCTGCCATGCATCAGCATCGAGGGCTTTGAGGAGGAGACCGATGCGAGACGCGGTGAGGGACACTTCAAGAGGATCGAAGAGTCGATGGCGAAGCTAAGGGATGCTAGGGTGCCATTTGGTTTTTCTGGGACGTGTACACGTGAGAACAACGAAAAACTCTTAAGCGATGAACTGATCGACTATTATTCGAATTTGGGATGCTGTGCGGGATACTTCTTTCAGTACATGCCTATAGGTAGATCTCCCATTTGGGATTTGGTCCCAACTCCTGAGCAGAGGATGTACAGATACGATCGTGTTAATAAGCTGCGGGCTGAGAAGCCGATTCTTCTTGCAGACTTTTGGTGTGATGGACCTCTCGTCGGTGGATGCCTCGCTGCCGGAAGGCGCTACGCTCACGTAAATAACAAGGGTGATGTTGAGCCATGCGTTTTTGCGCAGGCTTCGGATATGAATATCTCTGAACATACGTTCATGGAGATACTCAAAGAGTCAAAGCTCTTTAAGGCGATCCGCAGGCGTCAACCCTATAGCGAGAACCTACTTCGCCCGTGTATGATCATCGATGTTCCGGAATGTTGGCGCGAGGCGATAGAGGAATCAGGCGCAAAGCTCTCCTACAAAACAGCGGACAATGTTGCGAAGGAGCTAAAGGATAAGATAAAGGATTTCTCAATCCAGTATAAGGAGCTCTGCGATCCAGTTTGGGATAGGGACTACAAGGTGGCGTATCAAAAGGAGAACGATTACGTGACGAGCATGAGAAAATATTTCAAAGATCCCGCAGTAGAAATTGAAGCATAAAAAAGTGTCCAACACCTTTTACGGAAATATATCCAATTTCGACCCCCAACTCCAAACCTTCATGTTTTGATACAACCTATAACTGTACTAAAACAGGATGGATCCCAGAATCTTTAACACTTGTATCTTACTGTATTTATTGTGGTGTTCGAGGAATGCTGTTTTTGCCGAGTTTGTTTTAGGGGGTATGGATTGGATGATCGTAGATAAGATAAGCTGCCTATCCATCGAAATAATGGAAAAAAGTGTCGGACACTTTTTTTAACACTATCGAGGTTTGCTTTGCATTTAAACTCCATGAATTTATATCTTCTAACCTATGGTAGACGATTCTGTACAGATTTCAGTAGATGAAGCCATTTCATTGTTGGTGAATGAGCCTGTCAGAAACTTGCCGCTGATCAACCTTCTCAAATTATATCCAAAATACGTGAGCAGCATCCATCGCGTGGGTGATGCTGTGATTATCCGCAGAAGCCAGGAAGTCAATTGGACCTCCATCAGTTATTGCTCTGAAAATAATTTCAAGAAAGTCCTGCAGAATATTACCGATGATGATTTGGTGTTCGACTGTCTCGAGACGAAATATTTCGATTTATTGAAGGGCAACAGCGAAGTAGAATGGTTTGCTCATGCAAACATGATTATACTTCCAGACGATGTTCAGGTTGGAGAACCATCGCACGAGGTTGCTTCGCTTACCTTGAATGATGCCGATATTGTAAATGACTACTGGGAATATAAAATAGATAACACCCTGGACTATGTAAAACATCAGATTGAAAATGATATAAGCGCTTCAATAAGAATCGATGGAAGACTTGTCGCGTGGGGTATGATGCACGATGTGGGTGCTATTGGATTTCTTTATGTTATGGAGGAATGTAGGGGACAGGGACACGCTAAGAGCTTGATGTCTCAACTAATTAACGATTTGCGATTCCAGAAAAGGACGCCATTCGCATTCGTAGCGGTTGAAAATGAAAGATCGCACACCCTATCCAGGAAGCTTGGCTTTGTAGATTCCGGAAAGTATTCTTGGATGAAGCTAGTAAGATAAGCATTGGAGGTATGTCATGAATTTGTTGCAAATTGTAAATTCCCTAAACGACATTATCTGGAGCGATGTGCTTGTGTATCTTTGCCTAGGTGTCGGTGTTTATTTCTCAATAGCAACGCGTTTTTTGCAGGTGCGTCATATCAAGGAGATGTTGAAACTCCTGCTCGAAGGTAAATCGTCGAAGAGTGGAATATCT
>JABGOS010000042.1 GCA_018645265.1 Deltaproteobacteria bacterium
AGGAAGTGAACCCTCAGATCATCCGATGTGGACTTGGAGAATAGATAGTTCAAAGCCTGTAAAATTTTATTTCTGCTGAGAACCGGGCCCTTCGTACTCGCATTGGCATAACAGTAAACACAGTTCATGTTGCATGCATAGGTAAGATGAAGATCGACTATATCAAACGATGGGGGAAATCTGACACTCGGAATACACCCAGAAGTGACCCCAGAACTAGAATCATGCTTCGCTTCTATTTCCTCAGCACCAGGACCATCCGTTAAATACATCTCCTGCTTTACAGGTATGTATACCAGGACCTTTCCATCACCCCTTGTGAACTTGAAAGTTGCCATCACACCCTTAAAGCGAAGACTTCATGCTGTTGGAATAAAATAGTCTCTCTTTTCAAATAGTTATACGACCAACTAGGTCATCCACCCCTTTTCGTCAACTCATTTAATTTCGACATATCCTCACAAACAGTTCAAAAGTTATTGATTCAAAACTGATGCTACTACTATAAGAATTGCGTATAGGAGAAACTATGTCGTACTCGTTGGAAGAAGGGCTTGAGTATATGGAAGGCGATCTCACTATTTCATCGCAGATGCCGCTGTGCGGAATGCCTGAGCAACTCCTGAAGGTTGTCGACCACAAATTTGACAGAAAATACGATATCTCATTTCTAGGGGTACCTTATGATTACGGCTCAATAAGAATTCAGGGGAGCGCAACAGCACCGGATAAACTCAGGGAAATTTCACAAAGATATCAATACGATGATCAAGATAATAAGACCCTCGGATGGTTTGACTTGGATAGCGACACACACCTCCTTGAAGGTGTAAGAATGTGCGACTGCGGAAATGTATGGTGGTTGCCTGGAGAATCTCCAAAGCAAATATTCGGCCGTATCGAAAAATCCGTTGCCGCAATTAAATCTGAAGGCTCCCTTCCCGTAATAATGGGTGGTGATCATTCAATCACATACCCGTGTATCCACTCTTACGGAAAGACTGCTATAGGCGTGATCTGGATAGATGCGCATGCAGACTTCAAATACCTTCCTAAAGATACTGCCCCAAACCATGCAAATGTGTTGAGGGCAATCTCAAAACTTCCAAACGTTAAGGAGATCATCTGGATCGGAGGAAGAGGCATTGTCTCCTACAGCAACTTCAAGGAGGGAGATGAGTTTCGAACTATCAAAATGATTTCACAAAAAAGATTAATCAGCGAAGGCATGAAGGGTGTCGAAGCTTTAATATCGAACGACTTGCACTACCACATAAGTATAGATGTCGACGTAATAGACCCAAACTATGCGCCTGGTACAGGAACACCCCTGATCAACGGCATGAAACCTGATGAGCTCATATCCACCCTCAAAACCATCGCTAGCAAATGTAAATTAGCAAGCTGTGATATCGTGGAAATAAATCCAGCATTTGACGATACAGACCGAACGGCTCAGCATGCTCTGCGAGCAGCATTTCATCTTCTCGATGAAGCCTCCCATTCTGCCCATCTCGGATAATCAATTGACATATCAAGAGTATACCGTTACCTGTTTAAAATAATCTGTGATGGTTAACTGAAAATAAGGAGGTTGTATGAATAAGAAAACCTCAGCTAAGAAAAGTAGGGCTTACGAAGTAGTGGATGATCGTTTTTTGAAGGAGATCATCAGCGCTGGCAAGACTTTTACCAAGCTAGGCAATCTCGTCAATAAGCAGGATTATTTTAAATCAAAAACTCTGAAGAACGATGTTAAGAAGATTTTGACTCACTTTGAGAAAGCGACGAAGTATTACAATTCAACCATTCCAAAAAACGACATCAAGAAGATCAGGGACACAGTACAAACATGGTAAACATCAACCTTTCATACAAGGGGGTTTTAAATGCCTAGCCAACCTAGACCAAAGCCGAGACTCCAGAACCAAACACCCACGACAAGCGCTAGATACAAAAATCAGCGAGATCTGAAGAATAAAAAGATTATTAAAATTAGAAAGAAATTACCGAAAATGGGCACCGTAGCTCAACCGAATCTCTGTCGTTAATTTCATTTTAATAACGTAAGGCTAAAGCGCACTACGCTGTTTAGTGCGCTTTTTTTATTTTTAAAAACCCTAATGACATCCAGATAGAGCCAACCCGTCCATCAAGAACCTGTAATTCAAAAAAGGTACATCACTTCAGGAACTGATGAGACAGCTTTTAAATATTTATCGTGAATTTTATTTCTTAGGCGAAGGGAATATTTGCTACCCATCCCACTGGAAACGCTGTAAGAATAATTATTAATCAGCTTACACTGATTCTCTATATCGTAGTTTAAAGATATCCCCGACGAACTTCTACAAACAGGAGACCTCCTGCACATCACGAACGTTTCAAGCACGACCGATGGCGTCATCTTCCCTCGGTTTCTGATCGCAAAATCAACAGTTTCCATAGCCTCAGCATTCCTTTCCCCCGGAAAACCGATAAAAAACAGTGGAAATACGTTGATGCCGTTCTTAAATAAACAATCCACAAAGAGTTGCTGCATCTCCCGAGTGACTCCCTTTTTCATTTTTTTAAGAATTCTGTCATTTGAAGATTCAAAACCCACAAATAGTGACTGGCACCCTCCCTTCCTAATACACTTCACAAACGAATCGTTTGTAAGTGACAACTCAACGCGAGCGCTACCTCCCCATTTAAAATTCATGTAGTTGAAATTAGCAATCTCCTCCATGGTATTAGGGTGGATAGAATCATCCACTAAGTAGAAGTGTTCGACACCGCAGCTATCGTTCAGAGAAAGCATATCCCTAAAGACGTTCTCAGTATCCCTTCTTCGATATTTCTCATTTGAATGCCAATGCACACAAAATGCGCATTTCTGCCAATAACACCCGCGCGACGTCTGTATTGGAATCAGCGGTTTGGGGGTATAATAATCATCAACAGAAATATCACTATAATCTGGAACGGGAAGATCATTTAACGACATCGAATCAGAAAACTGATTTCTTCGTACACCATCGCCCTCCCTGTAAATTAAGGAGGGAACGATATTCAAGTTCCTTGCCTTGCTTTCAAACGATTTTATAAGTTTCAGAAAGGGCAACTCCCCCTCATATGGAATGTAGCTATCGACATCCTTAAACAGAAAAGCGTTAAACGAAATCAAATCCTCAATTAAACTTATAAATGCCCCCCCAACGCTGATATGTATATCCGGCCTTTTTCTTTTAATCCATCTTGCGAGAACTGGCAGATACGCACCCTGCTCAGGATAAATAAATGAAAGGCCGATGAGCTGCAAATTTCTATCCTTGCAGACCTCTGACAAAACATCATCGAATGCCTCGTATAGAAAAGACTCATCTAAAACCCTCAATGAGTCTTCTCTGAACATGAACTCAAGCTGCGGACAATCATCCTTCCTGCCAAGAAAGTTGGTACCTCCAATCAGCTTCGCTTCATCATCACCTGGATCACTTACATATGTCATCGCTATAAATTCCGGAATGACACTCAATATATAATGCAGACATGTAAAGTTCACACTCCAGCTGTTCAACTCGTTAAAATTTTTAAATGTATTTTCTGATTTTATTTCAGAATGAAGAGTATCAACATGGGGCATCACATGCTTTATATTAAATTCCAACTGCAGAGCGTGAGCATAGATAATCTCTTCAATTTCAGATATATCACCCTTCACCTCAAGCCTTGACACCTCAGGGTGAACATACTCGTCTAAGATTTTTTTCAAAACATCAGCTCCGGAGATCTTTTGAAAAAATTCAATGCTTAAGTCACGCTGGGAAACATTGGGCACACCCTGCTGTTTTAAATAGGCAACGAGCGACGCTGGTCCTAACGGCGGAAAATAGGGCTTCATCCCTGGCAAATTGATAATAAGCGATTTCATAACTTATCGGATTTAATGCACATATATTTATACGTCATATCATACAAATATCCAATGGAAAGATTCCCCTCAAAATATTAGAATAATTGGGAAATACTTCAAAAAAGCACATGCATTGCCTGGATACGTGATATACATTTGATGGAATTAGTTGAATATCTCTACGATATTTTAAGGTAATAAGGATATGTGATGGGCATTCTATCAATTATACTGTTTGCCGCTGTTATTCTCGCCATCTTCGTTATTAAGCGAATCAAGAGAAACCTCAAGAGGAGGAGGCTATTCCATACACCCCTACCAGGCAAATGGTTGGAAATAGTTAAGAGAAATGTCGCATTGTATAACTATATACCGGAGACCCTTAAGAATGAACTAGCGGGTCATATGCAGATAATCCTCGCTGAGAAGAATTTTGAGGGTTGTGGCGGTCTTGAGATGACCGACGAAATAAAGGTGACCGTAGCCGCCCAGGCAGCGATACTCCTTCTAAATAGAAAGACAAAATATTTTCCCGTGGTCGATTCTATTCTTGTTTATCCGCATACATATGTCGCCAATAGACCAAGCGAATTGGGATACAATGTTACCAAGGAGACAGCGCTGCTTGGCGAATCATCCACAAGTGGAACTGTCGTACTCGCATGGGATCACGTAAAACAGAGAACCATAGATCTTTCCTCCGGTCACAACGTGGTCCTGCATGAATTTGCGCATCAACTCGATCAGGAGGACGGCAGAGGCGACGGCGTTCCTGTTCTCGACAAGTGGTCAAGCTATGCCACATGGGGACGCATTCTTGGAAAGGAATACGATCTACTCTGCGACGAAGTAAAACATCACAAGAAAGACGTGATGGACGCTTACGGTGCCACGAACCCAGCGGAGTTCTTCGCGGTAGCGACAGAAACCTTCTTCGACAAGGCGAAGGCAATGAAGTCAAAACATCCCGCCCTATATGAGGAGTTGAAGGAATATTACAAGCTGGATCCGGTGAAGTGGTTTTAAAATTCTCAACCGATAATTATCTGGGGGAAAAATGAACTCAGTTCTCATATTTGGCATAGTTCTGACAACCGGGTTCATCATGGGGGAGCTCGCCCAAACAATCAAACTCCCCAAGGTAACTGGATACATAGTAGCTGGGATCCTTTTGAACCCCCAGCTCTTTCACATAGTCCCCCAGGATGTCGTAGACAGCACGGGAATTGTCACCAATATAGCACTGTCATTTATAACATTCTCCATCGGTGGAACACTCTGTTATTCAACACTCAAGAAGCTTGGAAAAAATATAATATCGATCACAATTTGCGAGGCAGAGTTCACCTTCTTCATAGTATTTGTAGGATTTCTCGCAACGATTCCTTATCTCATTCACTTCAGTCATCCAACATGGCTTTTGACCTACATACCGATCAGCCTGCTCATTGGATCTATAGCTTCACCTACAGATCCAACCGCCTCGCTAGCTGTAACGCACGAGACAAACTCCAAAGGCAACGTCACATCAACTATCCTGAGCGTAGGAGCATTCGACGATGCCCTGGGCCTTATGAATTACAGCATAGCGTTTGCGCTCACAGAGGTTCTACTTCTACATCAGCAGTTCAACGCATACACATCACTTGTAAAACCCATACTGGTCATAGTTGGGTCACTAGTCCTAGGCATACTCTTTGGTTTTCTTTTAAACATAATAACCACCCTTATAAAGAGGGAAACCGAAGGTGTCTTCGCCGTAATCATCTTTGGCTTGTTGGCAATTTGTTATGGCCTCGCAACCGTATTAAAATTGGATGAACTTCTTGCCACGATGATGATGGGTATTATAGTCACAAACTTTAACAAACAGCGTGAAAGAATTTTCGGTTTTCTTGAACGCTATACCGAGGAGATGATATTCGTCCTCTTCTTTTCGCTCAGCGGAATGTATCTGGATTTTTCCGTACTGGGAACCACGGCCGTACTGGTATTGCTATACGCGATTTTTAGAACTATTGGAAAATTCTTTGGAACTTTTATAGGCGCCAGCATATCCCACGCTGCACCTGCAATAAAGAAATACACATTCTTCGGACTCATTCCATCTGGAGGAATTATCGTCGGCCTTGCACTGATACTCAGAGCGAACCCGGCTTACAAGGATATCGCGGGGCTGATAATCAATACCGTAATTGGAGCGACAGTCGTTCACGAACTCATTGGACCTATCTTCGTAAAGCTGGCACTCAAGGGTTCAAAGGAAATCGGCGCCGGTAGTAAAAAATAACATCCAAAATAAAAGTGTCGGACACTAAGGGGTGATTCGTTTAGTGTCCGACACTTTTTTATCATTTCGCAGCTACTTTTAATATACTAGTTACTTAACCTTACTCCACAGCACCTCAGCCTCCGCCTTACTAGGACCTGATTTGCATGTATGAACAAGCTCACCATCCTTGTTGTATGCCAAAACCGCGGTAGCATTCTTATCAACACCAAGCTCCTCGCGTACCTTTCCTGTCTCATCTATCAGAAGAAGAGTCGGTCCTCCCTCTTTATAATCCTTCTTCATCTCCTTCTTAGCCGTTCCCTTGAAGGCACTGGGTTGCATATCTTCTAAGAAAACCAGTTTTGCACCACCCTTAGGCATCGTTTCCTCAAGCAGTTTATCCCACCCTTTTTGTGCACCGGACTGCTTCATAGTTGGCGCTGTAACCACGAGAACCATACCCTTACTCACAATACTCTTGCTTGAATGTGCTACACCATTTGGATCCTTAAGCGAAAAAGTCGGAAGCATCTTTCCATGATGGCGCTTCACCTCCTTCTTCTTTTCACAAGAAATGAGTGAAAAAAGACATACTATTAGCATTACTGAAAAAATCTTCTTCATTATTCCCTCCCTTTTTTGGCACACTATCAAACTAGCGGTCCCGGAGCAACCTACAGTAAAAAAATACTATATGATCATAATTAAAATAGTTGGCGAACTTGCTTCGGAGAATTTTGCTTCCGGTCCGGTAGTTAAAAGTTAAACTTGATATTATACGACACTTATAATAGTGAAAATCACTCTAAAAACTGTACGTCAATTTTGAAGGAATTATAATGAACGTTTTCTCCCCAATAGGTAAGGGAAATATTTTCGCAACAGCTGTAAATCCGCCTACAGTTCAAACCCTTCAAAGTGGCGCGCTAAGCACCACGGCGTTTCACCTGCATATGACCGCTCCAGTAAGAACGGTATCCCTTAGCACGCCAATACATTTTAAGCCGCTCCAAACGCTCGTCAGACACAACACTCAATTTGTTCCGGATCCGAAACTGTCCCGAGATCTGGCTAATAAGGTCTATGAGGGAATGAGAGAACTTCTACCGGATTTAAAGCGATTGTACTTCCGAGATGGCGAATGGATTGTTGAGACGGAAGGTCTGCGATCGATATCGGTCGAGGCCCTGAGGGTCACACGACATACGAGTGGACTGCGCCCTTATAGTTGGACGGTTTGAGGCTGATTATTAGAACAGCCTGA
>JABGOS010000041.1 GCA_018645265.1 Deltaproteobacteria bacterium
AGTAATGGCTGCTGTGAGATCTGTAAGCCGTTGACAAACTTGCATAGAGTTTGGTTCGGGAAAAATGCTGTAATAGGTTGAACCGAGTGCTGTAGTCAGTGCGCTAAGGTCTTGAAGGACCGCATCCTTACCTACTGTGTCCCCGGCAAACATTGTAGTCCATGCTGCTGATAGGGTAGCAGGGGATACCATAGCTTGCTGCGTAACGAAGAGCCCTGAAGGGGTGGCGGCTGTAATCATAAAATATCTCCTTAAATTCAATCTTAAAATCTTGTTTCGTATATATATCTATTTATCGTGTATCTCTGTTACGATTTCCCAATGTGTTGCTGCATTTTTTAGTAATGCTACCTGTTCCACATCTTTGCATCTGTCCGGATGGTAAGCCTTACTCATATCTCGGTATTTTGTCTTTATCGTGTGTTTGTCATCATCAGCTCTTGGTTTCCAGGCATCGGGTATCGCCGCTACTGCAAACCATAACAGCGCCCTGACGTACCTTTCCCTATCCTTCGGTGATGCTGATTTGAGGTACGGGTTTTTACTGAGAGGTACGCCACCTGGTAGGTTTAGTGCTATGCTCTTCGGCATTTTTGCCTTTGGATCATACACTCCGAAACGTGTAAATAACCTGTTAGCAGCGACGCTGTCATACAGCAGTCCTCTATTTCCAGACCTTCCCATGGCTTCGTCCCTATTTTTAGGTGTAAACCTGATTGCGTGTCCTGGATTGGCTGCGATTGCGCTTGCCATATACAACCAATCATTTGGAGAGATTTTAAAAGGTGATGTATGTAGATTTATCATGCCGACATGGCCAAGCGGGAAAATATCCACAGTTGGTTCCTTCGGCCTTATTCCACTATCAAATAGGTGCCATCTTCTGATCCTTAAAATTTCTGACCAGGCCATAATCCATTCATCCACCTCAGTCATACTCAAAAATAACGATATGGATTGAAGCATCATTGCAAATTTCTGCTTTTCATCATCAGCAACATTACCTGTTATATTGAGAGTATCCTCTTCATACTCTTTGGATAGCCCGCTGTATTCATATGCAAGCATGAGGGCGGCCCTGGCCATTTCGACTCTAAATGGTAGGTCGAAGCTGTCATGGATTTCTCCAAGTGTGACATTCGTTCTCGAGTGAATATGGGTAAAGGATGTGCCTGCGCGTTTTGCTGAAGCGGCGGGTTTCCCAAATGCTGTGGCCCTGATCGCTATATCGATCATGTTTGCTGGTTTTAGCTGTTGAAAGGTTCTCGAAGATAATCTCGTGTATATCCATGTAGTTTTGTCGTTCGTTTCCAGATGCATATTCAAACGATCTGCCTGGTCTTCATCAATTTCAAATATGAAGGTGTAGTCAGAAATTCTCAAGAAATCTGTAGGCCTGAATAGTAATCTATCTACACCTTGTAGAGAGCTGAAGGGCATCCAATTACGTATATTTTCTTCGTTATATCCAGGTCGCATCTGAGCTGGCATCGGATGATGTGCACTCTTGTCACCGAAGTATTTATGAGGCTTTAATTCTGAATACATGAGTTGCGCCCTGGTTACCGGATTCATTACCAAAGAGCCTGTGGTGAGCCAGTTAGCTGCGGAGATTAGTGAACGCAATTTTGCATTGCCGACTGCTGCTGGACCCATGTGGAGAGCTTTCTCCCAGGTCATGATTGTAAGTGGTATTGGTCTTCTGATTTCAGAGAGAGGCATGCTGAGATGCTTTTTATATATTTTTGCGGGAACGTACGATTTTATTTCAGCTACGGCAAGAGACCTCGCTGTGAGTAAAATGATCTCTTCCGCGCTAATAGGTCCGTGTTCTTTTGGTACGCTGATGTGAACTGTAATATAGTTTTTAATTGAGAGGTCAGCGCGTACAGTGACATTATCATCCTGGGCTTCAGTGAAGCTGAAATAGATGCCATTCTTTCTGTCTAATCTCACCCCTTCACTGTAAAGCAGTATCTCTGGATTTGGTATTTCAAGGGATTGCATAGCCTCCATAAGCAGGCGCTCACGTTCGTCAAAGTCACTGCCCAATTTGCGGAGCACCTCCCTTAGCGTTGGGATTTCAACGGATTTGCTAGTGGATGCAGGTTCTGCTTTTCTTATGAGATTTGTAAATTTTACCCATGCGAGATAGCGTTTCTGATCGGTATCGGCTCTGTCTGTACGCTTTGCTATTGAATATAATTCTGCACCGAAGTTTGCTTCATCCTTAGCTATAGCTTCAGCTATCTCCAGTAGAGCAGTCGCACTGAACGCTACATCCAATCCTCTGTCTATGGGAATGAGGTGACTGTGCTTTTTGAAACGACCACCATCCAGAGCGCTTTTCATGCTATCCACGAGAGTTGCCTCGTGAAACACGCTCGGTGAAGAAGTTAGACGTCCAGAGCTGACTGTGTGTAGAGGTTCCAGTCGATCCTCTGAAATATGTGCTTTCGCATATCTCAAGAGTATAGCCCTGGCTATGAGTAAGTGAAGCTGCTTTTCGGTCAGGACCCTTTCGCGATTTGGAATGCCAATCTGAATAGTTGGTGAACCGTTTTCATCAGCGAGGCGAATTACAAAGGCGCTGCCCTTACATGCTGAGAGTTCCAATTTGATTGAGTCATTTGCATCGAGACGTTTTAAGACGGTGTCCTTTACTAAATCAGGGGTGCGTATGACGTCCAAAGCTTCCTCAATCCATTCTCCGCGTGCAGCATTTTTTAGAAGTCTATTTCTTGTCACCGATATCAGGTCTGGATGTGAAGCAGCTGTAGTATCAGAGGGGAGGCCAGCAATTACTCGCGTGTAATTCTGCCATGCTTCTCTAACCGTTTCTTCATCTTTATTTGCATTGATAGCGGCGGAGGTGTGAGTTTCTAATCTACCTCCGATGGTGGCATCTGCGACAACAATTTGCCTCGTGAGATCTCTGAGAGTTTCCGCGGCATAGAGAGCTGATGGTCTTACCATAGTTGGATTAAGACAAACCATTGCACCGAACTGCGAAACACCTAATGCAGACTGAAGAGCTGTGACTAGTGATGTTCCTTGAGTGACCATATATAATATCTTCCCAAAATTTGGGGAAGCTCGGCTGTGAACTGTCGATGTTGAAGCGAGCGATACTTCATCGGTCAATCCACGCTATTTACCTGAAAACCGTGATATTTTCTTTTCGACGGGATGGATAAAAAGTTTCGTGAAAAGTGGTCTTAATTACATCAGTTGAAAAATTCCGCATGTCAGAGAAGATCTATTCCCCCATCTGTGGGGACTTTTTACCCCGATTTTGGGTGTTTGTATGGCTATTTATTTATACGACAATACAAGGCTAGATTGTAAGATGTTGTATTTATTGATGTAATAACTTTCAGTATATTCAGCCATAATATCCAACTTGGCATTCGTATTGCATATATACGAGGGGACGGTGATGCATGAGAACCCCGTCCGACCGTTTCAGCGGTCGAAAACGAGGAGGATATGATGGTTACGCAAGTAAAAAAAATGGATACCAACAGTGACGGTAGAATTTCCAAAGAGGAATATAAACAATATTGGAAAGGTGCCGATTCAAAGTGGAATAGTAGGGCGAGCCAATCCAGCGCTTATAAAGGAACCTATTCGCCTAAGAAGGGCGCCAGTTTCTCTGATTTTGGTGATGCACAGAGTCCTTCGGCAAAGAGCCTTGAAAACGTTGAGAGCCAGATGAAGTCAATCCTCACCCAGATGGATCAGGCAAAGGGCGAGCAGGCTAAGCTCGAGACCCTTGAGAATCAATATAACAATCTACTCGAGCAGTCCAACCAGCTTCAGAAAATGGTTGCTAAGAGCACGAACGCTGCTGCGGGTACAGCCAAACAGATGAAGACTAAGGGTAATGGAGTTCATTCACTCAAGGCTAATATGATGAGTGGCGGAAGCAAGCCCCAGGGCTTGAACGCTGCATCGGCGAAGTCTCAGACATACGGCATGGGTGTAGCGAAGGCGAGCAGCTTTGCACCGCCGCAGCAGTGGGGCGAAGTTGAGTTTGGTGGTATGAATGGTCTTGATGCCAGTGCAATGCTTCAGAGTTCGATGGTCAAAGAGGAGTACGTTCAGAAGGCATGGGATGGTGTTAATAAGAATTCGCAAAAAGGCAAACAGCTGATGATGCTCTTCTTCTATTATGCGAGAATGGCAGAGTCTGGCGATATGGGTGCTGTATATCAGTTCATGAAGTTTATCACTTATATCATTTCAAAGGATAAGGCAAAACAGCAGATTGAGATGGGTAAGAAACTTATTCAGTTGCAGGAACTTTCACGTAAGTGGACGAACAAACTTATCGATGTGCAGTCGAACGCTACAGATTCAAGCGCATCCAGTGAGCTTATGAAGACGATGACGATCGTGAAGAGTGAAACCGATGCGATCGCGACATCTCAGAAATTGATTTCACAGATGATGGAGGAGTTTGCACAGGTCGTGGAAACTCTCACGAATACTACGAAGGGCGCATTGGAGACACAGGGCAGAATCTTGAGGACAGTCTCGACCTTCAGATAATAGATGACGATAAAAGGGGAATGTACTTTGGGGGGGCTTCGCCGATAGGCGAAGCCTTTTCTATCATAGCTATCAAAGAGGTTGGTTTTGGGTAATTTACGGATGAACGGAGGTTGGTCAATTGGCCGCTTATCGTGCGTTACGTGAAAAAACTTGCCCGAAGCGGGCTAAAATGGTAATTTTATTGAGAATATGCGACAATAGAGGGACGATGGCGGATAAGAAAAACAAAAAGAATTCTAAGAAAAAGTGGGAGTTCCCTGTAGGTATCACTAAGATGAGCCAGGAGGAGGCGGATGCGGAGGTCTCCCGCTTTATGAAGGCTTTGGAGGGGCAGCTCAAGGATGTTCCTGAGGCGGAGATCGAAAGGGGCACCAAGAAGATCCAGGCTTTCATGAACGGTAAGATGAACTGGTCGGAGCTCTTCAACTTTACACCGGATATGCTCTTTCAGATGGCTGAATTTGGCTTTACGCAATTCAAGGTCGGTCGGTATGAAGATGCTGAACGCGTTTTTAAGGTTCTCACCGTTCTCGATTGGAGTAATGCATATTATCATTCCGTGATGGGTTCAATTCTTCAGAAGCAGAAACGCTATGGGGAAGCTATTGCCGAGTATTCGCAGGCGATCGAGCTGGATCAAAATGACATAGTTAGCTATACGAATCGCGGAGAAATTTTTTTACAGCACGGTTTAGCAGAGGAGGCTGTAGAAGATTTTAAAAGTGCGGTAGAACTCGATCCTGAAGGTGAGGATAGATTCGCCAATCGTGCCAGGAAATTGATTCAACAGATGGAGAGTGCGAGCAATTTAGAAAAGGGGGCAAAAAAGGGGGAGGGTGAGTGAACCCGAGAGGTAACTTATGGCAGCAATAAAAAAAACAACCCCTAAAGTCCATCAGGATAAAGAAGTAAGATCTTATCTCGATCGTATGGAAACAGATATGATCGAGGAGCTTCGCCACGGCAATATTTTTAAGGTATTTGCCAATTCTAAATTTAAAGTTTCAGATTTTCAGACTTTTTTCGCAAATCAGTGGAAGTCCTTGAAGGGTGGGGTCATTCAAGATGAAGAGATTATGGCCATGAAGGCCAGTTTCTACGGACCGAATATCAATCAGTTTAAGACCCACAGCAAATCCATGACACTAAGTCAGCAGCAAAGAGATCTCTTTAACCAGGAGATGTCTAGCTTCATTATGCAACAGGGGGCTGGGGTAAAGGCGAAAGGTACGAAGGTCGTTGGTTTGAAGGTAGGTGGCGGTGTTGTATCAGAGGATAAAGCAGAGGCGAAGAAGGCTGAAGAAGTAGCTACGGCCATACCGGAGGAGGGAGCCACCGTATCGGATGAGGGCCAGATGCCCGACGAGATGATGGGTATGGAGGAGCTTCAGGGTATGGCGGATGGTACCCTTGGCGATTGGGATGCCTTTTTAGATGATGCTTGGATGCAGATCATGGATGCTCAAATGATGAGCGATTATAGAACTAGAATGGCTGAAATTCAGAAGGAAGTTGATCGAATTATAGCACTTGCGAAATCTGGAAAAATTGGTGCCGAGTTCGTGTTGATAGCCTTGGCAAAAGTTAATGCTACAAAGAATGGAGTTTTGATAAGCGGACTTGGAAGAAAAGCATCAGGTATAAATGAATCTTTGAATAAGGTAGCCGAGGATCTGAATGCGCTGGACCCAAGTTCACCGTCCTATTTGGGTGAGGCACAGCTGGCTCAGTCGAGATCTCGAGATAAGAATTTTCAGTTGAATCTTATAACTCAAGACATGCAAAAAGTGTCGCAGGATATTGCGTCTGTCATGGATCAAGTGCATGGTATGATCTCCGAGATGAACAGGGTACGTCGCGAGATCATACAGAAGGTAGCCGCTAGAGGTTAGTGACTGAAGGATAAATATACGGAATGAATATGGCTGAAGAAACCAAGACAGAGGGTGCAGTTAATCCGGGTAAACGTTCACAGATTATAGATCCGACACCGGAGAGGCGCAAGCACATCACAGAGATGTTTTACGCATTTCTTGAAGATAAGATAAGTCTTGCTGAGCTTAAAGGTATTACGCGCGAACAGCTCTATCAGCTAGCCGAAGTTGGTCATACTAAATTCAAGCATGGTAGGCTTGAGGAGGCTCTGAAAATATTTCAAGGTCTCATTATCCTGGATCATAAGAATGCCTATTTTCACGGTATGATGGGCGCTGTGCATCAGAAGGGTGAGAGGCCTATTGAGGCGATAATTGAATATTCGCAAGCGATCAAACTCAATAAACGTGATATCGCCACATATGTGAATCGAGGTGAAGTTTATCTTCGGCATAAAAATTACAAGAAGGCTGCAGAGGATTTTAGAAACGCCATATTGTTGGATAGAACTGGGACTAACCTATGGTCCAACCGCGCCAGATCGCTAGTTATTGCTATAAAGCGATCGATAGATGCGGATCGTCGCACACCCGTAGGCCGTCGCCGTAGCAGATGATTTGCTTTATATCCCCTACAATTCAAATAGTTATAAATGTAGCTGATCTGCACTGATCTTCAAAAAAAACACGCAACCAATATATGGATCTGCCGATATTGCTCCATGTGAGCATTTTGCATCACCTGTGTGCTCGTGTAGCCAAAAAGGGGCGGCTAGATGAAACCAGTTGTACCAGAGCTTGGAGTGTCACTGCGAGGTAGCGGCTTATTCGGTGCGCCTCAAATGAGCC
>JABGOS010000106.1 GCA_018645265.1 Deltaproteobacteria bacterium
GCAGCCATATCGAATGGTGAAGGATCACAGGACCGGTGTTGAACTCGGAAACGTAGATGCGGTGCTAGATGGCGGCATAGATCAGTTTATGAGGGAATACCTCTTAAAATCAGATATCTAGAGCTGTTCAGCTCAGTGAGAAATAACACAACTTTTCATATTAATAACCGATAAATATAATAGGTTTCGATTTTATATGGTTGGGGATAAATATGACTCATAACGCCGTAATGCCTGGGGCTATTTCTGCATCATTTGCTCATATGATGTCTATGAATCCTCCAACAGTATTGGATGCGACCCCCTTTATGTCCCACGATACAATGACTGCAATTCTTCAACCGGTCAAGCCGGTTCAAACCGGTATGTTTGCTGTGCCGGCACTTGTTGATCGTGTAGAACCTAGGGGTAGTACATGTGATACGATATGTATCAGTCTTGCTGATATTCTATCTTTACCGGAGGCTCCGACAGACAGGCGTCTGCCGAGAGAGGTGTCCCACTCGATACATAGGGTGGAAGGGCTTGAATTTATCAAAGATGATGAAATATCACGTGTGATTCTCCATCCGGATGAATTTCATCATGAGACTGGGCGTGTAAGATTTGGCTGGACAAGGTATGGAAGGGCTATGGTTCAGCAGGTGGGATACCGCGGATGTGGTGCTGCCTGTGTCGCGATGCTTCAGTTGGATCATGGTGTTGCACCGGATTGGAATTGGGTTGCTAGGAACAATTTATCAACGCGCGAACATAGAGCTAACGTTTTGGATGATAGCGGTTTGCTTCCGGGAGTTGCTGATGTCAGTGCTAGTGATCCTATCCAAGTGGGAGAAAATCTTGAACATCTTCTGAGACATTATTATTCCGGAATTTTGGGTCTTGGTGGTGAACTGGGTGGACATGTAGTGGTTCTTGATTACTTTTCAATGAAGGATAATCTTGCGATTATAAGAGAGCCATTTCATGGCTGGTCTATAGCCACTTTAGCGTCGGCAGTACTGAATAGATATCCGGATGAATTCACGGGTGTAATACCGCATGGAGAAGCTCAATAGAAGTATGGAAGATTTAGTCACTAGAGATGACTTGTTTGATTAGAATATAGGACCTGTGACTTGGCATCCCGTTTCGGCATAATTCTCTATAGCCCTCTCCATTTTTCGCATGTTTTCAAGACGCTGTCTGGGGCTCAGTTCGGGATTTGTGAGAAATCTTTCAACAGCTCCACTTTCCTTGATGCGTTTCCATTTTCCAACTCTACACTCATCCTCTGATGGTCCGAATATGGGCACTTCAATACTATCCATTTTGGCGATGAAGCGATCAATGAGGTTGGGTGCTTTAACAATTTCAGCCATGCTATAATCTTTCAATAGTTCTTCAAGTCTGGGCCTATCCCCAGGATATAGAAAGATGTAGTCAGCTACGAATTCCTGAAAGTTTTTCTGTAATCCTGACCTTGCCAGACAGGCAAAAATTCTGCGTGCTCTCTTGAATGCATCGCCATCCATCCTTGACTCTGTTCTACGAGCTGACACCTTTATTTGTGAGATAATAAAATCACTCAAGAGTTTACCTATTATGTGTTCATTGCTAATTTTTTCATCAGTGCTTCTTTCTGCCCAATTCGTGAATCGCAGCTGGTAAGGCTCTAATTCTGAAGGAGTACCGGCGGTGAGCATTGACATGGCATTCGCCAGTCCTTCTGCCCATGCAGCGCCTGGATTTGTGGTGGCATCCACATGCGTTGTAGCATCTCTGTTATGGCCACGATGTCCTTCATAGTCGGGAAATTCCTCTCCATAAAGTTGGTACATTATGTGGTGTGCCAGCTCATGATTGAAAGTGCCTATTGAAATTGAGCCGCCAATGAATGTACTTGGATCGGCTGGGTCAAATGCTGGCTGTCCTTCGTAACTGGAATATGTGTCTACGACCTGGATTGTTCCTCTCGATAGATATGCTCGTCCTGCGAAATCTCTATGGGCTTTGGTATCAATGAGGATAGGCACCCTGTCACGCTTTGTAGTTTTTAAATAGAGTTTAGTGAGAAATGTTGTCAGAGGTGAGGGTTCCTGTAGGTTACTATAATAGAATTTTGAAACTGTGAAGAGTGCCCTGGTTTCGACCAGTTGACCTGTATCCCGTATCGGCCTTGAGCCAATTAGAAATTCATATTCACTTAATGTTGACAGGTCGAAGAACTCTCTCGCACACTCCTCCCTCTCTTCAGGTGTAAACCTCTCATAATCATCATGAAACGGAAATGGTTGAAATAGCCCGCACCTCTTGATGCCACTTGAAGGCTCACCAACTGTTTCAGTCAGCGCTTCAGATGGAGTTGGAGAGGTGATATCAGGTTTTTCAGTTGATAGAACATCTTCACCTGTTACAACCGGAGAGGGACCCGCTATGGGATCACTCTTTTTCGCGGGATCCAGAGTTACAGGAGGATCTGCTGCACCGGTCTGAGCAACTTCAGGTTGTATACGACTGCCCATAAACAAAGGCCTCCATGGCTGCCACCCCACATATTAATATTATCGGCATTTTATATCCCGGGAGTTGCGTGTCGATTTCGACTATTTCAACGTGAATCCTGCTTGACTTCCTCATCACCATAAATATAACTCACTGAAATTCCAATATATTCCGAAAATATAGAGTCAAGGAGAAGCTATGAGTACGCCCGAGAATGAGTATATAAAGGTTCGCAAGGATAAAGCGGAGGAGTTGCGTAAGGAGGGGATGAATCCCTTTATTAACGGCATTTCCCCGACGACGACTACAGCTGTCATCCATGAGAAATATGATGCAGAGGACGCCGCTTCACTGGAGAAGGATGCCTCCAAACACTCCATAGCTGGCCGTGTTATGGCTATCAGATCCTTTGGAAAGGCCGCTTTTTTACAGATTAGGGATAGAGCTGGTAATCTCCAGGTATTCGTTCAAAAACAGCGTGTTGGAGATGAACAATTCAAGCTGTTTAAGAAGTTAGACGTCGGTGATATAGGTCTATTTGAGGGTGAGATGTTCAGAACTAAGACGGGTGAGCTGACTCTGAATGCAGCAACCCTTACATTGGTTACAAAGGCATATAGGCCGCTCCCTGAAAAATGGCATGGTTTAACCGATGTGGAGACGCGATATAGACAGAGATACGTTGATCTAATCGTAAATGATGATGTGAAGAAGACCTTTGTCGCCAGATCGCAGATCATCCAGGCGATCAGAAGTTTCATGGTGGAGAGGAGCTTCCTGGAGGTCGAGACGCCGATGATGCATCCGATTCCAGGTGGTGCGGCTGCGAAACCATTCACTACTCATCATAATAAACTCGATATGGATCTCTATCTCCGTATCGCTCCGGAGCTCTATCTTAAGAGATTAGTCGTAGGTGGTTTGGAGCGAGTCTTCGAGATCAATCGCAACTTTCGAAATGAAGGCATATCAATTCAACACAACCCAGAGTTTACGATGCTCGAGTTCTACCAGAGCTATGCTACCTTCGACGATCTCATGACGCTGACAGAGGAGATGTTCTCTGATGTGGCAAAGAAGGTCGTCGGTTCTTTGAAGGTGCCATATCAGAATGATGAAATAGATTTCTCTGCGCCATTCAAGCGCTACACGATGCATGATTCTTTGGTTGAGATCGGCAAGGTCGATCCAGAAGTTCTGACATCGCGTGAGAATGCTTTGAAGTATGCAAAATCTTTGGGTGATGAACTGAAGTCAAAGGATGAGGGACTCGGTGCTATCATAACCGAGATATTCGAGCTGAAAGTCGAAGAGAAACTCATTCAGCCGACATTTATTACGCACTACCCAACGGAAGTATCCCCTCTATCTAGAAGAAATGATGACAATCCTGAGGTAGTGGATCGTTTTGAGCTCTTCATATACGGCAGGGAGATCGCAAACGGTTTTTCAGAGCTTAACGATCCTGAGGATCAGGCCGGTAGATTCAAAGCGCAGGTCGATGCCCTTTACAGAGGTGATGAAGAAGCGATGCATTTTGATGAAGACTATATCAACGCTCTCGAACATGGAATGCCTCCGACGGCAGGTGAGGGTATAGGAATCGACAGACTCGTCATGCTCCTTACCGATTCACCATCAATACGTGATGTAATACTCTTTCCTCAGCTTAAGAAGGTTAATTCATAAGGGGGTAGCTAGATGGCTCTCACCTCATGGATAGCCAGGCGATATCTGTTTTCTCGTCAAATTGGGAAATTTGGAGTTCTGCTTACGGTGGTTGCAGTTGCGAGCATCGCAATAGGTATATTTTCGCTTACCGCTGTGATGTCTGTCATGCGTGGTTTTAAGACTGAGCTGACCGATAGGATGCTTGGTTTTAATGCTCATCTAACATACAGAATGGTTTCCGATGATGCAGAACCTCTGGCAAAAAATGACATCATAGCGCTGCTTGGCAATGAGAAGATCAGGGATGTTGCTCCATTCGTTGAAGGTGAAATTATTGCTAAGTCCACAACAACCGGTGATGCAATAGCACAGGGTGCGAAGATCAGGGGAGTGGACTTTGCAAATCTTGGAGTGATGGAGGATATAGAATTCTTTGTGCCCGATGGGCAGGTGATAGGTGCTAAAAATGGTGCTATCATAGGCAAGGGGA
Source organism: Deltaproteobacteria bacterium (assembly GCA_018645265.1). GTDB lineage: Bacteria > UBA10199 > UBA10199 > 2-02-FULL-44-16 > JAAZCA01 > JABGOS01. The sequence goes on from JABGOS010000106.1 coordinate 4,646, forward strand.
TAATTACCCAGCTCGTCGTTCATCCATCCTTTGGAGATAACATAGAGTTGATCGCACCACTGGCCGATATCGGACCTACGGGTGAATTTGTTCCGAACAAAAAAAGTTTTCCTGTGCTCGCAGTTTTTAAATCTGGGATTTATGAATATGATGCGAAGTACGTCCTGGTTCCACAGGATGAAGCCAGAAAACTTTTAGGGACCCAAGTTAGGGAGGGATGGCAGGTGCGATTTGATGATGCCTCTACAGCGCCAGCTATTATTGAGGCATTAAGGGGCTCACTTCCCAAGGGATGGTCGGTGGAGGGGTGGCATGAACAGAACAAAAAGCTTTTCGCGGCGTTAAAACTGGAGAGGATTGCGATGGGCCTGATACTTACCATGGCGCTTCTCATAGCATCATTCTCCATAGCGGGTGTTGTTCTCTTGATCACATCTGCGAAGAGAAAAGATGCTGCAATACTTGGATCGATGGGCATGCGGGCAAGTGAGATCGTTAAGATATTTATCCTAAATGCTACCTACCTCGGATTGCTTGGCACATCGATAGGACTTTTTTGCGGTGTGACACTATGTTTGATTCTGGAGAGATGGCCGATGCGGCTTCCAGATGCGTATTATTTGGAATATCTACCGGTTGCTCTCGACCCAATAGTTGTTTTTGCGTTTGCGATATTGGGAGTTTCCATAGCGATCGTATCAGCAATCTATCCGATAAGACAGGTAGCTAATACTAACCTCATAGATCTCTTGAGGTATGAATAAATTATGTCGTTGATAAACTTTATAAGCAGCAGATTTAATTGCTCAGAGACACTTCCTAAATCCATAAAGGTGATGAGGATAGTCTCTATCGTTGGCGTTTCCATATCCGTCGCGGCGCTCATCATCGCTACTTCGGTGGGGAGAGGTTTTGAGAAGGAGTATATCAAGGCGCTCTTGGAATTTAATTCACATTTAGTCGTGATGAGCGGTGCTGAAATAGAGAATCCGAAAGATGTCATCGATAGATTGCAAACAAGGTCTGACCTGGAAATTACAGGGATGACCCCCTTCATATACAGGGAGGCCCTGGCGATTGGGGGAGGGGCGATCAAAGGAATTGTTATCAAGGGTGTCGATACGGAGAGTATAGCCGAAGTCAACGGAATGAAAATGGATCTTATCGATGGTAAGAATCTGAAGGCAGCACTGGCCACGAAACCGGATAGTCCGATATCCGTGGTTTCAGGAATTTCGCTCTATGATTTTTTCGGAAGAAACGAAGATGTAAAATTAGTTATTCCCGAGGAGAAGAGGGAATCTTTTGTGCCGGTCAAAGTTGCGGGCAGTTTTGAATCCGGCATTTACGATTATGATTCACAATTTATCTTGATGTCGTTGCCTCAAATTAGAAAGCTCTTCAAGATGGATGAGGGAACGGTGACCGGTTTTGAACTGAAGCTGATGGATCCCTTCAAAGCGGAAAAAACAGCCAGGCGCATTGAGGAGATACTTGGAGCGCAATATCAGACGACGACTTGGCAGGAACTCAATGAGGATATCATAGCAGCCGTCAATTTGGAGAAACTGGCATCCGCCATCATCATGGGCATTATGGTTATCGTTGCTGCATTGAACATCGTTGCGGTTCTGGTTCTTACGACGATCTATCGTCTTCATGAGATATCAGTTCTGAGAGCCATAGGGTTATCCAAGAAATATATTCAGGAAGTTTTCGTCAGAGCTGGGACTAAGATCAGTTTAATTGGAACACTCATCGGGGTCGCGATGGGCTTAATCATCGCTTTCGTGATTGGATTTTTCGAATTGATCCCCCTCGAAGCGGAGATATATCTAATAAAATCGCTACCTATTGACATTTCGATACCGATATGTGGCATGATAGCGGTTCTTTGTATCGGGGTTGGATTCCTGACGTCTGTTCTGGCTTCACGAAAATTAGCGAATGAACAGATTGCGTTAGGATTTAACAGGGCTAGATAGGAATTATTGATGACTTTTCTGGAAGCCAGGGGGCTTACAAAAATATATTCGGATATGGCAAAGCCAGTTCAGGTGCTTGGCGGTTTGGATTTCTCCATGGATAAGGGACAGTGCATCGGAATATACGGTGCTTCGGGTTCAGGAAAATCCACTTTTTTGCATCTGCTCGGTGGGCTCGATGACCCAACTGATGGCGAGGTTCTAGCGGATGGTGTTAAGCTGGATCGGCTCAGCGATCAGGAGCTAGCTGATTTCAGGAACAGGAGAATTGGATTCGTCTTTCAGTTCTACTATTTATTGCCAGAATTTACAGCTCTCGAAAATGTCATGATGCCGGTTTTGATCGGTGGCGGCGGAAAGCAGGAGGCCGTTACGAAGGCCTCAGAGGCTCTTCACTCCGTTGGTCTTGGCGATAGGCTGGAGCATAGGCCTCCGATGTTATCGGG
>JABGOS010000039.1 GCA_018645265.1 Deltaproteobacteria bacterium
CCCGGAACGATACTTATTTCAATAGTTGCTCCAATTGTTTTTACATCGGGGAAACCGGAACTCATCGCCTCAGCAGCAACCGCTGTTGTCGCTTGGAGAACAGGAAATCTCGCCATATCGATGGTGGTAGGTGTGCTGTCGGTGTTCTTCTTGAGACAGATATGGTAACGGAACAAATGGTTAATTATTAATCAGTCACTTGCTCCGTTACCGGTGGTTTTCATCATACAAACATCAATAAGCTTACCGACATTACAGCCATGCCTGCAATTAAGCCATATATGGACAGGTGATGTTCGCCGTATTCACGAGCTGCGGGCAACAGTTCATCGAACGATATGAAGACCATAATTCCAGCGACGCCAGCGAATGTGACTCCAAAGAGCGTCGGACTCATGAAGGGTCTGAGGATCGTGTAGCCGATCAATGCGCCAACCGGTTCGGCGAGCCCTGATAGAAATGAGTAGATGAACGCCTTTCCTTTTTTCCCCGTTGCATAGTAGATCGGAACAGACACGGAAATTCCCTCTGGAATATTGTGAATCGCGATAGCTACAGCGATCGCGATACCTAAAGTTGGATCCTGAAGGGCGCTCATGAATGTCGCAAATCCCTCTGGAAAGTTATGGATGGCGATCGCTAGGGCTACGAACATACCAGTTCTATGGAGTTTTTGAAATTTGTTCTTTGCACCCTCGTCATTTAGTTCCTCTGAATTATGAATTTCGTGAGGATTTTCATCGGATGGAACGAATTTATCGATGATGGCTATAAAGGCGATTCCACCGAAGAAGGCTATGACTGTCGTCCAATATCCCATCCTGGCACCCATGACAGCGCATAGGCTATCCTTGGCCTTGAAGAAAATCTCTACAAATGAAACGTAGATCATCACGCCTGCGGAGAATCCGAGTGCCACGGAGAGAAACTTGCGGTTGGTCGTCTTGCATAGGAAGGCGAGCAGACTTCCGATTCCAGTAGCAAGTCCGGCAAATAGCGTGAGCCCAAACGCGAAAAGAACGTTGCCTGTATCCATAAAGTAGCTCCCGATTACATATAAAAGTGATTTACTGCATATTATCATGTAATGTCGGTATAGCTAAAGCCATTTTGAAACTTTTTCAATATCGTGATAGTGTATGAATTCTGGAGGTTAATATGTCTATTTTGTCAGCCACAGTTCTGTTGCTGTTGGTTCTCGATCCGCTTGGAAATATTCCACTCTTTCTGACGACCTTAAAAAAGGTTCCGAGGAGAAAGAGGAAGAAGATCATCCTAAGGGAGTCGTTGATCGCTCTGTGTATCTTGATCTTCTTTCTCTTCTGCGGAAGGCCTGTTTTGGACCTTTTAAATCTGGATGAGTCGTCACTGGGGGTGTCAGGTGGGGTGATACTCTTCCTGATCTCACTCAGGATGATATTTCCCGACAACAGATATGTCGATAGCGATCCCGATGAGGAAGAACCGCTTATAGTCCCGCTAGCTGTGCCGCTGATAGCAGGGCCTTCAGCCATAGCTACGGTTCTTCTCTTTACAGCGAGGGAACCTGCTATGTGGTCGAAATGGCTGCTTGCGATTGTACTGGCATGGGCGGGGTCAACGTTTATTCTGATAATGTCATCCTACTTCAATAAGGTGCTCGGCAAGAGAGGGCTTAAGGCTATGGAACGTCTTATGGGGATGATACTCGCCACAATTTCCATACAGATGCTCATGACCGGAATAAGCCAGTTTCTGAAACTTCATATGATGAATGGGTCCGGTTGATTCTTAGGGCCGTATCGTCTTTACAACTTCAACGTTAAAGGTGTCTTGGTTCCTCTCGCCGTCGGTATCGACTACTGTAACGGCGATCGTGGCCAAACCCCATTTGCCATCAACAGGCGTTACCTCAACCGTTCTGTTTGCTCCCGAACCGCCCAAGTCTATGTTTGAGTTCGGTACCAGGCTGCGGTTGTTGGATCTGGCCGAGACTGCGAGGTCAGATGGTGGCGTGACATCGTCGCTTAATCTGAAGGATATTGGTCCAGTCGATTGACCGATCGAAACCTTTTGATTCGGTATTCCGGATATCATCGGATATCCTGCCATTGATGCCGTTGCGAAAAGAGAAGCTGTCACCAGTATTGTAATAGCTATTAGATGTTTCATATGTACCTCCAAAATTAGTTTAGAAGTTCAGTAGTGAAGTATGCAGTAAATCCTTCAAAATTTCCACTGGTGAAATATTCAACATCTGTGGTTACGCATATGGCGTATTGAGTGTCGTGGAGTAGATCGTATGATGGATATACGGTGAATGCTTTTAGGATCGGATTTTTAACCTCGGCCTCAATTTTATTATCCGGGTTACAGATCGTAGAATCGTAATCGGCTTTTCCCGCTTCGATCTCCATTGCATCGACTTCATCCTCGGCATCGATTACAACGATAAAAAAGCTGGATGTTTTTACGGAATCAGCATTCATGTAATCGGCAAAGGTGTATGTGAAGATGGAGTCCACCGCTACATCTGTGCTTCCATCGACTGTATTAACATCGACTACGGGGTTGGCGGAGCGTGTTGCACCGCCGCAACCGAAGAGTAGAATAATAGCAATTATAAGAAATGTTTGGCGAAAGATCTTGGCTGTCATGATACCCCCTCTGATTTAGATTCCATATAGCCGATTCATACTATTTTTCAAGCTTTCTGCCAAACCCTGTGATCGCTGCGATCAGCATTACAAAGACCAATATCCATCCATGAAATACATACGGCCATACCTCCGTTGGGCTTATGACCGTTATCCATGGCATGCCTTCCTTGGATAGTTCCAGAATTGTTGCATATCCAATCAGCACGCCTCCACTCCAGGGGAAGATATAGCCGAGGGCCGAGCTTATGGCGTCCAAAAAATTAGCTCGTCTGTAAGGATGGATTTTGAAAATCTTTCCTATAGCGCTTACGAATGGCGCTGCCGCAATCTCTGCAGCAGTATTTACCGTTATGAAGAAGTTGAGACATGCTACAAAGGCCCATATAGCAATTTCTGCCCGTCGAATCGACTGTTTTACGATCCTCAGGGTAAAGGCTTTGATCGCATCCATCGCACCGCCGATTTTCATGATATGATTCGCCGCCATGATCAGTAGGATCAGGACCGCCATGTCGACATAGCCATCTATTCCATCGATGAGTGCGCCGGTCATAGCGTGGTGATCCTTATCGATGTTTAGAATTAAGCTTCCGGCCGTAAGTTTGAATACAAGTATTAAAGCCAATGCCGATAGGATTCCCCATGTTATCGAGGTGATGATATGTCGTCCACTCATGGCGAGCGTTATGACAATTACAAATGGAATCAGTAGGATCAGTCCTTTGGGGTCTCCTGACGAGATAAGGTTTGCATCGATCGTTGTGGATAGGGCTGTCTCGCCAGCTGATCCGAAAATTATATACAGCGCTATGGCTGGTATCGCAGCGATGATTGCATATTTAAAGCGTGATTTCACGACGCCAGGAACATCGGTGTCCTGGGTCGTTGCGGATACGATTGTCGTATCCGATACCGGTGCAAGGTTATCACCAAAAGCGGAACCGGAGAGAATGGCTCCGAAGAGGAGAACTGGATCTGCTCCGAGAATTATACCTGTCGGATACATCAATGTGCAGAAGGCAACGGTTGTTCCGTATCCGGTTCCAACCGCTGATGCGAAGAGTGCTGCCAGAAGGAAGGTTGTGCCGGCGAAAAAACCTCCGGTCATTCCTACGAAGTGCCCGAGCCATACAAGGCCATCAACCAATCCCCCTACGCGAAGTATCTGTGCAAAGATGCCAGCCCACAGCCAACAGCCTATCGCAACGACGCCGATTTTGGACGACATTCCTGAAAATATCTGATCGCAGTACGTAGACCAGCTTCCCCTTACGAAGAACATCGCTATAACGAGGCCTATCATAACGCCCAGTATGAGCCCCTTAACATCGGGAGCTCCAAAGACGCAGATGGTGATGGCCCATACGATAAAAAAGAGCATGGGGACGGCTGATACGAACTTTCCACAGTGAAATTTTATCGATGGGTTATCGTCCACATTATCCTCCCCAAAAAAATATGACGGAGCATCACGCTCCGCCATATTCATTTTTCGGTGCTTTCGAAGCTATTCTGTTTTGATCGCATCTACCGGGCACTGATCCACGCAAGCGCCACAGTCTGTGCATTTTTCAGCGTCTATTACTCTGAACTCACCCTTTTCAGATATTGCCTCTACAGGGCAGGCTGGTTCACAGGCGCCGCAGTTTATACATTCTTCATTAATTTTGTGTGCCATCTCTATTTCCTCCTTTAAGGATAAATTTTGTCGGAACCTAGCATGCATGAGAATTCTATGCAATCCCAAGAAACCCCTTGAATTTAGTGTAATTACGCAGCAAGAGCAAAGACCAACGATAAGAGGTTGGAGTAATATCCCATGGTGTAGGTTTCGTTGAACGGTGACAGGTAGGCCCTGAAGAAGTTTCGGTACACCATCTCACGTCTAACCTCATCATTTTCAAGCATCTCCGTTATTCTCGCTACCATTCCTTCATGGATCCCATCCTCCTGTAGGTATTTTACAAAAATATTGAAACTGGCATAGATGTACTGATAGACGGGAAATTGCTGGCCGAAGGATTTTCCAGGGTAGTTGAAGGCGGCAAGTGCAATAGGCGCTCCTATGCTGATCGATTCAAGTGGGGTTCTGCAGAATGTCTCCTCTTCGGTCATCTGTGAAACTATATCTACGCTTCTCATGATATCCGTAACTGTAAATGGATTTGATTCTGATCTTTCATGACTTACGAATCCCAGAAAATGAATACGGTGGGCAAAACCCAGTTCTTCGGCTAAGGTTCTCAACTCCTGTACCGTTTCTGCCTGATCCCCGGACCAGGGGGTTCTGAAGTCACTCGATTCAACTTCACCAAGTAGCAGAAGATGAACTTCCTTTCCCAGGGCGAGTTTTTCTTGAATCATTTTTGCAAGACGTAAAGTTACATCAGGGCGTTTCTTGCTGCTAATTCGGGATGGGGATAGAATTAAAACCGCATCCTCTGGTATGTCGAGGCCCTTTATCTCTCTCAGATATCTTCTGAACTCTGCTCTGGGCATGCGCGCTATCGTTTCGAATTTTTCGAATATCCTGTGCATTTCATCCCGGCCGACCTTTCTTAAATCACCCCCGTTTTGAGGAAAGAGGGTGTCTACATTTAGAAACGGCACTCCCTCCGGTAAGACAAATGTTTCTATGCCGTATTGTTCAAGGGCTATTCGTTGATTTGCAGGGCCATCGACGAGATTCAATGTCCAGGGAGCATTGGGATCGAGGTTCGGATGTCTGTCACCCCATAATGCTATTCTTGGTTCTTTTCCTTCAGGATCTCTGAAGTAGTTGTGTCTAAAAACGATTGGAAAGGGTTTTCCTCTTTCGGCTTCCACCAGGTGCTTAGCTGCAAGAAGGGCTGGAAAGGTGATTGGATTTTCAAACGGGTTCGCCATCTGGCTCGCCAAAAGAACGTTCAACCCCGATTGCAGGATCCACTGAGATATTGCATCGGCGGATTCCTGAACAGCCGTGTCGTATCGACGCTGAAGTTCTTCGGCAGGAATTTCTGAGTCAGGATCGAAGATGTGTCTCGTAATATCTTTATAATAGGTTGCTCTGTCCACGGCTGGCATGTCCGCCCTGAATGTTCCTGATGGAATTGGAAACTGGGGATGAAAATATCCGCTAGCTACGAAGATGCTGGCACCTCTGGGAACGAGATCCGCATCGAGTCTCGTCAGAAGGTTGTAAGCCTCCTGCGATGCACCGCCAGGTCCAAAGCCACCCCGTATCAATCCAATGTTGAATGGAAGTTCTGAGACGTCTGGGGTGCCGTTTCCTGAATTCATCTCGTACAGGGTTCTGTATCCATGCACTTCCGATGCGTAGTGGGATGCAGCCGGGCTTTGAACTCTCTCTAGCTGCTCGCGTGCCTCTCCTATTCCTTTCTTTGCAAGGCAGCGGATTCCGTCAAGTGCCATTCGGGAGGCGTTTGGCAATGGAAAATCTTCGCCTACATTATCGCCATCCGGCCTTATGGAACGATCATATGGTTTATCACTGAGCAACCTCTGTGCTTCGATGATGAGGGTTTCGCCCTCGACTCTCACCGGTATGCGAAATAGATCACCGGTTCCCAAAATCATATGCAGATGATGATAGTTGCAGTTCTCCGGCATCACTTCAAGCCTGTAACGGAGCCTGGATGCAAAGACCCTTTGTTCCCTCGAGTGTTCCAAAAGTGGATCTACCGCAATGCTTTTTATCCCACATGCATCATCGAGCGTATTCAATAGGCTTAAGAGTTTGTTCTCCCAATCGGCTGGCCAAAGTGAAGGCGGAAGCTTGTGTAATCCCAGTGCAGCCTTAATTCCCTGCTGTAAATATTGGGGGCCGAGTGAGCGTAAAGTTTTTAAATATAGGAGTGAGGTTGGCCAGAGCGCATCAGCATCGCTGTAAGCCCAATCCCTTCTGACGAGACTAATTTCAGCATGCAGTCTCCTGAAAGGGTTGGCATCTGCAATCAGCCCCAAGGATGTGTCCGTAGCCCTAACAACATCTGCAATATCTCCATCAGGAAATTTTAGTCGTCCTTTAAAGGGAAGTGGCACCTCCCCATCCCAGTACATGTCGATTGGTGAATCGCTCGATGGATGTGCGTTTACAGCATCGATGCCCGCGAAGTGGACGAACTTCTCATTGCCAATCCAGAGTGCCGGTTCCTGGGCAACTCTCTTTATATCAAAGTCATTTGGATCGTTGACCCTATAGAAGCGATCGCCGATCCGCACTATTATGTCCGATCTCTGGACTGCGCCCCTCGAGTAGGACATTTGAGGGGAAGAAATTAGAATAGAGCTGA
>JABGOS010000049.1 GCA_018645265.1 Deltaproteobacteria bacterium
GTCTGGACCGTGTCTCAGTTCCAGTGTGGCTGATCATCCTCTCAGACCAGCTAATCATCGTAGCCTTGGTAGGCCATTACCCCACCAACAAGCTAATGATGCGCAGGCCCATCCTTCGCCGATAGCTTTCATGAAGAGGCCACCTTTCCTTTCTAGACCGCGATCTAGAAAACTTATGCGGAATTAGCTTCGGTTTCCCGGAGTTGTTCCCCAGCAAAGGGTAGATCACCTACGTGTTACTCACCCGTGCGCCACTCTACTCATTTCCCGAAGGAAACTTTCTCGTTCGACTTGCATGTGTTAAGCATGCCGCCAGCGTTCGTTCTGAGCCAGAATCAAACTCTCCAGTTAAATTCTGAAAAATTTCATTGAAGGGCTAACCTCCAATGAAGATTTTGTAATACATTCACATCGATTAAGAAATCGATGAGCCCGTTCAAACTCGACAATATCACTTCTTAGTGATTCGCTATTCAGTTTTCAAAGAGCAATTTGGCACAAAAAAGATAACCTCCGCCTGGCAACCGCTCTAACTGAGCGTTTTTACTAACTTTCTTTATTGCCGTAAAGGCTATCCCTCAAGCGTGACGGAGCTTCTACAGAATAAATTCCGCTGTGTCAACAGGGATTTAGCGTTTTTTTTCGATTTATTTGAATAAAATTCCGAAAATTTTAACGCCTATAAATCATGGTGTTACAAGCTCTATCCGCCGGAGGATTGGAATATTTCATCAATTCACTAGGAATTTCGCAAATTTTCTCTTCCCGACCTGCACCGATATAGGGCTATTATGCGGTAATGTCCAGGCAATATCATCGATTCTCGTATCATCTATCTTAACCGCGCCCTGCTGAATCATTCTCCTAGCCTCAGATTTACTTTTACAGATCTTAAGATCGGTAAGCACATCGACCAGAATTGTTCCACCCTTCACATCGAACTCAGGAATTTCATCTGGCCTACCCTTCTTTTTGAAAATATTTTCAAATTCGTCACGCGCATTTTTTGCATCATCCTCAGAGTGAAAACGTGCGACGAGTTCCATAGCTAAATTTTCTTTTACAATTTTAGGATGTAATTTTCCAATCACCAACTCTTCCTTCATCTCTTCAATCTCATCTAATGAAAGATCCGAAAGGAGTTCGTAATAATTCCACATCAGTTCATCCGATATAGACATCACCTTCCCAAATATTTCACGAGGCGAATCTGTTATACCAATATAGTTACCATATGACTTGCTCATCTTTTGCACGCCATCTATTCCAACGAGCAGAGGCATGGTAAGAACTACTTGTGGCTTCTGACCATCCTCCTTCTGAAGTTCACGTCCTACAAGCAAGTTAAATATCTGATCAGTTCCTCCGAGTTCAACATCCGCTTCCAGTGCAACAGAATCTTGTCCCTGAAGAAGTGGATAGATGAATTCATGAATACGAATAGGATGACCTTCAGTATATCGTTTTTTAAAATCATCGCGCTCTATCATCCTTGCAATCGTGTACTTCGACGCGAGTCTTAAAAAATCTGGCCCGCTCATCGTACCCAACCATTCGGAATTAAAACGCACCTCAGCTTCTTCTATATCTAAAACCTTAGATGCCTGCGATACATAGGTTTCTGCATTCTTCTTTATAAGATCTTCCGATAGCGTCGGACGCGTTTCATCCCTGCCTGATGGATCGCCAATCATTGCGGTGTAATCACCCATCAGGAAGATCACCTTATGGCCCAAATCCTGAAACTGTCTGAGTTTTTGCATCACAACTGTGTGACCCAGATGAAGATCCGGGGCAGTCGGATCAAATCCAGCCTTTATGCGAAGTGGCCTATTCTCCTTGAGCTTCTCAACCAGCTCATCTTCACCGACGAGATCAACCGACCCACGTTTGATAAGTTTTAACTGTTCTTCAATGCTTTTCGTCTTCATAGGAGGCTGAATTTACAAGACAAAACCGATTATGTCCAGATCGAATCAGCCCTTTTATTTTACATAATTATCATATAGTATGCCGTTCTAATGAAAGGGGGAGGTTATTATGAAGAACGCGTTAACTTTAGCTGTAGCGATGTTTGTAGCGATATTTATTGCAGGATGCGGTTCAGGCAGTGGAACGGGAAGCGATGCAGCCATACAGGTTATCGGTGAAGTTAGTGGACTAAATTCATCTATCGCCGCCAACCCATCAAACGAAGCGAATTTTAGCTTAGCCAAAGCTACGTTTGATCCGGACCAGACAAACGCTCGTTGCCCTGACACGGATCAGTCGAACTCCTTCACCACCACACCAACAGCCTATAATGTACTTATTAAAAAATTCACACTTTTAGGCTCAGTGGCATCGGGAACAGCCGATTACGACCTGATAGATGTTGCAACACCGGCTGCGGCTACAGAGGTGGATTTCAGCACGAATAACATATTTCTTTCAAGCGCCACACTCCCGCCTGTAGGTACGTATGACGGTATCGCAATTGAGGTCTTCTATATTGGGGAAACTATCCCTATGGTCGTTCCTGATGTGAATGCAGAAAATGGAGTGTCTAACTTCACAATAGCCAATTACGAAACACGTGGTTATTTCTATGATGTTGGCAATGTCGATCCACGCGATGTTACCATACTCACAGAAGCTTTCACCCCAGGAACCGAAAATGAATACTGGGTCGACCGAGATTCAACAGGTTCCACGCCATTTGACCTCATCGATGTAACCGGAACACATCCATCCATGGTCTTGGATCTCTGGAGTGACGACAATTTCTGGTGCGAAAATGCTACGACTGACTGTGCTGATGGCTATCGCGATCCTATGACAATCTGTACGCGCGCCACAGGCAACTGCGATCCAACCACACAGGGTACGGATTTTACGTTTGAAATAACTGGTGCTATGACTGAGCTAGTAATTCCTGCCGCTAGTACCGCAACTACATATACCATTACTATGACTTTTGACGTGAGTAATGGTTTTACATTCTGGGGCGATACAAACTTTCCTGATGTAACCACGGAATCGTTTGAAACATATCGCGTAGGATACGACTGCGGATATAGAATCATGTTCCCAAATGTATCGATTACCTTAAGCTCGACATAAAGCATCGAATAGATCTCACGTATTTCTTGAGTAATAAAAACGCGGCCATCTTGGTCGCGTTTTTTTGCCGAAAAGGTGTCGGACACCTTTTTATATTTTCTCACTAATGCGTTTTATAGATTTGCTAAGACCGGTTTTCTCATTCACATCGATAAGAACGCCGTCGATGGTAACCCCCTCCTCCGCAACCTTGAATTTCCTTTTTTCTCCAGTAAGGAAGCGGTGGATAGCTACCTCCTTATCGAGCCCTATTACAGAGCCATGCGGCCCCGTCATTCCAAGATCTGATATGTAAGCTGTACCCTTAGGGAGCACCTCTTCATCAGCTGTCTGAACGTGCGTATGCGTGCCCAGGAGAGCTGTTACCTTACCATCTAAATACCATCCCAATGCCCTTTTTTCACTAGTCGCCTCTGCATGGAAATCAATCAATACAACGTCAGACTGTCTCTTAATCTCCGGCAGCAACTTATCTATTGAATGAAAGGGATTTTCTGCCAAATGACCCTTCTCGGACATATACACCACACCCTGAAGGCTGATGACCCCTATTCTCACACCATTCCCAGCAGCGAACCCCCCCCAACCCTTACCAGGTAGCGCTGCATTCACGTTGTGTGGCCTCAGGATGGGATGAGAATCAAAATATGGATGAATGGTATTATGTTCCCAAATATGATTGCCAGCGGTCAATACATTGACCGGGCTTTCAAGTATTTCATCGGCAGTCTTTGGGGTGAGTCCCCTTCCACCAGCAGCATTTTCAGCATTGGCGATAACGAAGTCTACCCTATGCTCCCTGATCAAAACTGGCAGCAAATCCCGAAATACTTCCCTTCCGGGCCTGCCGAATATGTCACCTATTGCAAGTATCTTCATGAAATGAAATCAAATTAAGATTAAGATTTAGGCTAAGGTTGAGTAAAAGACATATCCCAAGCTAAACTCGACCTTAACCTTAACCTTGACCTTTATTTTGCGTATTCAGTTGCTCTCGTTTCACGAATGACTGTAACCTTAATCTGTCCCGGATAGGTCATCTCCTGTTCGATCTTCTTCGCAATATCCTTGGAAAGAACAACGGACTCAGCGTCATTGAGATTTTCATTTTGCACCATGACGCGAATTTCACGACCAGCCTGGATAGCATATGCTTTACTGACACCCTTGAAAGAGTATGAAATTTTTTCAAGATCCTCAACGCGCTTGACGTAAGCCTCAAGGACTTCCCGTCTTGCTCCAGGCCTCGCTCCTGAAAGAGCATCTGCCGCATCGACTACGAGATCCAGTGCTGATGTCTGCTCTATATCCTCATGGTGTGCACCGATAGCCTGACAGATATCCGGATCCTCACGATATTTCTTAGCATACTCCATACCTATGAGAGCATGACTACCCTCTACCTCATGGCTTACGGCCTTTCCTATATCATGCAGCAGTCCAGCGCGTTTCGCCTTTGCTTCATCGACTCCAAGCTCTGCAGCCATCATCCCGGAGAGGTATGCAACCTGTTTCGTATGATCCAAAACGTTCTGTGCAAAACTGTAGCGATACTTGAGTGAACCTAAAAGCCTCACGAGTTCAGGATGAACGTTCGGAACATTGAGTTCAAGACAGAGCTGCTCACCTGTTTCCTTGATAGTGGACTCAACTTCCTTCGTAGCTTTCTCCACCATCTCCTCGATCCTAGTTGGATGAATCCTTCCATCCGCAATAAGATTTTCGAGAGAGATTCTAGCGATCTCACGTCGCACAGGATTAAAACCGGACAGAATGACTGCCTCAGGCGTATCATCGATAACAATATCGATACCTGTAGCCGCCTCTAGCGCCCTGATATTTCTTCCCTCCCTACCGATGATACGACCTTTCATTTCATCAGATGGAAGTTGAACGACTGATATCGCGCGCTCGGAAACATAATCCGAAGCCATTCTCTCCATAGCGGTAGCCAATACGAATTTTGATTTCTTAGCAGCCTCCTCCTTCGCTTTCTCCTCAACCTCCAATATCATTCTCGCAGCATCCCGCTTTGCTTCCTCCATCATAGATTCGGTAAGTTGTCTCTTAGCCTCATCTGACGAGATACCGGCAATCTGTTCCAACTGCCTTCTCGTATCTGAAACTAGATCTATATAGCGCTTTTCCAATCCATCGATATGCTTTTTCTTATCCTCTATGGATTGCTCAACTCTATGAGTTTCCTCTTCCTTCTTCTCGAGGAGATTAAACTTCTTTTCAAGATTATCTTCCTTCGTCTGCAGTCTCTTTTCCATCGACTGCAGTTCTTTGTTTTTTTCCTGGCACTCCCTTTCAAATTCAGTTTTTGCTTGAAGCTTTATATCCTTCGCCTCAAGTTCCGCATCCTTCTTAGTATTACGAGCATCATGCTCAGCGTCCTTCAGAACCGAAGAGGCTTTACTCTCAGCCTCCTCAAGTTTCTTTTTACTAACCTGCCTACGAATCAGAGAACCCACCAAAAGACCGAAAAACAGTGATCCGATTCCAATTAATACAATTTGCCAAAGTTCTAAGCTCACATCCACCTCCTATATGTTAACCACGCACCTGCGTATCTACATGCCATCGTGTATGAGTCGAAATATCTACTCAACCTGAACACGCGTACACGCTAACACGTGGGATCTTTTAACAACGAATAATCCTCTCCTCAGTAACTATCCAATCTACCTTCTTCCCCGCTACAGCAACAGGCAGCTGAGATACCACCTGAAAATCATAAGCAAGAGCAATTCTATCTCCGCTGAACTCAGCTAAACAACTGTCATAAAAACCCTTACCAAAGCCTATCCTTCCACCCTTCAAATCGAATACCACTCCTGGCACAATCAATGCGTTGAGATAACTCACATCCCTGAGTTTACTCTGTTTATCTGTAGGTTCTAGCTTGCCATGCATTCCAGGTTCTAGTTCCCCAAGATTCATCGTTCGATAATATGCAGCGCCAGCACCTTCAGGGGTGAAGGTTGGATAATACAGTTCCTTTCTATTCTTATCACCCTCCTTGAAAAGAAGGTCTGTACGCACTTCACTTCCAAAGGAGGAATATAAACCTATGCGCGTTGCCAACCTAAATTCCTCCATGAGCAAGATCTTTCTCTGAATACTATCGCACGCTCCCCTCACAAACTCTTCACTGAGTTCATCGCGGGTTGAAAGAACTCTGTTGTACAATTGAAGCTTGGATTCCATGAAATCACCTCGCAATGATTACTTCATAACGAGACTGATGGAGAGTATCTGAGTGGAGTAACTGAAGGTTTTCTGCACCATATCCATATACGACGATAGGCGCTTTCTATTTTATTATAACGATCGGCCCTACAAGTGAACAACACATCGAAACAGCCAATCGGAATACATGAAAAAACCTTCAAATCAATCTCTTATAAGATCTTTCTCTCTAGGATAACGCTTCCAATGCGCTATCAAAAAACTCTTATCAGCCTCTGATCAATACTAATCGAGCTATACTTTATCCCTAAAAATATTTCAATATCCAAAAAACATAACTCATCTTAATTATCTATTTGTAAATTATATCAATTAATTAAAAAAATCCCCCGCAATTGGGCGTGTGACACCTGGAATTTTGAACCCAACCTTTACAGGTGGGTGATCTTATTGCCGCTTTAGGCTTCCCCTCAACGATCTCAGGGCCTGCACACCACAGCAAGAGAAAATCCCCTAATTTTATTTATCGGTTCTAAAATTATACGGTACCAAGCACGCTCCCAGCAGGGGAAATTCAAAAACGTCAAATATTAACGTCTCTGAATCACTTTAAGGATTTAAAAGAGCAATGATAATTACATCTGTAAATCAATAAGTTCGATCAAATCTTCGACCTTCTTCTCAACCTTTTGAAAACGATCCTTACGGTCACTTCTAAACTTGAAATACTCATCTGCTATATTCATAGCTGCAAGTATCGCCACATTTAGAGAGGCAACTGATTTTGTATTTTGGATGACCTCGTTGATCTTCTGGTCCACGAATTTCGCAACCTTCACCACATAATCATCATTAGAATCGCTTTTGATCATGAACTTCTGACCCATGATCGAAATTTCCATTGTCCTTTTCATCACTTGAGATCCCCTATGTTTATTAACATATATAATGATAAGGCTTGCTTGCCGGTGAGTCAAGCGAATAGGAATGCTGTTTATCTTTAAAATACGGGCTATTCCATGGAAAGGCTGGAATCTGATTTAGCAATGCATGAAGGATCCCTTCAAACAAGAAGAAAGAGTATCTCCCTATTGGGTATATCGATCTCCTCAACCTCGATACGAACTTTATCACCGATCTTATATCTTTTTTTCCCTTTTTTTCCAATAAGTTGCATCTCTTCCTCATGATAGAAATAGCTGTCATCATCAAGACTACTTATATGAACCAACCCTTCCACGAAGAATTCTATCAACTCTACAAAAAAGCCAAATTTGGTGACATGGGATATTACCCCATCATACTCTTCACCAATTCTATCCTGCATGAATAGTGCTGCATGAAGCTTGGCCATCTCACGCTCAGCCTGCATAGCAACACGCTCACGGCGAGAACAGTGTTCCGCAATCTGCTGGAGTTTCAGAGCAGTCTGCTTTAATTTTGATTTTGCCTCAAGCGATCGTGTCAGCAGACGATGCACAACCAGATCCGGATACCTCCGAATCGGCGAGGTAAAGTGACAGTAACATTTCGAAGCCAAACCGTAATGACCAAGGTTCTCATTACCATACATCGCCTGTGACATTGACCTTAGAAGCATATGATTCACTAAACGTTCTTCAGGCTTCCCTCTAACAAGGTCGACAATCTTTCCAAGTTTTCCTGTCGATGCACCCTTCTCTATATTAAACTTATATCCAAGATTATGAAGCAGCAAAGAGAGTTCGCGTAATTTTTCCTCGGGCGGAGGTTCATGTACTCGATATATACATCCCACCTCACGCTCAGTTAGAAACCTTGCAACAGCCTCATTTGCTGCGATCATAAACTCCTCAATCATCATGTGACCGATATGACGTTCTGATCGTACAATTTCTGAAATATCTCCCTGCATATCTATGAGTATTTCAGGTTCGGGTAGATCGAAGTCGATTGAACCTCGCCTAATCCTCTCCTTCCTGAAATAGCTGAAGCAGCGTTCCATCGTCTCAAGCTGAGAAATAATATCCTTATTCTGTTCTATAACATTTTCATCTTTCTCAACCAGAATCTGTTTCACAGCAGTATACGTCATTCTTTTTTTGCTTCTTATCACACTGCGATACATATCACTTCTGATGATTTTACCATCCGGACTCACATCCATCTCAGCAGTTACAGTCAATCTATCTTCGTCCGGACGTAGGCTACACCTGTCATTGGAAAGAGCTTCAGGAAGCATAGGCAAACAATCACCCGGGAAATATACAGACGTACCCCTACTATAAGCTTCATCATCCAGTGGTGAACCGGGGGAGATATAGAATGAAACATCAGCAATAGAAACCCAGAGGCGTATGACACCATCATCCACCTGCTGGACCGCCACCGCATCGTCAAAGTCTTTGGCAGTTTCACCATCTATCGTGATAAATGATATTTCTCTAAGATCCTTACGAGGATCGTCTTCCTCAAAAGCTGCCTCCGCCCTTTCGCACGACCGTCTTGCATCTGCTTCAACCTCATCAGTAAATTCTCGCACCAGTTGATGCCTAGCTATCACTGCAGATTTTTCAGTTGCAACATCCCCTCGAGGCCCCAAAACATCAACAACCCTACCAGTCATAGGTTGATCACCAGATGGATAGCTCTCTATTTCAACCACTACGTTATCACCATGTTTTGCATCACCGATAAATTTATCTTTAACGATAATTCTATGTCTGACGCGTCGGTCATCAGCTACAACCTGCCACGCCTTACCTTGACGCTCTAACCTACCCATCAGAGTAGTAACCCTTCTCTCCACAACTTCTATGATTCTTCCTTCCGGCAGACCCTTTCTACCTTCCATAAGAGTTGTCTTTACCAGATCCCTATGAAGTGCATCACCTATATACCGTGCAGGAACAAAGACATCCTCCTGATCAGGATTCGCAGTCATGACGAATCCATAACCATCTCGATGGAGGGATAACTCCCCTACACAGGAAGGCCCCTTAGACTTGGCAATATATTTACTCTTCCTACTGCCATGGTGTTTGCCAGCACTACGCTTTTTTTTCTTTTTCATCATTGAATGTCGATTCTGAAAGTCACCCCGACAGGAGCATCAATCGAAAGTTCCGTTGGTGGAATTGTACGTAAAGGTGGTAACGTTGATGCCATCGTTATATGTGTAACTGTGATCCGCATCCTTACTCCATGCTGAATCCTGCAGGCCATTTGCCAAGAGCGCTGAAAAACATGTGGAACATGGTGAGCCTACCGCAGTCATATCCAAAACCACTGGATAATTCCCATCTGTCGATGTGGTTGCGGCATCGTTAGCTCTATATATTGCGAGGCTGCTTCGGAGAGCACCCACTGTGCTCTCCATCGAGCTATCCTTGGCATTGTCGGAAAGGTTGATAAATCTAGGCAATCCAGTGACCGCAAGAACACCGAGCATAGCAACTACCAAAATCAACTCAAAAAGCGTAAATCCGCGTTCTCTCATCCATCCCCCCTAAATTTCGGTGATTATCCCTAATCGAATGCAAAAATGCAATCGATTGGATTGTAGAAATAGTACTAATGACCCAATGGACGACCTTGTGGATCGCAGGATCTATTTAGAATTCTAGCAGCAATGAGGATAATGTTAGGCCTACATACATCCACTACATCATCCCAAGATCTTTCATTTTGTTATACAGCGTGGTTCTTCCTACATCCATAAATCGCGCTGTCTTAGACTTATCGCCACTGAAAAGATTTAACGAATGTTCGATATAACTTCTCTCCGCCCGGGAGACGTATTCTTTTAGAGTACACACCGTGTGATCTATCGGTGGAAGCCTCTCTGGACTATCCTCGGTTATATCAGAACAGCCGTTCATCGCCCACGAAGGAAATACAGACTCGTCTATGAGATCATTGGGTGCCAAAATCGTTAAACTATGAACAACATTCATGAGCTCCCTGACATTGCCAGGCCAATGATAGGCCATCAAGCGAGCGTGCGCCCCATGCGTCATCTTCTTCACCACACCATCCTTTGAAAATTTATTAAGCGCATAATTAGTGAGCACCGCGATGTCCTCGACCCTACTTCTCAACGAGGGTAGTGAAAGCTGAATTACTCTGATCCTATGATATAGATCCATTCTAAATTCGCCACGACTTACCTTCTCCTCCAACGCTTCGTTCGTTGCTGCAACAACCCTAAAATTCACCCTAATCATCTCATTCCCACCGAGCCTACAGAACTCCCCATTCTGAAGAACTCGAAGTATCTTAGCCTGAAGATCCAACCGTAGAGCACCAATTTCATCGAGAAAAATATCTCCCTGATCAGCTAGCTCAAACTTACCTATTCTTTTTTTGACTGCTCCCGTGTAAGCCCCCACCTCGGAACCGAAGAGCTCAGTCTCCAACAGTTGTTCTGGTATAGCCGCACAGTTCACAGCTACAAATGGCCTTGAGCTATCACCCTCCTGACGGTGAATATACCTGGCTAACAGCTCCTTCCCAGTCCCAGTCTCACCTACTATGAGTACATTTGCATGATGTCCGACAAGCTGCCCTGCTTGATTCAACAATCTTTGTATAGCCTGACTCTTAAAGATAATCTCAGAATGCTCCGAGCACGAGTTCTGAGTCTCAACGAGCGCTTCATATTTCTCACGAATCTGCTTATTCTTCCTTTCTCTCTCAATGATGGCAGTCAGAGCATCGGTATCAAAAGGTTTTGTCAGATAGTCAACAGCCCCCTCCCTAATAGCATTTACAACGGTCTTAGGATCACGATTCCCGGAGAGCATCACAATATCCAAATCTGGAAATTGTTGTTTTATACGTCCTATCCCTTCAATGCCGTCCTCATACCCTAAATTCACATCTAAAATTACCAGGTCTACCATTCCCTCCTTCAGTTTCTGCAACCCCTGATCGATAGACTCCGACGTCATCACTTTATAGTCATCCCTCAACTGTAAACTGAGACTGATTAAGAAATCCCTATCATCATCGATACATAGAATCTTATATCTCGGCATATAACCTCCTGATTTCAGCATTTACTAGCAATTCGCATACCAAATTGCGTTCTAAAATTTTATAAGGATAGCAGCAATGATTACAGCTGGATTCAAAACCAGTAGAAGATATTTGGAAGATAGTGTTCATAATATTAAACATCATATGTTCACTACATGAAACACTGTTCTGATTACTAGACAGATAATAGAAACCGATTTCCCTCCAATATCAATCTATCTTTCCTCTATTACAACTCCACTTCCTGAACAAAACTATTTAAGTATACACACATAACATATTGATATATATGACTATACACAAATACACTTAAAGTTATCCTTCAAATGATAAGTTGATTTTAAACAATATCTATAATAAATTCCGCACATCGTTTAGGGGTTAATATGGTAAAGAAACCAAATAGGCTCCCCCCAAGCTCGAAGGGAAACAAGAGAGAGGTTTCACTGAAAAGTGACCCTTTAATGTCTCCACGAAGTTCTGATGTAGAAAAACTGATCAGCTCCCTTTCAATAGATTCTACTGCAGTCCTAAAAAATGCAGTTCCTAAAAATAACACTGGCTCACACTCATTCTATGACCTTACAATGACCAAACAAACTGTTGAGCATTGCGAAAACACCCTAAAACTGCTTTTGATTGAACCTCACTTCGTATTCACATATTGGGAGATCACTGACAAAGCCATACTTGATGCAGGGAACTCTATAGGTAGCGGTGCAAAGTTAACCTTAAGGTATTATGATATAAGCAACTCTACAGAATTGGGAAATTGCAAATACTGGGATATTGAGATTTTTGATAGAATTGGAAAATGGTACCTCAGATTGGAAAGACCTGACCAGCGCCTTCACCTGGAATTCGGACTTAAGGACGAGACAAAGAAACTCACAAAAATTTCCTCAGCTGATTTTTTATATATGCCCAAGGAAAACGTAGCAGGTCCAGGACCCCACAAATGGACTATTGCTAAATCTGGATCTAATATCTCTGAAAACCCCGCTGCAAAGGCCAAGTTCATCGATGCAGATCCAAAAATTCTTAAAAAAATCATGGGCCCTTATTTCTTCGATATCCTCATAAAGGGACAATTCCCTTCTATAATCAACTCCTCCACTGAAGCTCTCTTCCCGTTGATAAGCGAACCATCCTCGGAATAGTTCGAATCCCCCTACTTTGGTTGTTTAGAATCAACTTTTGTTGTATAAGGTTAGGCCATGTCCCAAATAGGCCTCTTCCCCGAGGGGGCGTTGGAGGGCAGGATAGTCGGGGGAAAATATCGGCTTGATGAGAAGCTATCCGAGGGTGGCGGTGGCATTGTATGGCGCGCAACTGACCCATCAGATAGCCCAGTTGCCCTTAAATTCCTCAAATGGTCTCCCTTAAAATCTAGGAAAGCCGCTGCTGAGCGCTTCAAGAATGAATTTGCTATATTAAAATCGCTTTCACATCCCAATATATCCAGAATTTATGATTTCGGTCTCGATCCCGAAACAGATCAGTATTTTTTTACGACCGAGCTATTCAGCGAAGGTGATCTGAAGAAACTCCTCGAAGCACCAATCCCAACTATTGAGGAGCTGCTACTGCAATCCCTGCGATCGCTCGAGTATCTGAATAACCACAAGCTTCTACATCTGGATATCAAACCCCAAAATCTTCTTCTACGACAAATTGGTAAACGCCCTATCCTCGCATTGATAGATTTCGGCCTAGCAACATTTAGATCTCCCGATAAGCCTGGCGGGACCCCAAACTACATGCCACCGGAACTCATCGTCAAACGCCTCGGGTTAGATTCATATTCCTTCCCATTACCAGATCATAGGAGCGACCTCTATTCGCTAGGTGTCACATTCTATTATTGCCTGACAGGAGTTCAACCTTTCTGCAAAGAATCCAAGAGTGGTAGCAGAATCGATTCCATGGAAACTCTAAAGCAACATCTCTCATATGATCCACCACCTCCAAGTGCATACAGGAGTGACGTCCCCCCCTATTTGGACAGAATTATCATGAAGCTAATGGCGAGGCATCCCGATGAAAGATACCCTTCCGCGTTAATTGCGGCGCAAGCCTTACAATATAGTTCACCAAGGGAGTATCCTCCTGAAACACGTCAGACCCTCCTCTCCTATCTACCAAAGGAGGGAAAGATAATTGGCCGAAAATTCGAGACCGATACGATCAAGGAATCTTTCCAATCAATATCCGATGCCAATTCGAGCGTTCCACATATTATCTGTATCTCAGGCGCCAAAGGAACCGGCAGAACACGATTTTTAAAGAGATTGAAGCCAATCGCTCAACAGATGGAAATGAATGTCCATCTTTTCAATGATGAAAATCCTCCCGCCCGTGCAAAACTGAATTCCCTCCTTAACCTAACGTCACAGAAAAGTGATGAGGTTCATGTCATTTTAATCGACGACATAGATCAGATACTTAATAAAGACGATAATGAACAAGGACACTCGGGTGAAGATTTTACTGATCTCGTCCACGCTCTAAAGCCGATGATCAGGAAGACCTATTTTCAACGAAAAATTCAATCAGCATCAACAAACAAAATACTTATTTTATTCTCCGTCAATTCCGAAAAAACTAACCCCAAGGATGTTCTTTCAGATCTTGGCATTTCAAGTTCTCACTGCAGGATGATAGAACTCAAGAACTTTGAGACTTTTGAGATTGAGGAGTATCTGACGGCGGTTCTAGGAGAGAAACCGGACGACTCAGTGGTTCAACAGGTTATGGACTGCACCGAAGGCAACCCTCTTTTTCTCACTGAGCAAATAGAAAGCATGATCGCCAAAGGACGACTGTTCTCCCTGGCGGGAAGGCCCGATGCAAAGACACTCAAGGCTATCGGTATCGATTTCTCTGAAATGTCACCCTCCAAATCTCTCACTACCTCCCTGATGCGACGTCTCAATGAGCTTCCTCCAGAGGCGTGTGATCTCGCTTTTACAGTAGCTTGCTGGCATAGGCCTGCAACCATTGAAGAGTTGCAGAAAACCGACCACAGTGGAAAGGCGGCGCATGAGTTATTGCCTCTTGTTGAATCGGGAATACTTATTAAGGATGCCAAAGGCAGTTTCTCCTTTCCGAACCCGTTATATTCAGACGCTATACTTGAAAATTACGGCAAGGTTCACATTGAAAAGTGCCATGATGAAATAGCCAACTACCTCAGAAATAATAAACGAAAACCGGATGATGAGCTACTTTCCCATCTTGCTTATGGCAGCATACGTGGACAGAAGAAGGCTCCACTATTAAAATTAGCAGATCTAGCTTTCGATGACGGGAAAGCTGTTGAAGGGATAAACCATCTTAAGGAGTTAATTGAAGTACTCCCCTCGAACGATTGGTCTGATATTTCTGAAATTCTTATTTTGATTGGCAATGCATATAAGGAGATACACAATTACGGGCAAGCTGCCCTGTTTTATAAGAAATTGAGCACTATAAAAGCAACCGACCCAATTAAACTGGAATTAAAATTGAAATCGCTGGAATGTATTGGCAGACTTGAAATGAGGAGAAGAAGGCTAAAACAAGCTTCCAAGGCCTTCTCAGAGGGTTTAAAGCTCTCATCAAGGAAAAAAGCCCTTACCACCTGGAAGCTCATATTTGAAAACTATCTTGCTGGTATTGAACTCAGAAATGGCAATGTTGAGGAGGCGATAAACAAATTTGAGCGCTCTGAATCTGTAGCTACAAAACTTCTTAAAGCAGATGAGCAATCTAAAATCACTAACAATGAACTAGGCGAAGCGTTACTGAGAAAAGGTGAAGTAAAAAAAGCACTAAAGATTATCAAAAAGGATATTAAATTCTTTGAGAAGATAAACAACCTCGATAGAATGGCAAACCTCTACTATCTCCTCAGCACCACCCTCTGCCACAACAGAATTAAAAAATATGATGCCGCTAGAAAAGAGTATCATAAGGGTCTTGATATTGCCAAAGAGCATCATATGTTGAATCTTCAGGTGAGAATCCTAAACGGTCTTGGCAATCTTGAACTAAAAACCGGCAACCCTAAAGATGCTATTGTCCACTATGATGAAGGCTTTAGGCTCTCCCAACAGATAGATAGCTATACGACCAGCGTAGAGCTCATGATCAACATGGGCCTCGCTTCCCAGCAGCTTGGCAATATCAGCGATACGATCGAATATCTCGAAGCTGCCCTCGACTTCTCCAGTGGACCAAAGGGCGAAGCGGCTGGATTGATCCGGCGATTCATCTCTACGATATTCGTATCACTTGGCGATGCATACTATCAGAAGAGAGAATACGATCGAGCTTTGGAGTACCTGGAGAAAGCAAAGGCTCTCGACGAAAAGGAACGGCTCACCCCCGATCTCAGGTATAGCTTATATGGAACCTTCGCCGATATAATGCTGGATTATCATGACTATGAGGAGGCGAAGAAATTGATGCCAACCCTGAGGACTATTGCGAAGGCTTTTCCTCCCGCTAAGAGTCATCTAAAACAGCTCAACAAGAAGATATCGAAGAGTGTTTCGTGATGTCATATTACTATGCAAAGGATCGAACTGGTATGACCAGCCCGATCCTTTTGCTAACCTATGAAGAAACCATTCAATTATTTATATTTTCGTTATCCTGACTTGCATCGATTTTTGATTCAGGCACCTTATATTCTTCTGGTAATGTATATGAGGGCCTCCATATATTAGGAAATTCAGTGAAGAACATAGAATATTGCGCTTTACGTGTGGAATCATTTTTATGCCAGTGTTTTGTCCCGCCAACCTCATTTTCATTTAAAGTATCGCCATTCAACTGATCATCTAACACAGCATACCAATCCTTATCATTGTTTCCATCATCTGTGAATAGACGACACCATCTCAAGTCCACATCGAGTTTTGATGCGCCATGCCCACCTCGTTTTTTATGTTTCCATATCCATATCTGCTGAATTTCATCAATCCTATATTCGCTGAGCTCCTTCACCCGTTTTGCTTCAATACGCTTCTTAAATCTCCTCACGTCTTCACACTTATGCTCATCACCTACGGAGCATTCATCAAGCCAGTACTGAACTTGAGCTACAAATTTATTCGCTATTTTAATTCTAATATCGAGATGGGATCCTCCATTTGTATGATCTATATCCTGAAAATCACACTGAATCTTAAGCTTGTCGAGAGTAGGCACCTCGTACTCAACCTCTTCGATCAATATGCTAGGTTCAGAATAAACTTGGCTATCTTGACAGCTATCAGATACATCAAAACGAATTTCAACCTTGTAACCTATAATATGCTCTTCTCTCTTCTCAGCATCTAACGCACGAAGAAGCGCCGTAAATATGTCCAGACCGGAATGACTAGAATTCGTGTTTTTCCAGCTCTTCGAAGAATACCCCCACGAAACCGCATTACGGTGAAACGTAAACACCTTCTCACCTGTTTCACTGTCTGAAACAGATATCTTCTCACCATCTATTGGCTGCCATCCTAGGTCCTCACCTATACCACCCTCAGTTAACAGTTGAACACGATATTCCAGATTTTCCCAAACATAGGGAGCCTTTCCACCTTCAATTTTCACTACAACATTTGCATTCCCATTATCATCATACCCCCTTGAAGGAGTACGAACCTCAATATCCTGCTGACACAAATCCTCCGTATTCTCTTCAGTTGTAGCTGTTCCTTCATCCTCTTCAGATATGACTCCTGTATCAACCCCTTCGTTGACGGTAAGTCTGGAAGTTGAGCTTGCAGTTTCACCATCCCTATCAGTAACTGTATATTTCACATTGTAGCGACCCGCTTCTGCGGGTATACCCGATAATGTCTTCGTTGCTGAATCAAAAGACAATCCTTCCGGTAAGTCATCCGCTGTCACCTCATACCCCCCTGCTCCGCCACTCGCTATCACTCCCCCCTTATAGCTATATTCTAGTCCAACAACTGCATCAGGGAGTCTTCTTATTGCAACTATACGCAATTTTTTTTCATTATTATGACTTCTACTCCTTCTGGTTACAGATCCTCTTTCATCAGCGGAATCCACGATTGTATCATCACCATATATGATATCTTCCTCTTCATCCTGATCAATTGAAGGATTTTCGCCAATTGGAACTTCCTCACTATTATCAATACCGAAGAAATCAGGTGGATCGATGATAGCATCACTATCAACATTTTCACCACACCCCGTGACCATAAAGAATGCGACCAGCATTATTAGCAATAGACTTTTCTTCATCTTATTCTCCCCGACGGTTATTTTTTTCTCTATTTAATTATCGTCAGGGAGGGGTGGTAAAATTACGTCGAATAAAAATGAGCGTGTACCACAGTATACACCTGTACACCGCTATACTATTAATATTATCATATAGTTATGGCGTTATTAGCTTAGAACTAGCCTTTCTGAATGACCTTTCTGAAGAGTTGGTCGGCTAGCGACCTAGAATATTCGAAGTTATTAATATGCTCCGCTTCTTTGTTTCCATCATCTTTAGGCACAGCGACGTCTTGTGGTGCATCGGCATCGCGAACAAAGACCCCCGCTGCGCCCATATATTCACAATCGGTGACATCGTAATCATTCACCTTAAGTGGATTCCCTTTCCAATCATAGATAACCCTTCTAACGATGCCCATATAATCCCTCCATCTTAGACTGAAAAGATAACCTTATCATCCTTCACATCCGCTTTCACCACATCGCCATCCTTGAACTTTCCTTCAAGCAAGGCGCCTGACATCGGGTCGACAAGATACTTCTGGATAGCACGCTTCAGCGGCCTTGCACCATAAATAGGATCCCAACCTTTTTTAGCAAGAAGCGCCTTGGCCTTCTCTGAAACCTTGAGTGTGATCTTCCGGACTGCAAGAAGCTGATAGAGATTCCTAAGTTGAATATCGACGATCAATTCAATCTGTTCCTCTTTCAGCGAATGGAAAATAACTAGATCATCGATACGATTGATAAACTCCGGACGAAATTGTTCCTTCATCGCCTGCAGAACTCTTTCGGTCACCTGTTCCTCATCGCCTGCTACATCGGCGATAAACTGGCTGCCGACGTTTGATGTCATAATTAGAACCGCATTTGTAAAGTTCACAGTCCTTCCCTGCCCATCGGTAAGACGACCATCATCCAATATTTGCAAAAGTACGTTGAATACATCCGGATGCGCCTTCTCTATTTCATCAAAGAGAATGACAGCATAAGGACGACGGCGAACTGCCTCAGTGAGATAACCGCCCTCTTCATAACCGACATACCCCGGAGGTGCACCGATTAGGCGAGCTACTGAATGTTTTTCCATAAATTCACTCATATCGATACGCACCATCGCGCGTTCGTCATCGAATAGAAATTCCGCGAGTGCTCGCGCAGTCTCTGTCTTACCGACACCGGTCGGCCCCATGAATATGAATGAACCGATCGGACGGTTCGGATCCTGCAGACCGGCCCGTGAGCGCCGTACAGCCGCTGCAACCTTCTCAAGCGCCTCATCCTGACCGACAACGCGTTCGCGAAGCTTGTCCTCGATATGCATCAACTTCTCGACCTCACCCTCCATCATCTTCGACACAGGAACTCCGGTCCATTTCGATACTATCTGCGCTATATCCTCTTCAGTAACCGCCTCCGTAAGCATCCTTTTTTCCTTTTGAAGCTCCTCGAGTGCCGCTTCCCGCTGTTCGATCTCCTTCGTAAGGCCTGGGATGGTACCGAACTTCAGTTCGGCTGCCTTGTTTAGATCGATGTCGCGTTCCGCATGCTCCTGGTCGACCTTCGCTTGCTCCATACTTTCGCGCGCATCACGAATTGATTTAATCATATCGCGTTCCTGCTGCCAGTGACCTTTAAGCGCTCGTGACTGCTCCTGAAGGTCGGCAATCTCCCTCTCGAGTGACTTGAGTCGTTCCTTCGACGCCTTGTCGCTCTCCTTTTTGAGCGCCGCGCATTCGATCTCCTTGCCCATTATGTTTCGCTCAATCTCGTCTATCTCGACGGGTAGCGAATCAATCTCGATGCGAAGTTTCGATCCAGCCTCATCGATGAGATCAATCGCCTTGTCTGGCAAAAAACGATCGGTGATATAACGATCTGACAGCGTTGCAGCTGCAATGATCGCAGAGTCCTGAATGCGTACGCCGTGATGCACTTCATAGCGCTCCTTCAGTCCACGAAGAATCGCTATCGTATCCTCAACTGATGGTGGACCTACGTAGACCTGTTGAAAACGACGTTCAAGCGCCGCATCCTTCTCAATATGTTTGCGATATTCATTGAGTGTTGTCGCACCTATGCAGCGGAGTTCCCCACGCGCAAGTGCAGGCTTCAACATATTCGATGCATCGATAGCGCCCTCAGCGCTTCCGGCACCAACCAGTGTATGCATCTCGTCGATGAAGAGGATAATCTCTCCGCCTGCATTCGTAATTTCCTTAATGACGGCCTTCAACCTATCCTCGAACTCCCCCCTATATTTTGCACCTGCAATTAGAGATGCGAGGTCGAGCGCGACGAGCTTCTTATCCTTGAGAGTATCCGGGATATCGCCGGAAACAATTCTCTGAGCAAGCCCTTCTACGATTGCTGTCTTACCCACACCGGGTTCTCCGATGAGAACGGGATTATTCTTAGTTCTTCTTGAAAGGACGTGAATCACCCTTCGTATCTCATCGTCACGACCGATTACAGGATCCAACTTTCCCTCCCTCGCCATGTCAGTAAGATCGCGAGCGTATTTTTTGAGAGCTTGATATTTACCTTCTGGATCCTGATCGGTGACGCGATGACCACCGCGAATATCCTGCAATATTTTTAAAATGACCTTCTTGCTGATACCCTGTTCACGCAGCATATCTCCAGCCTTACAGGATTTCTCCTCCGCTATGCCCACTAGAATATGCTCACACGATACGAACTCGTCTTTAAGATTGGATGCGATTTTAAAGGCCTCATCGATGATACGCTTGAGAGTATGCGACATGTAAACTTGACTCGTGCTAGCTCCCGTTACTTGCGGAAGACTTTTAATCTCCGACATCAAGTTCTCCGCTATCATCCCCTTATTGGTCCCAATTTTATTTAAAATCGCGGATACGACTCCACCCTCTTGCTCGATAAGGGAGTAGAGCAGATGCTCAGGCGTGATCTCCTGCTGATTGAATTTACCAGCAAGCTCCTGCGCCGCTTGAAGTGCTTCCTGTGCTTTAACCGTCAACTTATCCATACGCATAATAGAGCTCTCCTTTCGCCTACCCGTTCAATATGGGGATTAATTCAGGTAATTCAAGGGATTCTACTGAAATTTGACTATTCCTCCAAGGCTGCGTAATAAAAGGCAAAAGGAGAGCATATGACATCAGTAGCGCTTCTAATCTGCGGTTTAATCCTATTTTCACTGGCCTACAAATTCTACAGCCCCTACATCGGCAAGATCCTAGGCGTTAAAAATAATCGCCCTACTCCCGCTCATACGATGAGGGATGATATCGACTACTGCCCTGCCAAGGGGCCGGTACTATTCGGACATCACTTCGCATCGATTGCAGGTGCGGCACCGATCGTAGGACCCGTTGTAGCAGCAGCATACGGATGGGGACCTGTTGCTATATGGATCATCCTTGGCGGCATTTTCCTAGGAAGCGTTCATGATTTCTCATCTCTTGTCGCATCAGTTCATCATAATGGGCAATCTATTGGAAAGGTCATAGAGGAGTATGTAGGTTCTGTCGGAAAGCACCTCTTCCTCTTCTTCCTATGGATGACGCTCGTATTAGTCATCGCAGTCTTCTTGGTTGTGACAGCAAAAACATTTGTCGCTGTTCCAGCAGCAGCTACGGCGTCGGTTCTATTTATACTTCTGGCTGTCGTCTTCGGCATATTTCTCTACAAACTCAAACTTCCGCTAGGGTGGCTATCTCTCATTGGCATAGTATTTCTGATCATCTGCATGATCATAGGATGGAATTATCCGATCGCGATCTCGCTCGACAACTGGATCACTGTCCTAGTCGTCTACATCTTTATAGCATCCGTGGCACCTGTCTGGATACTCCTGCAACCTCGCGACTATCTCAATTCATTCCTACTGTACGCGCTGCTAATATCAGCAACCGTCGGAATATTTTTTGCGAGACCTTCCGTGGAACTGCCGGTATTCACAGCTTGGGTTGTGCCGAAGCTGGGCCCCCTATTTCCAATCCTCTTCGTAACCGTAGCTTGTGGTGCAATTTCAGGCTTTCACTCGGTTGTCGCATCGGGCACAACGGCAAAACAACTCAACAAGGAATCGAACGCTAGACCTATAGGGTACGGCGCCATGCTCGTCGAATCGCTGCTTGCACTCATCGCCCTGATAAGCGTCATGTATATGGCCAAAGGAGATTATGTTGCAGCTCTGCTTAAAGAAGGTCCCATCACCCTCTTCTCACAGGGGATAGGAAACTTTATATCGAGTTTCGGCATTTCAGCTTCGCATGGAACAAAGTTTGCGGCACTCGCCGTATCCGCATTCGTATTAACAAGTCTCGATACTGCGACAAGGCTCGCCCGCTTCGCGTTTCAGGAATTCTTTGCACCAAAGGAGGGTCGGGCACCATCCATACTAAACAAAAATCGCTTCATAGGTACAGCCATCACCGTTGCAGCCGGTGCTGCGCTGGCTTATTCAGGACAGTGGAAGGCCATATGGCCTATCTTCGGTTCTGCAAACCAGTTGCTCGCAGCGCTCGCCCTACTGGCAATTTCTCTATGGTTGAGGAAGAAGGGATCAAAATCAAAAGTGTTGCAGATTCCTATGATCATAATGTTCGTCATAACATTATCGGCACTCGGTTTGCTGGTTTGGCAGGATATTCATGCTGGCAAATACGTTTTAACTGTCATTGGATCGGCACTTTTCATCCTCGCCCTCGTGTTAGTTTTTGAGGCAATAAAATCCATACGAAGATCAGCATGAGGAATATTTATCGAAATACCTGCTACTCTTTTTTAAATTGATGATTACAATGCGATATTATGGAGTAAAAACAAAACCAACATTGCATATTCTCAGATATTCAGTTACATCTCTCCATCACGATGCGCAAAATATCTTTAAAAACGCTCCGGACCAACCTTCTCCTTATAATTCTTTCTCTCCTGATTTTTTTTGGAGGCTTAGAGCTCCTACTTTCAACTGGCCTGCTTGACGGCGATGAGAATGAGCTGCCAATCTGGATTTCTGAAGAGGATAAACTAACAAATAAGCTTATTAATAGCTCAAAAAGCGATCTAACCAGTAAAAGCATGTTCGGTTTTTACGATAAACCCAGAAGCATAACAAAACCAATTGGAACATACCGCATAGCAGTCCTTGGTGACTCCTTCATATGGGGCGACGGGATAGATTATGATACTATTTGGAGCCACAAGTTGGAGAATGAGTTCATGGAGTTATCCGACAATATCGAAGTGCTGAGCTGGGGACAGTGTGGTTGGAATACTGAAATAGAATACGATTATTTCAAAAACTACGGCCACAAGTATGATATTGATCTACTGGTAGTCGGCTTTGTAACTAACGATCCAGACATGCGACGCCACAGACAAAAACGATTGGAAATCCATAATAGAAAGTTCACCAAACCCATAAGATATATCTTTCCGAATGCCATCAATTTTTTGGGAGCCTATTTGGACAATATTGTGTATCGTCTGTTGGATGACTGGGGGTACTACAATTGGGAAAAGAAGTTATACTCTGACAAAAATCTAAAAGAATACTATCGCGTCCTAAAGGGACTTTCTGATTTCTGTAAGGAGAATGATATAGAACTTCTTTTCGCCCTAACACCTAATAACTACGCAGAGCATTTTAAGTGGAAATACGCTAACTTAATTCCTTATCTGGATGAGGCCGAAATAGAATATTTAAACTTGTACCCGAAAGTGGTAGACAACTTAAGCGAATACAGCCCAAGAGAGCTCATGGCAAATCCTGGAAATTTTCACCCTGGCGACCTCATGACCACCCTTTATTCAGATGAAGTATTTAATTATATAAAATCCAAATATCAACTACCACATTTTGATTAGCGGAAAAAAACCAATGTATGTTTTAGGTCTATCTGCATTCTATCATGATAGCGCGGCCTCTTTAATATCTGACGGCATTATTGTCGCTGCTGCACAGGAAGAGCGGTTCTCCAGAATAAAGCATGACCCCAGGTTTCCCATACATGCTATTCAATACTGCCTCCGTGAAGCTGGAATCGATATATCTCAAGTCGATCATGTAGTATTTTATGAAAAGCCTATTCCGAAATTTGAGAGGCTCTTAATGAGCTACCTTACGGTTGCACCACGTGGGCTCCTTTCATGGCTTAGAGCAATGCCTTCTTGGCTGAGCTGCAAGCTCCATATTCCACGCGTAATTCAGAAAAAACTCGGATATAAGGGAGATATTCTCTTTACCGAGCACCACGAAGCACATGCGGCGAGTTCTTTTTACCCATCGCCGTATGACAGCGCCGCTATACTAACCATGGATGGTGTCGGCGAGTGGGCAACTGCAAGTTACGGTATTGGGCAGGATAATGAAATTATAATAAAGAAAGAGCTTCATTTTCCTGACTCGCTGGGGCTTCTCTATTCAGCATTTACCTTCTTTACAGGTTTTAAAGTAAACTCAGGAGAGTATAAACTTATGGGGCTCGCACCATATGGCGAACCTAAATATAAAGATCTTATCCTGGAGCATCTTGTAGATCTTAAAGAAGATGGCTCGCTCCGACTGAATCTTTCGTACTTTGATTTTCTAAGTGGACTTAAAATGACGAATGGCCGATTTGCGAAGCTATTCGGGGGTCCACCCAGAATACCTGAAAGTGACATTACACAGAGAGAAATGGATATTGCTGCTAGCATTCAAGCGGTAACTGAAGAAGCGGTCCTTCGTATGGCAAGACACGTCCGGCGGGAAACAGGCATGAAAAAGCTATGCATTGCAGGTGGTGTAGCTCTAAATTGCGTGGCTAATGGTCGCTTAATTCGCGAGGGAATTTTCGACGATATCTGGGTACAACCAGCCGCAGGTGATGCTGGCGCCGCGCTTGGTGCTGCACTATCGGTTTGGCATAGTTATCTAGGCAAGAAACGCATTGTTAGTAGAGGAAAGGATTCCCAGAGGGGATCATATCTTGGACCGAGCTATTCGAATGTTGAAATCGAAAGATTCCTAATGAATGCTGACTGCACCTACCATCAGATGAAAAGAAGAGATAGAAATATCGAAGTGGCACAAATGCTGTCAGACGGAAAAATAGTTGGATATTTCTCTGGAAGAATGGAGTTCGGACCCAGAGCGCTAGGCGCTAGAAGTATATTGGGAGATCCAAGACGGAAAGAGATGCAAACGATAATGAATTTGAAGATTAAAAACAGGGAATCGTTCAGACCCTTTGCTCCTTCAGTTTTAGAGGAAAGAGCCGGAGATTACTTCGACATATCATGCCGAAGCCCTTACATGCTATTCGTAGCGAATCTAAATGAGGATCGACGTATATTCGACGTACCTCCGAAAAATACCCCGATGATGGAGCGCCTTAAAGCAGCAAGAAGTGACATACCCGCTGTTACCCATATAGATTATTCAGCAAGGCTTCAAACCGTCGACGTCGATGATAACCCAGACTATCACGAGATAATCTCCGAATTTGAGAAATTGACCGGCTGTGCCGTAATAGTTAATACGAGCTTCAACATCCGTGGAGAACCGATCGTTTGTTATCCGGAGGATGCTTATCGTTGTTTTATGAGTACTGAAATGGATATTTTGGTGCTGGAAGATTACATCCTCTACAAGGGAGAACAGAATACTTTGGATGATAATGAAAAATTCAAAAATACATTCAAACTCGACTGATATTCGACAGATCCGCAAATTTGGGATTGTAGCGTTCCCCTTTTTTGGCATTATCGCTACCATTCTATTTTTGCGAGGACGCGTCTATATCCCATCCTTTCTCTCTGCTCTATCACTGCTTGCTCTGGGCTTCATCCTGCTGCCTAGACATTTAAAATATTTTTATCTGACCTGGATTGGAATTTCACATATCATTGGAAGGGGTATAACAGGTTTATCGATGTTAATAGCTTACCTGTTCATCATAACACCGTTTGCGATAATCAGAAGGATCTTTGGATCCCCCATCCCCTTAAAACCGGACTCATCAGTTGACACCTACTGGGTATCGAGGGAGGAGCCATATCAACCCAAAGATAGATTTTTAAAAAGATATTAGGAGGATAGATGGCAAGACAATCCCTAATCGGAGAATTTTGGGAGTTCCTAAAGTTGAAGAAGCGCTATTGGCTGCTGCCCATCGTAATTATGTTACTTCTTTTGGGACTTTTAGTGGTTTTTGCCGAAAGTAGTGCTGTAGCCCCATTTATATATACATTGTTTTAGCGCCACATTGATCACAGATTTTCTACCGGCTGTATTATTTCCATCGACTGACAACACAACACCCCTTTACATTATCCATGGCATCATGCATACAGTCCGGCTTTATTATTGAGGAAACTGACCATGATAAGTTCCATAACCGGCTCACAACCTGGATCAATTCGTCCCCTACGCCTCCCCATAGATGCGATGCAGCAGGCATTTGCGGCAGCCGATGTTAGCACCCATTCTAGAGTTTTCAGTATGCTCAGACCAGGTTTGATGAGGACACCTCTCATTCCACGTCTTTTCAGATATCCAGCGACGGATCTATATGCAGGACCGAACCTGCTATCCATTCCGGGCGGCCTTACAATAGTTCATAATCCGAAAGCTGGAAATAACGGCAACGGATCCTATGCGAATGTTATTGAAAGAACTATAGATGCAGCTAGATCGACCGGCGATATTGCAATAAGAGGTGCAGTAGGGATGCTGCAGACGCTACCTGAGAGGCGTGAACGAATTTCATACATCTCCGATTACCTGAACCGCATCCCCGAAACCGGTTGGCATTACATGCTTGTAGTTGGCGGCGATGCCACTTTTGCAGATGTCGTAACAGCCATTGCAAAATCCCAAGTCGCTAACCGGGTCATAGCAGTCCCCCTTATGGGCGGAACTGCTAACGACGGTGGGCGCATGCATGGTGCAGCAAGATCACCTGACAAGTTGTTGGATTTTCTGAAACATGCAAAACCCCAGAGACTTGATGTTGGCCGGGTATGGCTAAATGGAGTCGAGCAGGAAGCCTATCTTACACAATCCTTCACATTCGGAATGTCGGGGGAGCTTTTTTATCAGATGGAACAGCGTAGAGCTGAATTATCAGGTCGATATAAGAATTTACAATACATTCCTACACTGCTTCGAGAGATTCGCGATACAAAATTTTTCAAGGTTAGGGTCGCTGGTAATGAATTGATAACTGGGGAGGTGGTTGTCACTGGTTCTACCGGTCTCGGCGGCATCACAAATGTCCCACTTCGAAAAGATGGATTTATGACCTACGTAATTCCAGTTGATCCAAGGCTCCCTGGCGTACTCAGTATAACAGGATCAACAATACTCGTAGAAGCGGTGTTGAGAAAATTTGTCGGTTTGGCTGGGTTTAAGGAACTAGCACTAGCAGGAAGATTCCTCACCATGAGTCCAGAACGCCAGGTACAGCTACCCCTAAATGATGAGCTTGAAATATTTGTTACGGATAATAGTGAAGCCCCAAAGATTCGTGCTGTATTGAACGGTGATTCCATAGACGAAAATGTGGAACATGTCAGAGTAAGATCGCTTGGTCGACCTGTAACAACACTCGCTTTACCTGATTCCGAACTTGCAATTAGACAACGTCCTCTTGGTTAAATTCGCGCTTCTAATTATATTCGCTCTAGGCCTTATATTTTAAATCATCCCAGGATTTCTTTGAAATGGATTTCACCAGCCTACGAGCCAACTGAATATTTGTGATCAGGCAATTAGGGGACGTTTCCTACCATCACAACCTCTCGGTATTATTAAAGATATAGAGACAGATCAGTATATTTTTTCACACAGGCTGTAACAATTTAAACCGATCCGTGCTTTATAAATTAATATTATCAATATGTTATGAGGGGTAGAAACGTCCCCTAGGACTAATGATATTCTTTCCAGGCTTTAATCTTTAAATCATCCCATGACTTCTTGGAAATCGACTCAACGAAGCGACGTGCCAACTGAATATTCGTAATGAGTGGCACACCATAATCGGCTGCAGTTCGACGGATCATATAGCCGTTTGTCAATTCCTCGTGTTGATAGTTCTTCGGAATATTTATGACCAAATCTATATCACCCCTTCTGATCATATTATCAGCAGCGTTTTCACCCTTTTCGAGAGGCCAACCTATCTCCTCAGCATCTATCTCCTGCTCGGTTAAGTATTTCACAGTACCACTAGTTCCATAAATCTTGATTCCCATATCACGGAGCAGTCTTGCGGCTGGAAGAAAATATGACTTATTTTGCCTCGGTCCAGTTGATAGAAGGACACTCTTAACTGGCATCTTAAAGCCAACCGCCAGCATCGATTTCAGAAATGCCTCTTCGAAGTCATCCCCGATGCAAGCAACCTCTCCTGTAGAAGCCATCTCCACTGAAAGCGTGGGATCCGCTCCTGTTAGCCTTGTAAATGAAAACTGCGGCGCCTTTACACCCACATACTCCAGATTGAATGGCTTCAAGTTTACATCTGGAATCGGCCAATCGACCATAACCTTTGTCGCAATATCGATCAGATTCTCGCCGCAAACCTTCGAGACAAAGGGAAAACTTCTGGATGCGCGAAGATTGCACTCGATTACGCTTACATCGTTGTTCTTTGCCAAAAACTGTATATTAAATGGACCGTTGATATTGAGAGATTTTGCAACCTTCGATGCAATATCCTTAATCTGTCTGATAGTCTCAAGATATGTGCGCTGCGGTGGAACTACAATCGTAGCATCCCCTGAATGCACTCCAGCATTCTCAACATGCTCTGATATCACGTAGCCAACCAGATCTCCGCCTTTCGCAACTCCGTCACACTCGATCTCCTTAGCATTCAGAATGAACTGACTGATAACAACTGGGTGATCCTTAGAAACATCCGCAGCCTTCTCGAGAAACTTAGTGAGATTCTCATCATTCATTGCGACAGCCATTGCAGCACCGGAAAGAACGTATGACGGTCTGACTAAAACTGGATATCCAACCTCTTCTGCAAATTTTAGTGCCTCATCGACAGTGGAAAGCTCGCTCCATAGCGGTTGATTGACTCCTAGTTTATCCAGGAGGGTCGAAAATTTATGCCTATCTTCCGCCCTATCTACATCGATCGCAGATGTACCAAGGATTTTGACTCCTGCCTCATGCAGCTTCATGGCAAGGTTGTTCGCAACCTGCCCCCCCACAGCCAGAATAATTCCAACTGGCTTCTCCCGTTCATAAATATCGAGGACAGTTTCAAAAGTTAGCTCTTCAAAATAGAGCCGATCACATTCGTCAAAATCTGTCGACACAGTTTCCGGATTGCAGTTGATCATTATTGTATTAAAACCAAGCCTGCGCAGTGACTGAACGGTATTGACACAACACCAATCAAACTCAACTGAACTTCCAATACGATAGGAACCTGAGCCCACTACCATTATGGAGTTCTTATCATCCCTCTCAATATCATCCTCGTATCCTGAGTATGTCGAATAGAGATAATTCGTCTGCGCTGGATATTCTGCCGCCAACGTATCGATTCGTTTGATAGCAGGCGCGATTCTCAGTTCCTTTCTACGCAGCCTGACATCCTCCTCCTGACAATCGGTGATCGCAGCAATCTGCTTATCTGAAAAACCAAAACGCTTAGCGCGCCGCAACAGATCACCTTCAAGCAGACCACCAACGGAGGACAACTCTCTCTCCACAGAGGCGATATTCTCGAGCTTTGCCAGAAACCATTTGTCGACCTTCGACAGATCGTAAAGACAGTCCACCGACATACCACCCTTGATGGCATGATAGATGGCAAATACACGTTCATCTGAAGGGGTTCTGATCTCTTCATTTAAATCTTCAAAGTCTATATAGGAATCATCAGCGAGGCCGCATGCACCGATTTCCAACATACGGAGTCCCTTCTGAAGGGCCTCTTCAAAAGTACGACCGATCGCCATGATCTCGCCCACAGATTTCATACCAGAACCAATTCTTCTGGAAACTCGTTTGAACTTCTTGAGATCCCAGCGTGGAATCTTTACAACAAGATAATCCAGCGCGGGCTCGAAACATGCCTTCGTAACACCGGTCACAGAATTATCGATCTCGAGCAGCGTTTTCCCGAGGGCGATTTTTGCAGATACGAAGGCTAGTGGATAACCTGTAGCCTTGGATGCTAGCGCTGAACTTCTCGAGAGACGCGCATTAACCTCAATAACTCTATAATCACCGGATACGGGATTCAGAGCATACTGTATGTTACATTCGCCAACGATCCCTAAATGACGAATCGTCCTGATAGCGATCTCGCGAAGATTATGATATTCCTCGTTGGTCAAAGTTTGAGATGGAGCTACAACAATACTCTCGCCGGTGTGAATACCTAGTGGATCGAAGTTTTCCATATTGCATACGGTAATACAGTTATCAGCTGAATCCCGCACAACCTCGTATTCAACTTCCTTCCAACCGGTCAAGAATTCTTCAACCAACACCTGACTCGTATGAGATAATGCTGCGGATACCTTCTCTATCAGTTCACACTCATCCGCACACGGACCAGAGCCCAGACCACCGAGCGCGTATGCAATGCGGACCATCACCGGATAACCTATATCACCAGCAGCCTTTTTAGCTGCTTCGAGCGAGGTCGCAGCACAGCTCAATGGCACCTTCACATCTATCTCGGCTAGACGACTTGTGAAGAGTTCACGGTCTTCAGTATTCTCAATAGTTTCAACAGGAGTTCCAAGCACTTCCACAGAGTACTTCTTAAGAATTCCAGTTCTGTATAACTCCACACCACAATTGAGAGCTGTTTGCCCTCCGAAGGAGAGTAGGATGCCATCCGGTCTCTCCTTTTCAATTACCTTCTCAACAAAGTCGGGGGTCACAGGGAGGAAGTATACTTTATCCGCTAGGCCTTCGGATGTTTGAATTGTGGCAATATTTGGATTTACAAGAACGGTTCTTACACCCTCCTCCTTGAGTGCCTTAATCGCCTGGCTGCCGGAATAATCAAACTCACCAGCCTCCCCAATTTTGAGAGCACCTGACCCTAGTATGAGAACTTTCTTAATCCGTTCGTTCACTTATACTTTCCTTTCGCCAGCAAAGCGAGAAATGCAAGCAATGTCATGTATCACCTTGCTTGCATTGCTGGCCTTACTTGCAAGGCATCTACTTCAACATACTCACGAATTCATCAAACAAGAAACCGGTATCCACAGGTCCAGGCATCGCCTCAGGATGAAACTGCACACTCATGACTGAACGCGATGCATGCCTGATGCCTTCATTCGTGCCATCATTTAGATTCGTAAACCAAACCTCCCACCCATCTGGGAGGGAATCCTCATCCACTGCATATCCATGATTCTGGGATGTGATGTAACACCTTTTGCTTCCTACTAGATGACACGGTTGGTTCTGACTTCTATGTCCAAATTTCAATTTATATGTCTTCGCTCCAGCTGCCAGTGCCAAAATCTGATTCCCAAGACATATTCCAAATGCAGGAATACCCTTCTCAAGCACCTTTTTCGCAGTATCGATTGTTGGCATACAATCCATGGGATCGCCTGGTCCATTAGAAAAAAGAACGCCATCTACATCAAGAGTCGTTATATCGTAGTCCCATGGAACGCGCAAAACACCGACACCCCGATTTGTAAGACTTCGGATGATCGTATTCTTACAGCCACAGTCGACGAGACCTACGCGTTTACTCGCCCCATCAACATTGTATTCCTGAATTTCATTTACCGACGTCTCGGATACTGGATGAAATGGTGGTATTACGATATCAGCTGCCGGGGTTGTTGTGGTCAAACACCCCGCCATCGTTCCCTTCTCTCGAAGCTTTGTTACAAGCGCACGCGTATCGACGCATTCGATTCCCGTCACGCCCTCCTCCGCAAGCAGGTCTGACAATCCTCTTTTAGCGCTCCAATGATGATGATATTCTGAATATTCAGAAACAACCAACCCCCTCATATGGACCTGGTTGGATTCATAATTGCTCGTCAGCTCTTTTTCAAACTCCGCAGGAACACCATAATTACCTATCAAAGGATATGTGAGGGTTAAGATCTGACCGCGATACGATGGATCCGTAAAGGATTCTGGATAGCCCACCATTCCCGTATTGAAGACGACTTCACCCAGGATTTCATTCTCAGGTGAAGCGCCAAAAGAAAAACCGCCAAATACGCTGCCATCCTCGAGAACGAGGGAAACTTTTTTGCGTTTTGACGGCCTAAAAACCTTTGTCATCTTGAGGAGAGTTAACTAGAGGAATGAATCATTATCGTCAACAACGAAATAAAAGATTTGATCGATTAAATCTTTTATTCGTAATTAGTTGAAACATAAATTATTGGGAGAAAATTATGAAATGTCATACTGACTACCTCTACTTCAACACAAAGAAGCGCCATGAATTTGTTAATATCACCGATAAAGTACAAGAGGTTATAGATAGCAGCGGTGTTCAGGATGGAATGGCGCTCGTATCGGCAATGCACATCACTGCAGGCGTATACGTAAACGATGCAGAATCAGGTCTAATTCATGACATCGAATCATGGCTCAAAGAGATCGCTCCTACAAATAAGAATTATCGTCATCACATGACTGGCGAGGATAACGGATACGCCCACCTCTGGAACCTAATCGTTGGGCACCAGGTTACCGTGCCAATTACAAAGGGAACCCTTGATTTTGGCCCCTGGCAACAAATCTACTATGCAGAGTTCGATGGAATTAGAAAGAAGCGCGTGATCGTCAAGGTCATGGGACTATAATTCAGTTCGCTAGATACTTTTTCCCTAAATTACTTCAGAAAAAGCTCATAACCATCTTGAAAATAACCACTCTTAATGTTATTCTCTTATACGCCTTATGGGGAATACCTAAATTACTTAATATTATTAACACGTTAGGAGATAAATATGTCCATAACCAGGTCCGCTTATGTCGTCTTTCTCTATATAATTTTGCTGAGTTTGATCGGTGTTCAGGCTGGATGTGGACATGCTGGAAGCGGGCAACTGATTCAGCCTGACGAAGAACTTCTTCCTGATCCCGCAGTCATAGTACCCGTCTCAGATGATGATAATGACGGAATTCCTGATGCAGTGGACAACTGCATCGATCTAACCAATCCCTCCCAATCTGATATAGATTCTGACGGTGTTGGCGACCTCTGCGACGATGACATGGATGGAGATGAAATACCAAATCCTGGTGATAATTGCCCAACGACACCCAACAACCGACAGACCGATTCAGATGGAGATGACATAGGTGATAAATGCGACGATCATTTCGATGATGTCGATGGTGATGGAATAGGAGATGGCGTTGATAATTGCGAAGATATAGCTAATGCCGATCAGACTGATACGGATGATGATGGTGACGGTGATGCATGTGATGATGATTGGGATGACGATACTATAGAAAATGCAGTGGATAACTGCCCGCTGATAGTAAACAGCAATCAGATAGATACAGATGCTGACGGAGATGGTGACTCATGTGACGAGGATGACGATGATGACGGCGTAATCGATGAGAATGACAACTGTGTCCAGACTGCCAATCCAGCCCAGTCCGATGCACCTGACGGCGATGGAGTCGGTGATGCGTGTGATGACGATGATGATAACGATGCGATAGATGACGGAATCGATAATTGCCCTCTCATAGTAAATAACGACCAGGTAGATACTGATGGCGATACTCTGGGCGATTCCTGCGATGACGATGACGATGACGATGGCGTACTCGACCTTTCCGACAACTGTCGTACCACCGT
Source organism: Deltaproteobacteria bacterium (assembly GCA_018645265.1). GTDB lineage: Bacteria > UBA10199 > UBA10199 > 2-02-FULL-44-16 > JAAZCA01 > JABGOS01. The sequence goes on from JABGOS010000049.1 coordinate 33,381, forward strand.
AAATCCTGGACAGGCCGATACAGATGGGGATGGCGTTGGTAATGCTTGTGACGGCGATGATGACGGCGATGGTGTTCTCGATGGCCTTGATAATTGCGTAACGGTTGCAAACACAGACCAGTCAAACATTGACGGCGATCTTCTTGGAGATCTCTGCGATGATGATATGGATGGTGATGGAACCGATAATGGTGCTGATAACTGTCCAATAATCGCCAACCCAGTTCAGAATGACAATGACGGTGACGGTGATGGTGACGCCTGTGATGAGGATGACGATAATGATGGCGTTCAGGATGTGGCGGACAACTGTCAATTCGATCCAAACCCGGCTCAGGATAATAACGACGGCGATGCGGAAGGTGATGAGTGTGATACTGATGATGACAATGACGGAATCCCAGATTTAACTGACAACTGCGAATTCGACCAGAACGCCGATCAAGCTGATAATGATGGCGATGGGATCGGCGACATCTGTGATCCGGATGATGACGATGATGGAATTCTGGATGATGGGGATGACAATGATCTGATCGGAACAACAACTTGTAGCGGATTGGGTTCAAAGACAGGTGGCACAGCGGTCGACTGCGACGATAACTGCCAATTTGGATTTAACCCGAATCAGATAGACATCGATTCCGATGGTATCGGTAATGTCTGCGATGATGATATTGATGGAGATAGCGTAGTCAACGCAAGTGACAACTGTCAGTATATCTCCAATGTCAGCCAGGAGGACTTTGATTCGGATGGCGATGGTGATGAATGCGACCCTGATGATGATAACGACGGGATTGCCGACCTTATAGACCAGTGCCCCTACTACGATGGGGCATGTCCCTGATCTGAATTATTTGCCCATCAGTCGATGAATCGTACCAGTTTTCTGATTTATAAGAACCAGATTGTAACTACCATCAGCTGAGGTGGCTGATTTCAGCGTGTAAATTTCGCTCATAGCCCAGATTGCAGCAATAACCAGCACAAAGATCAGTATTAACTTTTTCATAAGTTCCCCCTTTTCTGCGTGAATTATACTGATCCCCCCTTGAGAGATCAAAATAAATTAGCGCCACCTCTAAATACCTGATTATCATAAATAAATAATCAGAGATCCTCTCGCTTAAAAAAGTGTCCGACACTTTATGCTGAAAATGCCAAAAAAGTGTCCGACACTTTTTTGGCGGTTGCATGAAAAAGGCCGACTGAAGTAGTCGGCCCTTTTCCTGTCAGTCTATGTAAGTGTGAATTGCTTACAGCTTGAATGCCACGTAAATGCTGGCACTACCACGCTTGATGAAGAGACGAACAGGGTCACCCTTCTTCAGCTTATCAACAACACCCTCATACGCTTCTATTGTTTGAACCTTCTGATCATTGATCTCCAGTATAAGATCATCAGTTCTGACATTGGCATATGAAGCTGCCGAATCAGGTTCTACCCGTTTCACCAAAACTCCTTTGAAATTTGCTGTGATACCCAGCTGTCTAGCTTTATCAGGGGTTATTGAAGTTACAATAAGGCCAAGATTATCAGCTTTCCCCCTACCAATAGCTGGCTGCCTGAAAGCCTCCTTGCTCTCTTTATATTTTCCAATCTCAACATCAAATGTCTTCTGTTCACCCTTCCGGAGAACCATAATCTTTGATTTCTTCCCCGGTTTCGTATGGCCGATGTGCAAGGAAATATCGAGTGGTTCCTCGATCCTCTCACCATCATACTCGAGCATGACATCACCCCTCTTTAGACCAGCAGCCTCAGCTGGAGAACCGCTGTACACTTCTGCAATAAGTGCACCCTCCGTCTTTTTCAGACCGAATGACTTGGCCAACTCCGGAGTTACCTCCTGAATTGCAACACCGAGCCACCCGCGCGATACGCTCCCTTTTTCAATCAACTCCGGAATTTCCTTCTTCGCCAAATCGATCGGAATGGCGAAGCCAATGCCCTGGCCGCCAGCGTGAATCATCGTATTGATTCCGATAACTTCGCCTTTCAGGTTGAAAAGCGGGCCCCCACTATTTCCAGGATTAATCGATGCATCGGTCTGAATGAATTTTGCATAAGGAGCACCACCGCCTATCAAACGCCCCTTGGCACTAACAACTCCTACAGTCACAGTATGTTCCAACCCAAAGGGGTTTCCAATCGCCATAACCCAATCACCTGGACGCATCGCTTTTGAACTACCAAGCCTTGCAAAAGGAAGATTTTTGTCATTTTTGATTTTGATAACCGCAATATCAGACCTCTCATCTATGCCCAAAACCTTCGCTTTGAATGTCCTACCATCCGAAAGCCCTACCTCGATATCATCGGCACCTGCTACAACATGATTGTTAGTCAGAATTGTACCATTCGCATCTATTATAAAACCTGATCCTAGACTCTTCGACATCCTCTCGCGGGGAGCATCAGGCATTCCTTCAAAAAATCTATCAAAGAAATTATCAAATGGATCCCTCGGACCGAACCTCGGAAATTGCTGACCTCCAAAACCTCCACGGACCTTTTTGCTCGTAGAAATATTAACTACCGACTTGCCGACCTTCTCTGCCAGGTCCGCAAACGACTTTGGTTCTGCCCTGAACCATGCAGCCGGTCTAGTATCGACTTTTTTCTGCCCACCTACTATGTCGACGCTATATCCCTTCCTTATATTGCCCGTCCAAACCACCGTCGCAGCAACTACTACAGCTGTAATTATTGAAATACTGATAACCGTAAATATTGAATATCTCTTAGCCATTTAACCCCCTTGAACCTTGTCTCGTGAATTATGAGGAGTAGGCATATATACCCACAACGCAAGACACACGAGGCACGACTCATTTTCCCTTCTCGATATACATCACTCTGAGATCGTAGAGCAGATGTTCCAGCAGCCTATCTTCATCCTCGCTCAAATTTCCTTTCGTTTTCTCCTGCAATACACCGAGGATATCGATCGTCTGCTTGGCAAGCGGAAGATCGGCTGCCTGTTTTCCAGTCCCCGGATTCGCTATCATCCCTAAGTGAACTTGTGCTGACGTAGCAAGAGAAAGAACAAATGTCGGAAAATCTATCGCCGGCAGAGGTGTTGAATCCTTAGCAGCTCCCTCCGTTTCGGAGGATGGTTCCTGCCCAGCATCTGCCCTCTCTTCACCGAGATCTTCCTCCTTAGCGCTGCCATCGTCTGTAAATCGACGCTTATCATTGATCTTGATCTCATCAGGTGTCTCTTTTGATTCATCCTTGACCATATAACCTCCAAAATTTTGAGCGGATTTTGTTACCCCTCCGCCATTCCGATGTCAAGCGAGAGCCGGCCAGTAAATCCTTTTAAATCACAAATGGTTATAAAAAGGGCTGTAGTCAAGTGCAAGAGGCAGAAAAACCCCATTTTTCCTTTGCGATTTTCTAATCCATTCCATACTATCCGCCGCTATGAAAGCTATATTACTGATGATTTTTGTGTTTCTGCTAACCCTATCCACATCCTGCGGAAAGAGTATGCCGTCGATAGGCGGTGGCGACCCAACTAAGGAGTTTGGGGAGTGTATGAAACTCTCGGAGAAAGGCAAGTTTGAGGATACTGTTCAATGCCTGGAGATGTTCAAGGCTAGATATCCTCAAACAAAGCTGGGTCAGGAAGCGGAACTAAGAATTGGCGATGCTTACTTCGCCAAGAAGGAATATCTTTTGGCTGCTGAGGCCTATTTAGCCTATCTCAGGCTACACCCGAGAAGCCGAAAAGCTGATTATGCCCATTTCAGGATCGGCGAGGCCTATTTTAGGGAAAGTCCCAAGGCGATCGATAGAGATCAGGAGTATCTTGAGAGCGCTATCGACCATCTCGCTATAGTTATCAGGCGCTATCCCAATAGCCCCTATGCAGGTCTTGCAAAAACCGCATGGCAAAAAGCTCGGAAACGAGTTGCCCGCCGAACATTCTACATCGGTCGATTTTATTACAGGACTGGCGAATACAAGTCGTGTATTCCGCGTTTCTTAGAAGTGGCAAGCAGGTACCCGGATTCAGGACTGGCTGACAAATCCTTATTCAAGGCACTGGAGGCAGCTCTTGAACTGAAGAAGATAGAGAAAGCCAAAGAGGCATACGGCATGCTTCTCTCGGATTACCCTGATAGCAAATATACGAAAAGCGCTGAGAAAAAACTCTTAAGGCGGATCAAAAACTAAAATAATCCGATTGCACAAGCTCTATCCATGGAGGTGCCATGAAGCAAGTTAGAGAGCTCATCACGCTCGGCAAACAACATTTCGATAACAAGGAATATGACCGAGCTGAGCAGTACCTACAAAAGGTTCTTCACCTAAACGTCAAGTATGCTGATGTATTTAACATGCTTGGTGTGGTCGCTCACGTAAAGGGAAGATTCGCTAGTGCCATAGATTACTTTACCAGAGCTCTTGAGATAAATTCTAACTACACGGAAGCCGCATTAAACTTGGCTGTTCTCTATAACGATCTCGGTCAATACGACGATGCTAAGAAACTCTACGGAAGTCTCAGGAAGAACTCAAAAAAAACGAATGGCCAAATCGAGCCGGTTCTCAGGGGTAAGCTATCTAATTTACATGCCGATATAGGCGACATCTACAGGTCGATCGGACTATACCCCTTTGCGATTGATGAATACGAAAAAGCCCTTCACCATAATCCAAAATATTACGACATTAGGACAAAATTGGGACAGGCACTTCGTGAGCATGGCAATTGCGATGATTCCCTCAAAGAGTTTAAGAAAGTTTTGAAGAACGATCCAAAGTATTGCCCTGCGCTTATCCAACAGGGCATCACCTTTTACACCATGGAAAAAGTCAACAATGCTGTCAAAAGCTGGAAGGCCGCGTTGGATAAGGACCCTGAGAATAAATATGCACAGATGTATTTAAGGCTATCCGAGGCTACATCTAAATTGGCCACACCCCCTGTCAAGAAATCACCTAAAGCAAAGAAGATATCTCCGAAGGCAAAGAAAATAAAAACTACAGCGAAAAATACTTCACCAAAGAAGAGGACTAAGAAAAGATGAAAAGCAACAGAACTGAGTCCGATTCGATAGGTGAAATCGATATAGATGATAATGCGCTGTGGGGAGCATCCACACAACGTGCAATTGAAAATTTCCCAATAAGCACCAGGCGCTTTTCGGATGATTTCATATCTTCGCTCGCCCTGATCAAGCGCTACGCTGCTGAGGTGAATCTTGAACTAAAATTGATTGATAAGAAAATAGCTGACTCTATAGTTCAGGCAGCAACCGATGTATACGAAGGGAAATTTTCTAAGCATTTTCCAGTCGACATCTTCCAAACAGGTTCGGGAACCTCAACTAACATGAACATGAATGAGGTCGTAGCAAGCGTAGCCAATCTTGAATCGGGTGGAACACTCGGAACCTGGGATCCCGTACATCCTAATGATCACGTCAATATGGGACAGTCATCCAACGATGTGATGCCAAGCGCGTTACATATAGCGGCACTGATAAAGATAAAAACAAATCTGCTTCCATCACTAGCAATGCTCCATAAATCACTCCAGAATAAATCTGAACAATTTAAGGAACATCTTAAAATTGGCAGAACGCATCTGATGGATGCCCTTCCCATAACGCTCGGACAGGAGTTTTCAGGTTGGGCACGGCAGATCGAGCTATGTATAAAATGGATATCATCATCTTCCTCTTCTTTAGGAGAGGTAGCTATAGGAGGTACGGCGGTCGGCACTGGCGTTGGTGCTCATCCTAATTTTTCAAAACTCTTATGCAAGAAACTGTCAAAACATCTAGACATTGAATTTATTGCCGCCAGTAATTCTTTTGAAGCCCTTTCATCACACAATGCTGCAGTTTATGTTAGTGGGTCACTTAAAACCCTCGCCGTTGCGCTCACTAGAATTGCAGATGACATACGTCTGTTAGCATCCGGACCACGCCTAGGCTTCGCAGAAATCGAGCTCCCTGCACTTCAACCGGGATCATCAATTATGCCTGGCAAGGTCAACCCGGTGATCCCTGAAATGGTAACGCAGGTCGCAACTCAGGTAATTGCAAATGACACTGCAATCGCTGCAGCTGGCAAATCGGGTCATCTCGAATTGAACACACAGCTACCTGTTATCGCATCCAACCTCTTGGAGTCTATCAATCTGCTTTCAAATGCGTCAAAGATATTTTCTGAACAATGCATCGATGGAATTACAGCATTTGAAGATCGTTTAGGAGAGAACATCAAGATGAGCTTGGCTATGGCGACCGCCCTCGTTCCTAAAATCGGTTATGAACGCGCAGCAGGGATAGCTAAAATGGCACACGCAAGCGGAAAGAGTGTCAGAGATATAGCGCTCGAGGAAAACCTAGTTTCTGAGTCCGAACTGGATAAAATATTAGATCTAAAGACTTTGGTGAATATCAAATAAATTTTTCCCCTCGGAGTTTAGAGATACAAGATGGCAATATACGAATACAAAGGTAAACAGCCCACAATTGGCAAGAATTGCTATATAGCGGATACCGCTGATGTGATCGGTAACGTCCTACTTGGTGATGGCTGTTACGTTGGGCCTGGAGCGATAATCAGAGGGGATTATGGCAGGATTACAATCGGCAACAGGACGGGTGTAGAGGAAAATGTCGTCATCCACGCAAGGCCGGGTGAAAGTGCCACAATAGGCAATGATGTCACCCTGGGCCACCAGGCAACAATTCACAATGTATTGTTGATTGATGACTTCGCCGTCATAGGTATGGGGTCAGTCATCAGCGACTACGCTACGGTCGGCAGGTGGGCTGCTATTGGTGAGGGAGCGGTCGTTAGAAATAGACAGGAGATCCCTGCCGAAGCTATTGCAGTAGGAATTCCAGCGAAAATCATAGGCTCCGTCGGAGAAGATTATAAGAAGGAATGGACACATTTCAAAAATGTATATGTTGAATTGGCAAAGACATATCGGAACGATCTGAAGAAGATCTCATAATACCACAAAGGATAATATGACTACGCACCAGGATAAACTCAGCTCAATCGTTGAGCAGGTTAAGAAATTAATCTCTCTCAAACAACCTATTAAAATCTCAAAAGCTGTGGATTCACATTTCGTACCAAATCCATATGATACCAGAAGCAAGCTCCCAAAAGTCGATCTATCACAAATGACAGAGGTCCTGCAGATCGACCAAGCAAATCTTACCTGCACCGCTGAATCTGGGGTTACCTTTTCAGATCTAGTTCGAGAGACTTTGAAACATGGACTCATCCCCTACACCGTCCCAGAACTCAAGGGGATCACGATTGGTGGAGCGGTCTCGGGATGTTCCATTGAATCGATGTCATATAAGTACGGCGGCTTTCATGATAGCTGCATAGAATATGAAGTCATCACAGGCACTGGCGATGTATTAACATGTACACCGGAAAATAATCACGACCTATTTAATATGATACACGGTTCCTACGGAACATTGGGCCTGCTGACAAAATTAAAATTCAAACTCTTGCCAGCGAAACCCTTCGTGAAGATGGAATATAGAAAGCACTCCGATTTCTCATCGTTCTGGAGGGATCTAAAGGAACGGTGTACAGCCGATGATTACGATTTCGTCGACGGCATAATTCATAGCCCCAAAGAGTTCATCGTCTGCCTTGGAAAAATGGTTGAGAAAGCCCCATATCTTTCATCATATGAATGGATGAAGATCTTCTACAAGAGCACGCAGAAGAAAGCCGAAGATTTCATGACGATAGATCAGTATTTCTTCCGTTACGATACTGAATGCCATTGGCTTACAAAGACAGTCCCCCTGATGGAGACGAAACCCGCCAGACTCCTCCTAGGCAAGACTTTACTGGGCTCTACTAATCTCATCAAGTGGTCGAACCGGGTCAAGCAGATCATGAAACTCAAACGCCGTCCTGAAGTAGTCGTCGATGTATTCATTCCATCGAATAAGTTTGAGGAGTTCTTCAGATGGTATGAAACCGACTTCGACTTCTTTCCACTATGGATCGTTCCGTACAAGGCACCGAAGATGTATCCATGGATCGATGAGAAGTACGCCAATGCAATGGATGGGGAGATGTTCATCGACTGTGCAGTATACGGCAAACCGAACAGCGATCCCAAGATAGATTATTCTGAGCTTCTGGAGAAGAAGACTATCGAGCTAAATGGCATTAAAACGCTTATATCCAGGAATCATTTCGATCCTGAGACCTTCTGGCGCGTATATAGCCGCAATAATTATGAGAAGGCAAAATCTCAGACCGACCCTCATAACCTCTTTATGAACCTCTACGACAAATTCGCCCCTAAAAATTACTAAAAAAGTGTCGGACACTTTTTTGCCATTTTGCCGGAAAGGTGTCGGACACTTTTTTGGGCATCTGATGCTTTTCTGCATAAATTTTGTAAAATAATGACCCTAACCCACAACATGGCCGTTTTCCTGCCGATAATAATAGTAGGAGGCGAGAATAATGGTCACAAAATTAAGAGGTTATAGGAATTCGATACAGAAAATGGACAATTCGAATCTGGGCAAGCTCTTATTCGAATCCAATAAAGGCACAGTCGAAGTCAGTGCTAACTACTCAGATTCTAAAGGTAATTCTCTAGATCTGTCATTTAAAGCCGATTTTAGCCATGGCCCTTTTGACCTATTTGCTGAAAGGCTACCTCTCCCGGGAAATTCAAAATTTAAGCTCCCTGGCTTCAAACATGATCCCTGGTTCGCAAATCCAATAGCTCCACAGCCCTGGCACCCTAAGGGATATGACATCGACCCAGGAATAACCCCTCCAGGGCTCAGAGGAGGATATGACATCGACCCAGGGATAACCCCTCCAGGGCTCAGAGGTAATGGCTATTGCCCCTGGTGTGATCCCCTCCCGATGCCACGTCTTCCAGACGATCTCCTTGCCTTGCTATACATGTTGCAGCAAAGACCCCCGGTCATCATCATTATAATACCTTATCCAGTACAACCGGACTATGATTGGATCTTTCCAGACGATGGCTTTGACCCCATCCTTCCCCCGATCATTACTGATGGAAAGAAGGATGACTCAAAGATCGACCCTGAACCTAAAACGGATAGCGATCCAAAGGTAGAACCTGATCCGAAGAAGGATGGCGAACCGAAAACTGATGCTGACATCAAACCTGGTAAGGAAGAAAAGAAGGATGAGGTAAAACCAGAAATCAAACCCGACAAGAAGGAAAAGAAGGATGAAGTTAAGCCGGAAAAAGGTGAAAAGAAGGATGAGATAAAACCGGATATCAAGGGCGATGAATCTACTAAGAAGGATAGTGGTGAGGTCAAGGGTGAAGGTAAAGGCGAGATCAAACCAAGGGTAGAGGATGAGCCAAAGATTGAAGAGGTTAAACCGGAGCTTCCCGATGATGTGCCAGGTTTCACCTGGAAGATTTCAGCTGAAGCAGCAAAGGAGAAAGCAGACAAGATCTTTGCATATATGGAAAAGGTGTTTAAGTCGAAGATGTCTTTAGAGGAAAAACGCCATCGTACTTCTGAGGCTATATCCATTCTAAAAAAGATGGAAAAGAAGATTGTGACGAAGACCGATAAAGGAAGCTATAAAGATTACGTCTACAGCAAGCTCGGATCCCTATATAGGAAGAGCGCGGATGCTGGTTCAAAGAAGAGCCCCTACTTCGACACCGATGGTGATGGCTGCTACGATACCGATGACGACTTCGCCCTCAATCCCAAATATGTTAGGGATAACGATGGCGATGAAGTGCCAGACAAGATCGATGCCTATCGTGATGATCCAAACAGATGGGAGAACCTACCGGTCGGTAAGACTTTAAAGATGAAGGGGCTGGATGGACAATCATATCTCGTCACGAAACAGCCAGATGGAACAATAGTCTACAAGGTGAAGGTATACTTAAATCCTAACGGAGTCTCCCCATCAGAGGTTGCTGAGTATAAGCGTAGAACGGAGAAAGAGGTCGAAGCAATATTCGACAAACAACTTGGCAAACATGGAATCAAATTTGACCTGGAATATGTAGATTCCCCGAGACTAGCAACTTCCAGATTTACTCTTCAAAATAGGCGCATCAGAGAAAATACCCGCCAATTGAGCGTCTATACAACACCTCGCGTGATGGCTCATGAACTAGGACATTGTATAGGTATTCAGGATTACTATCATGAAAGAGACAGCTACTGGTGTGAAAGATCATACGAACCAGGTTGGGAATGTATGACCAGAGGATCGCTGATGACAGATCTTGGCGAACACATCGCAGCTGCAGATGCATTAATCCCCGGCGCCGTAGCTAGTATCGGTGGCACAACAGTTGGCTACGCATAGTTTGGATTAAACATAATAATCGCGACATAATCTGACAAACACGGGGGAAGGGCTTAAGCCAATCTGATATTCACGATGCGTCACCCGCATCAGAGATGTTGGCGT
>JABGOS010000038.1 GCA_018645265.1 Deltaproteobacteria bacterium
ATTTTGACGGAGATATGGGATTCAAGGTCGATAGATTTTATAACTATCTCTATTTTAGCCTTACAACACTGACCACAACAGGATTTGGTGATATCGTTCCCACAAGTGCCTTTACGAAGATGCTATCCGCCATGGAAGGCGTCATCGGCTCAATGTACATCGCTGTCGTCGTAGCCAGACTCGTTGGCCTACACATAGTATCGAAGAGAACCCATTAAAAAAAGTGTCGGACACTTTTTGAGGTTAAAGAAGTGCGGGAACCGGCTGTACCATCATACCCGCAGAAGAAATCTGAATAGCTACATTCGAGAGATTAAGCACGCCCTGATGCTGGGGTAAACTCGCCAACAGCGTGGGGGAAGTTAAATCGACCACACTGCCGGTGGTATTGTTTATAACCACATGCCCGGAAAGTATGGCACCAGGAAGCAACACAGGTCCATGGATAGAGAGCGATTCCAGTTGCTGGATGGATGGTCTACCAAGTGCATGCCTCGTCTGAGCTAAGTCCTTCCAACCATCCCAACCTCCAATATTGAAAGTCGGTGGCAGCTGAAAACCTTGTTTTCTAAGCCCATCCCCTTCCAACTCAAGGGCGAAGGCATCGCTGTCGTAGATCATGACAACTTCGTAGGGACGCTTGATAGGAGCGAACTGAGTGGTTCGCGCATTCGCAGCTACATTCGCAATCGCAACATCGGGAAGCTTAAGAACAACGGAACCGATTGCACCCTCAAGGTGAGCCGCCTGTATCATCTCTCCAGAAACCTCTCGAGGTTTCGAGCCAGCTATCAAGTTAGGAGTCAGAAGTTCCCGCACAGCCCTATCACCTTGAACGCTGTTAACTGCATCTAGGTAGGTGAGAAGTCTCGACGCATTCAAATAAATGCTGTTCGTATTAAACGGCTGAGGTTTATCACCCTCCACCAGACCGAATCCTTTAAAAAGCTTCCTCTGAGCGGCGCTCGATTCCTTATATTCAACTATCGTCAGATGGTTATACTTAAGACCGAAAATTCCACCATTCACAGTGTCGATCGAAGTTCTATCTGTCGACACCATCACGCCCATCTTCCCCTCCCTGATGAGTTTTGCCGAGATCAGTGGGGATGGTTTCGACTGAAAGTTATCGGCGTTTCCAAAGAAGATGACATCAACGCCTTCGTCCACCATCTCTTTCAATCTACCAGAAAAATAAAGCTCGAAGATAAACTGACCATGACCACCAGAGGCAACAGCCATATCTGGTTCATCCGTTTGAATAGGCTTCTTTGATCCCCTATTGAGGAGTGGGAATGCGTGCTGAATAACCTCGGGCTTAATCATGATACCGTGACGAGTCGCTCGTTCCCCCATCGTTTCAGTGGCACCCGGAAATGGCGATTCGATGAATGAGGCCCATCCATCCCTCGTAATTGTACTGTTTAACATAACAAGATGATAGGCACCGAAGAGTTTTGCCATTCTTGCGTACATCTCAAGTTTGGCAGTCATGATTGGAACGGTAACCTCTCCAGCTTCCGGCAGATCGAGGGTTATTTCGACACCAGTAACTTTTGAGTGATGGTCCCTAGGGTCGAGACCCATTCCGGAACCCAATCCCCCATTCATCTGAAGATCTGCAACTGTAAGCTGGCTCGCTAATTCTAAGAGCGATGCATCCTGAGATAAGTCGGACAGCTCCCATATATGTTCTGCGCGAATGGCATCATCCATTCTCGCAAAGAAATCTATCTCCGTTAAGTCAGTGGTGATATCGCCGCTCGATCCACCCTCAGTTAAGAATTTCCAAGCTAGCTCTGCAAAATATTCAGCCTGACTCCTCGGATAACTTCCGAGAGCTGTGAGAATATCCATTGGCAAAGAATTGATACGTCTGGTAGCTGTCGAACTTAGACCTAATGGACCAGTGGGAATATGTGAAGATGCGACAGGTGCTCCTGACACCGCTTTACCAGCATAAGTGCTCGCCGCCAAATCAACTGCATCAGCTACTTGATCTCTAACAATATCCTTTGGCTGCGTTGGTCCAGTAACTTTGGAACTGCCAGGGGGAACTCTGTCTACCATAACCCAACTCCTATCTGTTACGAGCTAACGTTATACGAAGCTGGGTTACTTATATACAGTATCGCCCGACAATCAAGAAGAATTGGAATTATATAATTTATACCATATCAGAAAAGGTGTCGGACACTTTTTGGGAGTTTTGGCAAAAAGGTGTCGGACACTTTTTCAGTTGGGTTTGAAGATGCATGGAATCGAGGCATGTATACTGCTTAAACCATCAAAATCCTCATGAAGTAGAGGAGCAAATTTTGTTTGTCTGAGTTTTCCCAAAAGCCTTTCAATTAAAAGTTCTCCTACCTCAACAGGATAGAGGGGATTAAGGCCGTAGTTTAGAATATACACATCTTTTGGCTTTCCTCCTGCTGGATTTATTTCGATTCTCACAACTATCCCGCCTTGCAAGATGGGATTTCTCTGTAGCAGCCTTTCGTAAACATCCCTTGCCATCCCTGCGATTCTCTTTCTAATCTTATTGTTGAATTCAATCTTTCCACCTTGCATTTGAACGGAATATTCTTGATCGACTGCAAACGGGCCGAGCGCAATTTCATCTGCAGCCCCAGCTATTCTATCGAATTCTGAAAAATCAAAGACGACTTGATTCACATCAGCAGTATTGGAACTATTATTACCGACATTTATTTCATCATCATTTCCAGTGCTATCGACAACCATTTCACCTGAAACAACACTTTTAACGGACATAAATTCACCTCCTATTTTTACATAAATAATTAGCTAATCAGCACCCCACTATTCAGAAGCGCTAATTATTTCCACTGAAGACAAACTCATCTATTCCATTGAGAATCACCCACTTGATCGTCACAATTCTCTGCGTGTTAGTACCGCTATCATTCATAATCAAAAGAATGGAAGGCATGTCGAGATCATCTGGCATACCACCATCCCCTGTTTTGCCATAAAATAATTTTGCCTCCGGGGGCAGGACTGTTAATGGCTTTCCAACATTATCGAGATGCGATGGATAGTCACCGCACGCATCATTAGCCCCACCCACCCTCTTGAATATGGGATCAGCAGAGCTAATTATTATTTTTTGAAAGTCATCTGTCAGATGAAATGCTGGAAGAGTATCTGAATCGACAACGAAGATGCCATCGTTAGCCGGCTCCCATACATCATTCCCATCGCAGTCAATTTGCATATTCAGATAGAAGTGAGAATCTCCACCGTCGAGGCGAGCACTCAATTCTATTTTAGTAAGATCAGCAACTGGTTTTCCATCGTACAGACTTAGCCCCAACAAGGCTTTATTTCCCGTTCCACCTCCGTTGAATCCCCCAACCGGATTTGGATCACCAGTCGTATCCTCGGAGCGAATGACAAGTCCATCATCCGTAACGAAATATCGTACGCTATTCACACCATCCATCGATACATCTGATGGAAATATTCCTAGGAGCGGACCATCTTCATCATCATTTTTAGCATTTAAATTGCTATCACTGGCACACTCGCAATCTGAACCAGAATCGCTGTCACCGTCAGATCCTCCCGTATTACCTGATGAACCATCTATACCATCGTCCGAACCCTCCTCTTCCGTAGCTGGTTCATCCATAGGATCATTATAGTTCGATTGGATCAGTGCTCCGGCATCACCGCATGATGTGATATTTAAAATAACTATAATGATTAACAAGACCTTACACATTGAAGAACGCCTGTTTTTCATGAGGAATTCCCCTATATTGTTTAGTGTACCTATAACTAACATTAAGCATATATTAATATAAGCTCTTCCTTATAAGACGTAACGAATTATGTCTAGAATTTATTTATGGTTATATGAATAATATAAGACATTATATTATTTACAGTATGCTTGTATTATTAAGCGCCATCTCACACTGGATTTTTTTTGAAAAGTGTCGGACACTTTTTGGGAGTTTTGGCAAAAAGGTGTCGGACACTTTTTGGGAGTTTTGGCAAAAAGGTGTCGGACACTTTTTTAGGGATTTCGAGGAATTGTAATAAGCGAAACTCTCAATCTATATCCATCAAGGATTCCGCTTCATTCTCTTCAATCTTCTTACAGAAAGCGGAGTATTCATCTCTAAAAACCTTTTGAAGGGGTGATTCATATTTTTCATTCCTATATACCATCGAGCAAGATCCACGAACGCTCATTCCCGGAATCGCTATAAGATCACCTTTCTTTAGCTCTTTATATATTACCGGTTTCGCAACGAAGGCTATACCAAGCCCCCTCATCGCATGCTCTTTACATGCCATCATATCCGGCAGGTTGATAGTGCCAAGATTGTGTTTTCCCGAAATCTTCAACATCTTGCGAATGTCCTGCGAAGTTCTACTGGTAGGAGCATTATGCCACAGGATCATTGAGTGCCGCATCTTCTCATCAATTGTATTCCACGCATCCAATGTCGAAAAATACTCTGGTGTACAAACCGCCAATATATCATTTCGCTTCATCAGGAGTTTATGCTTCAGCGGAGAGTTTTTACTTCCACCCGTAATGATGCCGATATCAGCGCTCCTAGAAAGAATCCTCTCCTCCGTTACTACACTTATATTTGATTCAATATTGAAGGTCACTTCGGGATATTTCTTCAAAAAGCTTCTAAGGAAGTATGGCATTATCTGAGCCACATGAGTTACTATCGAAGAAATTCTGAGCGTACCCCTAATCGCCCCCAGCTGCTCCAATATCCAGTTATTAATCTGAATAAAATTCTTCTCAAGCATCTTGCATATGGCATGTAGCTCCTTGCCAAATTCGCTGAGTTCCATACCAGCATGTTTTCTGACAAATAGCTGCCTGCCTATTTGTGCCTCTAAGCCGCTTAGACGCTGACTTAACGCAGATGAAGTAACATTCAAATTTTTAGCAGCAGCCCCCAGGTTCCTGGACTTCGCCACCTCTAAAAACACATGTAAGGCATCTAGATTGATCATAGGAGCCTTTTAACAAATCCCCATCATTTAACAATGCTAAATATACTTCTAACTTAAATTTAACCATACTAATAGCTTGAGGACATTAATATAGATTATATAAATAACATTATTTCTCGATCAGTTTTCCGACTGGACAGTCCTGATTGCAGAGCAAACATCGATCAGATCGATGATGACGATGATGGGATTGGAGATGACTGTCAGTAACTCCAGGTAAGTTAGCTAGCAATAAGTGTCCGACACTTTTTTCGAAATTCCACAAAAGGTGTCCGACACTTTTTTATGATCCATTGTTGACGCACTCGATATATGCAGATTTATCCATCTCACCTATGGCGCAGCGGTATGCTGGCCAGTTCGTATTATCTATAGGGTTAGATGAATTGTTGCCTGAATAGTAGTGGTCTATATAAGTAGCCTTTTTAGAGTCATCACTCCCCAATTCAGAATAGAGCGTAGCGAAAGAGGATTCCAGAACACCATCCAGCTCGTATGCATCTGAGAATGTATAATATGATGCAAAGACCTGATCATCGCTATCCAAAGAGATATTAAACGCTTCATAATCCTGCGGCTTCCACCCTCCCCCGCCCACCGTAAGAACCTTGAAGGCTGGATTGTTGCCAAAGAGAGGGCTTATAGCGGGGGTCGTAATGATCTCCAACTTCCAACTATTGCCATCCTCAAGTGCGAGCCTGTATTCATCCATATGTGTATGACCGGAGAAGATCGCATCGACGCTATCCCTATATGTGTTAAGTGTTGTAAGGAAACTCTGTTGATACGCCTCCTGCCACATCATTGCCGCATCAGAAAGCAGGCCGCTATCATCCATATAGCTTGAGACCGAACTGAAAATATCCGCACCTGGTGGTATGTGAAGCAAGATCCACACCCTCTTTCCTGCCGCGCTAGCATTTGCCAGCTCCGTATCAAACCATGAGAGCTGAGTTTCGGCAGCCATCTCACTCCCACTCACGGCCTCTGGAGAGAAGAGAATCGTATTTAGATTTATAACAGTTAGATCGGATGAAATATCACTTGTTGAATAGTATCCACCAGCATTCCAACTTACAGTAAACTCATCCTCATCCGCTTTCTCGTAGAGCATGGTTGAAAAAAACAGTTCAGAGGTATCGCTCAAGAATTCTCCGCCCGGCTCAATAAGATAATCACCCTCGTAGGAATCATTATTGCCGAGCGTAAATACCACAGGGAGATCGCCACAGCGGTCGCGAAGCTCTGAAGCGAAGAAGGCTACCGTCTTATACGTAAAAGCCTTCATGGCCGCCTCATCCTCAGAACCGTACAACGCATAGAACTTACTACTAAACCCGTGCGTCAAGATATCGCCCGTATATACGACGAACGATGTACCTGTAGCTTTTTCACACACTTGATCCAGCGTCCTTATCAAAAGCGGGTAATAGGATTCCTCCCCCCATGTCTGAGGAGCTGTGACGGTAGACCCCTCGAAGATCTCCTCCCACCCATCCTCAGATGTATCGACGAGATCATCGAAGATCTCCGAATCATAAAAAGGGTTAAAATGAAC
>JABGOS010000037.1 GCA_018645265.1 Deltaproteobacteria bacterium
ATGGAATTCATGCTCTGCAGGCTGGCACCAGCATGGCAGCACCATTCGTATCCGGAACGATAGCTCTGATGTTTTCAGCAGATCAGAACTTTACATATCACGATGCAAAGAATGCCTTGATAGCCAGCGCCTATGTCGATGATGCCGTAGGAGCAGCTCCGAATGATAGGTGGGGACACGGAAAGTTGGATGTCCTAGCCGCAGTGGAAACAGCAGTAAACGGTGGCGCATCCGGTCGTTTCGACAGCAACTCAAGTCTGGATGAACCTGATGGTAACGCCGCTACCTCAAACGGCAACAAGACGGGATGTTCGCTAATGGTTTCAGCACCAGATATCGATAACATTATAATCCTGTTAGGAATGTTGATAATCTCGATAACATTTATGGCCATCAGAAGGAAGACGATACAAGCATAAACTAAGTTTATTGAAACAATAAAGCCCGGCTTTTCACTTGGCATCTCTCCCCCATGCCTTATAAGTGGAAGCCGGGCGCTTTTTTGTCAGATTGCAGACTCTATATTAAAATCAAATATCATAGTATAGACCGAACTCAAATGGAACGGGGCGAAGGCGCATCGGCAAAACTTCATGCTCCATTTTGTAATCAATCCACATATCTATCACATCCTGAGTGAAGACATCGCCCTTCAGTAAAAATTCATAATCGTTCTTCAACGCTGCGAGCGCACCTTCGAGTGACTCAGGGACCTGCGAAACATCCTTGAGCTCCTCAGGTGAGAGCTTATAGATATTTTTATCCAGAGGCTGGCCTGGATCAATTTTATTCTTAACGCCATCGAGGCCGGCCATGAGTATCGCCGCAAATGCGAGGTAGCCGTTACATGACGGGTCGGGAGTCCTAAATTCAACCCTCTTAGCCTTTGGGCTCGCTGAATACATCGGTATTCTCACAGCAGCAGATCTGTTCATACTTGAATAGGCTAAATTGATTGGCGCCTCAAAACCCGGAACGAGCCTTCGATATGAGTTTGTAGTAGGATTGGTAAATGCGCAGAGTGATCCAGCGTGTTTTAGAATCCCCCCCATAAAGTGAAGCGCCATCTCAGACAACCCGCCATAGCGATCCCCTGCGAACAGTGGCTCCTTACCCTTCCAGAGGGAAACGTGCGTATGCATTCCACTTCCATTATCATCGAACAGCGGTTTAGGCATAAAAGTTACAGTCTTGTTGTGACGCCTCGCCACATTTTTAACTATGTATTTAAACCAAAGGAGCATATCCCCCGTTTCAACTAGCGGTGCAAATCTCATATCGATCTCAGCCTGACCCGCCGTTGCGACTTCGTGATGCTGGCACTCCACATGAATCCCGATTTTCTGCATCTCGAGGACCATCTCGGTCCTGATATCCTGCTGACTGTCCGTAGGTGACACGGGAAAATAACCCTCTTTGTAACGCGGCTTATAACCCAAATTTTGACAATCCTCCGAGCCACTGTTCCAACGACCCTCTACGGAATCTATTCTATAAAAACCCTCGTTGACCGTCTGATCGAAAGCGATGTGGTCGAAGATAAAAAATTCTGCTTCAGGCCCTATAAATGCGGTATCCGCTATGCCGGTCGACTTTAGATACGATTCCGATTTCTGGGCAATAAACCTGGGATCCCTAGAATACGGTTCTTTAGTAATAGGATCTACGATGTTACATATGAGCGACAATGTAGATTCGCTCATAAATGGATCCATCTTCGCAGTCGATGGATCCGGAATGATCAGCATGTCCGATGCGTGTATAGGCTGCCATCCTCTAATTGAGGATCCGTCAAAACCAAACCCCTGCTCAAACGCCCCCTCATCCAATTCCGCAAGTGGAACTGAAAAGTGCTGCCATACACCAGGAAAATCGACGAACTTGAAATCGACCATCTTGGCATCGTTTTGTTCTGCAAGTTTTAACGCTTTTGATACAGGCATCGCTCTCTCCTTATCTTAATTTATCATTCCACTGGAAGCGTCATCGTCTCCTTGTGAGAACTCAGGACGACTCTTGTCATTGTTTTGGATACCCCACCCCACGATTGTATAGTGGAAAGTAGCTCTTCAAGGGATTTTGTATTCTTCACCCTGACCTTCAACATGTGGGTACCCTCCCCCGTTATTGCATGACACTCGATAATCTCATTCGTATTGGTGACAGTATCCAAAAAGGCATCATAGTGTTCCGAGGAATCAACCGTAACGATAATAAACGCAGTCACATCAAAACCCAATTTATACGGATTGACTATAGCGCTATATTTGGAAATCACACCATCACCCTCTAACCTCTTCAGCCTATCGCTGATCGATGGGATGGAGAGGCCTGTGGCCTCAGCGATATGGCTTCTCTTCGTCCTTCCGCCCTTCTGGAGGATGGTTAAAATCTTATAATCGATCTTATCGAGTTGATGACCAGTCTTCATACATACCTCAATTATTTATGCTATTATTCTAATACCTCTTAATAATTAAGGCAATATATTAATTTATAATAATTTAATAAGGTTTATAAGGGGTGAATATAAATGAGATTTTTACAAAATCGGCACTATGAACGCTAAATTTGAACTAGAAACTAACATCATATTGCGGATGATCCTGTCTCACCAGTTCTGATGCGGACGACATCCTCCACAGCAGATATGAATATCTTACCATCCCCAATCTTTCCGGTCGTGGCCTTAGCCTGTATAACCTTCACCAGATCCGCTGCCTTATCATCCTCAACAACGATCTCTAATTTGATCTTCGGCAAAAAGTCGACGACATACTCAGCCCCTCGATATATCTCGGTATGACCCTTCTGACGGCCAAACCCCTTAACCTCAGTCACGGTTATACCGGATATCCCAAACTCCTGAACAGCCTCCCGCACATCATCGAGTTTAAACGGCTTTATTATGGCCTCTATTTTTTTCATATCCCTTCTTTAACACGCCACTTAACCGCATGTCGAGGGGTTAAGGCGGAGATCAAGATGGAGACTTGAGATAAAGAACCATCGATCCATCAACCTCAAAAGTTGACAGAACACCATATTTCCACTAATCACCGCAAAACCTTATGCAATCTCGGGGTGTAGCTCAGCCTGGTTTAGAGCGCTACGTTCGGGACGTAGAAGCCGGAGGTTCAAATCCTCTCACCCCGACAAAAACCTGCCTATCACCTAGGCGGGTTTTTTTATTAACAGATTCTCCAAAAACACCCCTACAAAGAACCCTTTCTGCAATTACTATAAAACACCTAGACATTTCCACATACGTACGTTAGTTCGCCCGCACATTTTAAAAATCAAACTTGGAGGAAGAGGAAATGAAAAGATTCATGAAAGTTTCAATGTTAATAATTCTTCTCGCTGTAATTTCCACCCCTGCATTCGCAGGTAGTGAGAACCTACAGATGGATCAGGATGAAAAGATATCTTTGTCTACCAAAGTACCAATAAGCCTCTACGGATTCGTATCCGCAGAGGGCATGTTTGGCGATTCACAACTTTCGAGCTTTGGCGCACTCAATAACACACCTGCCAGCTACAACCGCATCATGTCTGGATTCAACCGTGTTGTTGATGAGTCCGTGGATGGAAATAATGACGCCTTCATCTCAGGAACGGTTCAGAATACACGTTTCGGCTTTAACCTAGCGCCTTACGATTTTGGAGGAAAGAACTTCACGGTAGATGCACGTTTGGAGATGGACTTCTTCAGCACTAACAACTTGAGCATTCATTCAGTACTCCCCCGTATACGTAGAGCGTATGCAGGCATTGGGCAAGAACGCTGGCATATTCTTTTCGGACAGGAGTGGGACCTCTTCTCACCATTAAATACCGCAACTCTGAACATAGGTGGCAACCTATGGCAGCAGGGTAACTTAGGATTTCGTCGCCCGCAGATAAGATTTTCCTACAACCATCCAGTATGGGAAGACAGCAAGGTAGAAGCTGACGCCAGCATAAACCTCCCCGGAAACTCCATGGCTTTCAATGACAACGGAAACACCACCGGGATACCGATGTTTCAGGGAAGGGTAGGATTTATCCATCCAATCTGGGCAGGCCCATTCAAAGTTTATCTCTCAGCACTTTATGCACGTCACAAAAATGCGGTCGCAGGACAGGCTACCGTAAATAACTGGGGTCTCGCGCTCAGCGTAGATGCTCCGATCCACAAGTACTTCAAACCCTCCCTTGAATTGCACTACGGATACAGCCTCGGTTCAACGCTATCGCTTGCATCCGATACTAATAGGCAGCGCACCATATCTGGTTGGGGACAGATCAAGAGCCTTTGGCTCGGCTGGCTCGAATCAAATATCGGCTATGGACTTGACACCCTCAAGGGCTCGCAGGTCGCAGCTGGTTGGGTAAAGAGGAACCAGATGGGCTTTGCTAACATAAGGTTCAAGCCAATCAGTTCATTCACAATAGGTTTGGAATACAACTTCTTAAGGACTAATTATCAGGGCTCAGGTTCGAGCAATGCAAATACTGGTCTGTTGAACGTAATCTACTTCTTCTAAGAAAAGAAAAATACTTATCCAAAGGGGCGTTTCGACGGCAAGTCGCAGCGCCCCTTTATTCTTGTCTTTGCCATAGCAATGTTATAGAGATTTCAGTTATGAAACTCCGCAAACCTATGAAAAAGAAGACCAAACCAAAGGCTGTGAAGAAGAAAGTCCTTAAGAAGAAAACTTCGAAAGCCCCAAAAAAGGCTGCTTCAAAAAAATCCCCGCAGAAGAAGATTTCGAAAAAGAAGCCTGTAATAAAAGCCAGCCCAGAAAAGACGGATTCCGATGTAAAGCTCTCCAAAAACGCCTGGGAAAAGACCCTCGATTTTCTTGAAAAAACTTGGCCAGCCGCGAAATCCAGCAGCATCGGAGACGCCTTCGAATCATTAAGAAACGCACTAAATGGCAAAGGCACAGAAGGGGTAATTACGAAGGACGCCCAGCCAGCCGCACAGAAGAAAGATGATGGGCGTGGCGCATGGCCGCTCGAAGCGACGGGCGTGACTAACTTCGATCCTCTAGACTTAATCAAAAGACTCATGATGGCGCAGGACATGCTTTTCCTAAGTCGCCAGATCACATATCACATATCGGCATCATCTGAACTGCCCGGTCTCTGGGGAGACAGGGATAGAATAAGCCAGTCCTTTTCGAGATTAATTGAACACCTCATCAGAAGAGCGGACCGAGGCAGCAGAATAGATATTAAGCTGGAGAGCTTTTCGCTAAGAAATGGACCTGGGGTAAAGATCAGTTTTGAAAGCCACGACAGGCTTCTGGACGATGTCGACAGCCAATCCTTTCTGGACAGTCTTCTACACGGCAGCAAGGATGAGGAGAGCGGAGTATCGCTATACAACTGTCGCCAGACCATACTTCACCAGAGAGGACAGATGTGGGCTGATCTGCCTAAACCGCACCACCCACTTTATAATATCCTCCTTCCTGCATCCGAAGAAGCTGCAAAACAGCCATATTCAGAACAACAGACCTTCAAATATGACATTGCGATTACAAACTATGCAAACGTGAGAAAGCGCTTCGGCATAAAGAAAAGCGCATCCCTGGTATCACAGGTTGAACACTATATTAGAAGCTTGGTAAGATACCCGATAGATATGGTCATGTCGCTTAGCGATAAGGGCGTCATAACGACTATCTACGAAACTCAAAAAGGTTCAGCTAATTCCGTGGCTAGCAGAATATCACAGAGACTGGGTCGTGAGGATTTTAGAATTGGCAAGAGATCCGTAGATCTCACATTCCGTTACAACCTATCACAACTGAAACCAGGAAATATTGAGCTCCAGGAAATCGAAAACTAAAGGAGCAAACCAAACTGATGAACTGGTACAGCCTGACTTCCCATCTATGGTATCCAAGCCTTGATAAGGCCATCATACTGGGGGTAATTTATTTCGTCCCCATATGCCGCTTGATAAGTTATCCGATAACTATCAAAAATAGGTTTTTTAGAAAGCTCAACAAGTGCTTCGGCCTATGGGAAGAACTCATATCGCCCCTTAGAATTTCTATCGGCACGCTATTTCTAATTGGTTGTGCAATATGGAACATCACAATCTATTCCGAAATAAGGAATCCAATATTTCCTATCACATCGCTCATCTGTCTAGCGTTGATCTCGCTTACCTATCTAAATTACAGATGGAAGATGACGGCATACCTAAATCTGGCAGATTTTGCAGAACATTTTCCAAGCATGCACCCCCAGGAGTTTTTTGATCATCTCCTGAGTTCACAGGGAGTGATCAGGAACGGTTTTCCCAAAGCCCCTAGAAAATATATCGAGTTGGATAAGATAGATTTTTCAAATAGGGCCCGAGGGGGACGTGTAAAAATCAGAAAACTGCTCATTGGACTGTGGAGTTCGATAAAGCTTTCCAGGATGGCGTGTATTGTATTCAAGCACCTGGGGAAGGATGTTCTATCGGAGGT
>JABGOS010000060.1 GCA_018645265.1 Deltaproteobacteria bacterium
CTCATTTTCATGTGTAAATCTTTATTAGAAATGATTTTAACGGTTTCATTTTTTTCAACCGTCAGTGCTAATCCTAATTCACTTGGTACGGGTAGCGTCAGCAAAATAGCTCCTGAAAATTTTTTTGGAACCTCAAGTGGTCCAAGATACGATATATCATTTAGGCAAGCCTCTTTAAGAGAGGTTATGCAGTTTTTATCCTGGATTGCAGATATAAATATCATTATCCCTGAAGGGATCGAAGGTGTCGTGAATGTGAATTTTAGGGAGATTCGCGTCAGTGATGCCATGAATGCTATTATTCGTGCCAACTCTCTCGAATATACGATAGAGGGTCGTGTAGTTAGAATTGGGAAGGATGAGCAGTTTAAGGAAACGGGTGAGGATCTGAAGACGGAAACTTTCAGATTGCGTTTTGCACCTGCTATGGAGATGCTCCCGAAGGTGCAGACCTTGCTGACGAGCAGGGGCTCGGCTGTAGGGGATGATAGAACTAATTCCCTAATAATCAGAGAGCTTCTTTCGAATATAGATAATATCAGACGTTTCATTGAGGATGTTGATGTTAAGGATACTCAGGTCCTGATTGAATCTAAAATACTTGAGGCGACGAGGGCTTTCAGCCGTTCGCTCGGTATACAGTGGGGGCTTAATCGAGGACAGGATGGCTGGGACTTTCGATTTGGTGGAGTTCAATCTGTAGGTCAGGCTGATTCACAACGTAATCTAAATGTGAACATGGCTCCGACAGCCCCAACTAGCGGCCTCTTACTCGGTTCCTTCTTCAAGAATACGAATTTGGATATTCAGTTGCTGGCTGCTGAACAGAGGGGTGACATATACGTTATTTCAGATCCATCCGTAGTAACTTCCAATGGCAAAGCAGCAAATATACGCAGCGGTGCTACGCTTTTAATCCAGGGTACTGGATCGGTGAATATAGGAACCTCAGGCGGAACTACTGCGTCGACGGGTTCATCCAGTTTAGAGGAAGTTGAGACAGGTGTTGAGTTGACCGTAACACCTCAGATTACGATCGATGACTATGTTAAGCTCAACATTGAAGCGGTTACATCGACACCTGATTTTTCCAGGGCTATTCAGGGTATACCGGTCATTGTGGATAATACGGCAACGACCACGGTGCTCGTCAAGGATGGCGAGACAACGGTAATAGGTGGTCTTTCGAGATATCAGGATAACTTGACAAAGAGAAGTGTTCCGTATCTTCATAAAATTCCACTTTTGGGAAATGCTTTTAAATCGAAGGATAAGCGCATTGAAAATACTGAGCTGATGGTTTTTATTAAACCAACCATCATCAGGGTGCAGGGTACGGAACCTGCTCAGATGAGAGTTCGAGAGGTTGAGAGAAGAAGGGAAGCGATGTATATCGAGCCTATTCTAAATCCTAAAAAGGATGACGAAAAAGAGATCAAGAAGGAAGAAATGATAAGGAGCCAGCGAGGAAATAAGTACTCGAGGTAATCCAGGAGTAACAATAATGACCATAGATAAAGTTGATGTTGAGGTAAGGGCCGTTAATTGGCTACCGCTTCCATGCGATATCGTAATGGAAGATTCTCCTTCAGTTGAGGAGGATGATCTCTTTCCCAAGGGTGAAGTGATGAGTTTTCATCCAAAACAGGGGTATGGTGAGATAAAGAATGTACGCGGTGAATTGATAGGCTTTCGTATGGAAGAGCTGGAGATGATTGGACCAAAAGGGGACGCAAAATATCTATCAGAAGGCAAACGCGTCGGATATGATGTAGGTTGGACCTCACACGGTATGCACATCACAAAGATCAAAGTTTACTGATCATCCAGAATAAGTGTCGGACACTTTTTTGTTATTTTCCAGATTTCTGTATTCTCTGCCAGGCATCCCTTAGCGTAACAATTCTGTTGAACACAGGTTTTCCATCCTCTGAGTCCTTAGGATCTACAAAGAAGTATCCCAATCGTTCGAATTGATAGCGCGACTCAGCTTTTGCAGACTTAAGAGAGGGCTCGAGCTTAGCGTCTGCTATGATCTGCAGCGAGTCCGAGTTTAAGTTATTATGATAGTCTGCCCCATCAAGAGGATTCTCCTTATTGAACAGTCTATCGTAAAGCCTGACTGTAGCATTGAGAGCATGTTCAGCTGAGACCCAATGAATCGTAGCCTTGACCTTTCTACCATCAGGAGCATTTCCACCCTTTGTGGCCGGATCATAGGTGCACCGGATCTCTTCAATTTCATCTGTATTCGGGTTCTTAACTACATCGGTGCATTTGATGAAATATGCATACCGCAGTCGCACCTCGCGTCCTGGAGCCAGCCTGAAGAACTTCTTAGGGGGATCCTCCATAAAGTCGTCCCGTTCGATGTAGAGAACTTTGGCAAAGGGGAGCTTCCTGGTTCCGGCGCTTTCATCTTCAGGGTTATTTATCGCATCCAACTCCTCAGTCTGATCATCCGGGTAATTTTCTATCACTACCTTCAGAGGTTTTAAGACACCCATAGTGCGTGGGGCAGTTTTATTCAGCTCATCACGAATATAAAATTCAAGAAGGGCAACATCTACAGTGCTATCGCGTTTTGCGATACCTATTCGATCGCAGAAATTTCTGATAGATGAAGGGGTGTATCCACGCCTTCTCAGGCCTGCTATTGTAGGCATGCGTGGATCATCCCAGTCATCGACTCTCTTCTCTTCAACAAGTTCCAGAAGCTTCCGTTTGCTCATCACCGTATATGTTAAGTTCAGGCGAGCGAATTCTATCTGTCTGGGGTGACATGGGGTTTTAAGCTCATCGAGGTACCAGTCGTACAGAGGTCTATGATCTTCGAACTCCAATGTGCATAGGGAGTGGGTTATCTCCTCTATCGCATCCTCCAGGCAATGGGCATAGTCATACATGGGGTATATGCACCAACTGTTACCTGTTCTTGGATGACTGGCTTTCTTTATCCTGTAGATCGCTGGATCCCTCATGTTGAAATTGCCAGATGCCATATCAATCTTCGCGCGAAGCGTATATTTGCCTTCGTCGAACTCGCCGGCCTTCATTCTCCTGAAAAGATCCAAACTCTCCTCAGGTGGGCGATTACGATCCGGACTTGCGATGCCAGGTTCAGTTAATGTGCCACGAGTATTTCTTACCTCATCAGGGCTCAAGCTGCAGACATATGCCTTCCCATTTTGAATGAGTTCCTCAGCATAGCTGTACATTTTTTCAAAATAATCTGATGCGTAGTAGAGATGATCCCCCCAGTCGAAGCCTAGCCACTTAACATCCTCTTTAATAGCTCTGATATATTTATCCTCTTCCTTGTCAGGATTGGTATCATCAAAACGGAGATGGCAGCGACTCTTTGTGTTTTCTAGAGAGATGCCAAAATTCAGACAGATAGCCTTGGCATGACCAATGTGAAGGTGTCCATTAGGCTCGGGTGGAAAACGTGTGATTACCCAACTGTCATGCTTATTGTTCTTCACGTCGTTGGCAATTATAGTGCGGATGAAATCAAGAGACTCTGGTCTACTATCGTTCTGTTCATCGTTTTTCTTTAACATCGTCTATTCCTCGGTTATACAAGTTTAGTTATGAATTGCCCTTAATCGCCGCATCAAATCTTTTTAGCACACGTTCCTTGCCAAGTATTGTGAGCACTTCGAATATTCCAGGGCTAGCTGTAGATCCGGTCATAGCTACTCTTACCGGCTGTGCGATCTTCAGCATCTTAAGGCCATTTCTTTCAGCCATTTCATTGAATATTTTAGAGAGAGACGCAACGCTGAATTGCTGATCCTCTTGAATGGCTTCTCGAAGTTCCTGCAACCTTCCAATCTGCTCTGGTTTTAACCATTTGGAGGCGGCTTTTGGATCGATGCTGATCTCATCATTGAAGAAGAATGTAGAAATGTTGGCCAACTCTTTGAGTGTTCTTGCACGTTCGCGTTCCACTTCCATGACCTGTATAGCATAATTATCATCGGTAAGACTGATATCGATTTTAGTGAAGAAGGGCCTTGTGAGTTCTACTAGCTCGGCATTGGTTTTTTTAACTATGTGCTGGCTATTTACCCATTCCAATTTTTCAGTATCGAAGATCGAAGGTGAGTTGCTAACCGCGTCTAAGTCGAATATTTTAATGAGTTCGCTGAAATCGAAGATCTCCTGGTCACCATGAGCCCATCCAAGTCTAGCTAGGTAATTTACTAAACCTTCCGGGAGGTATCCCAGTTCCTTGTATTCCATGACAGACGCTGCACCATGGCGCTTTGAGAGTTTCTTCTTGTCCGATCCGTGAATCATTGGCAGATGTGCAAATTCGGGAAGCTTATAACCGAGGGCATTGTACAGCATAACTTGTTTGGGGGTGTTGTTGATATGATCGTCACCGCGTATGATATGTGTCATATCCATCGTCACATCATCGATTACTACCGTAAAATTATATGTCGGTGTGCCATCGCTTCTCGCAATGATCAGGTCATCTAGTTCAGCGTTGTTGAAACTAATCGTTCCCCTGCAGATGTCATGAAATTTCGTAGTGCCATCCTGGGGAGCTTTGAATCTTATAACGGCAGGTCTATCCGGGTGGGTAACACCATTTCTACAGGTACCATCGTATTTTGGTTTTCTGCCCTCCGCCATAGCCTTCTTTCGGCTCTCATCGAGTTCTTCGGGTGAGCACGTACATGGATAAGCCTTTCCCTCCTCCATCAGTTTTTTGACGTGTCCTTTGTAAATCTCCATTCGTTGTGTCTGGTAGAAGGGTCCTTCATCCCAGTCCATTCCCAGCCAACGCATTCCCTCGAGAATTGATTTTTCGAATTCCTTCGTCGATCTTTCGCGGTCGGTGTCTTCGATTCTCAGAACGAACACACCATCGTGGTGTTTGGCGAAGAGCCAATTGAAGAGGGCGGTTCTCGCTCCTCCTATGTGAAGTGCTCCTGTAGGCGATGGCGCAAATCTTACTCTTGGTTTCATAATCAGTCCTGGTTAATAGCTGTTATAGATAGTCGATGTTGCTTAAAAACGTCTATGCATAAGGATATATCGAACAGCGGTTATTATTAGTCATTATTAATTCAATCAAGATAAAAAATTATTCAATAATAAATCCTGCATACCCTACTACGGCGTTATAGTCACCGCTGATATCGCCGGATGTCTTGTGGTCGATCAATGTTACACTGCTGGCTCCCAGTTTCTTAGATGCAGAAATGGCTATAGCCGTGGGTACGACACCGCACATGGAGATTTGTTTTTCGGCACATGTCGATAAGAGTCCATTTGGATCTAAGGAGACCACACGTTCTATAGCCAGACGATCCTTTTCGAGAGTATGTGTCTGGTCCTCATAATGGTTCATATCGGTGCTTGCAACGATCAAGATGTTCTCATCTCTGCTATCTATCAACTCTGCAATCGCTTCAGCAATTTTTGAACACGCTGAAAAATTTATGTGGGAGATTGTAATCGGTACAATTGTGAGTCCCGGTTGTCTCGCCAGAAGAAATGGGAGTTGTACCTCCAAAGAGTGTTCCTCCAAGTGTGCAGAGGAGTCATCCTTGAGATCATTGCAGAGCGATAAAAGTTTAGTTGAAATCTCCTCGTTAACAGGGATTCTCCCGGTCGGTATCGTCCAAGAACCTTTCGTCATGAGGGCTGCTTTTGCGCCGATGCCGGTGTGGTTCGGTGATAGGATTATGCAGCAGCTAGGGACCTCTACGCTTGAGAATACCTCACCAGCAATTCCTCCGGAATAGATATAACCAGCATGAGGTGCAATGGCACAAATTGCTTTCCGCGGGGTTTTATCGGTGCTGAGCAAACGTTTGAGCTCTTTACGAAGGGACTTTTCCGTTCCTGGATAGAATCGTCCAGCTACTGCGGGCTTGCGGTCCATTTGGATCTCCTGTTCAAGCGGGCTATCCTAACCGCAATGAGTTGTGGAGTAAAGGGGGTAGAGGCCAATTAATTAGCTGGTGGTGGGGTTGTAGCGTCGGTGGATTTTTTCGAGCTGATGTTCGGAGTCATTCTCGGTCTGCAGTTGTGAGACTCGATATCCATTTCGACCCTCATTTACAAACTCCGTCATGAAGTCTCCTGAACGGATTTCAGAGAGGATGCTTCCAAGTTCCTTTTTCGCATGGTCACCTATCACCCTAGGTCCTCTTGTAACAGCGCCATAACGAGCAGTGTCACTCACCTTATTTCTGAGGCCTGAGATGGCGTGTTGGTCAAGGAGGTCAACGATCGGTCTGAGTTCCTTGAGACAGCTAAAATATGCTGCTTCAGGATTGTAGCCAGCCCCTATTAGTGTATCAAATGTTGCACGGACAAGCTCGGGGAGGCCACCACAAAGCAAGGCTTGCTCAGCGAAGAGATCAGTTTCGACCTCCTCTGAAAAGGTTGTATCAAGAAAAGGGCCGGTCTTGCTTATGGCCTTAGCATATGTGTGAGCAAGCTGTGGAGCTTCACCTGAGGCATTTTGTGCCGCAGCGATCATGCAGGGGACTCCTGCGCCTTTAAGAAACTCACTACGGACTGCGTTTGCATGGGCAAGGGGTGCAACTAAGACGACATCAAGATCATTTCTAGGAACAATCTGCTTGTAATGGACGGCGAGACCGTGTGCGAAGACCATAGTGGATCCTTCAGGAAGGTTCGCTTCCAAATACTCTTTGTAGAATGCTCCTTGCTGACTATCCGGCAGGAGTATCACTGCTAAATGCGCTTTCTTAGCAGCAGTAATCGGATCGCTAATCAAGAGGAGGCCAGCTTCCTTCACCTGGCTTATTCTTGAACTCGTTGGTCGAAGATAGACCGATACCTTCCACCCGTTATCTCGTAGGTTGAGTGCTTGGGCCATGCCCTGTCCGCCAAAGCCAAAGATCACTACTTCATTATTATTGATACCGTTCACTGATATATTTTCCATGATCAAAGAGGAGTACCAAGTTATGTATAGAATTTCAAGTATGTTAATTACTTGTCTATATCTATATATCAGTATGTTAGCTGCTATATATGATTTTATACTTTAACTAGTGGTCGTTAATCTTCCGGTTGACATGAGGGTTCCCTTCGGTATAGGGTCCCGCGCCATGCGAAGGAGACTTCTCAAATCCAAGATTCACGGGGCAACTGTTACGGATGCATCCGTTGAATATGAGGGATCGATCACGATAGATCGTGATCTGATGGAAGCTGCTGACTTTGTTGAATATGAGAAGGTTCATGTGTGGGATATTACGAATGGTCAGCGACTTATGACATATGTAATCGAGGGCGAGGGAGGCTCGGGTGTCATAGCAATGAATGGAGCTGCTGCTCGGTTGATCGGAAAGGGTGATAAGCTGATAATTGGTACCTATGCAGATTATGATGAGAAGGAAGTTTCTTCTTTTACGGTAAGAAAAATCTTTTTGGATGCAAACAATCAAATCAAGAAGGTCTAGATTGTATTATGCTGCTAGATTTTGAGCTACGATCTTCGTACCTGTTGAACATAGTTAAAAGGGGTGGAATACATGGATATCCTGATTTATGATATCCCTGATGAAGGGCTTAAAATCGATGCTGGTAGTGGTGACGATTGGTTGAGCGGCGTGCTTATCGATGTTCTGGGTGGTTTAGTCGATAAAAACAGTGTTAGCGCTCAGCTGAACATCATGAGATACGATGATAACATCGATCTCCAAGGTTTGGTGCAATATAATACCAAGAGTACATGTGATAGGTGCCTTGCGAAATTTGATAGTCACTCCAATGTTGATATTCATACGGTGCTGATCCCTGTGAGTGATGGACGTGAGAGGTTGTCGGCAGGCGAGATCGAGGAGATTGAACTCTCCAGTGAGGACCTGGAATTTGGCTATTATGAGGGTGATAGATTTGATCTTGCTGATGTGGTAAGGGAGCAGGTGCTTTTGGCTAGGCCCATGAAACATCTATGTAAACATGACTGTAAGGGGCTTTGCCAGAAATGCGGTAAAAACCTAAATGAGGAGATCTGTGGATGCGAGGAGGAGAGTACCGATCCTAGATGGGCATCCCTAAAGGGTATTAAGGTCACTAAGAATTGATTTAAAATAGTAAATAAGATACTGGACATAAAGGCCTTTTTTATGTAAAGGGCCATCTCTATTTTCGCGAAAGGAGTTTGCAGTGGCAGTTCCAAAAAGAAAAAAATCACAGGCTCGTCGTGATATGCGTCGCGCTCACAACGAAAAGATCAAAGAACGAAGCCTTTCAGAATGTCCGCAGTGCAAACAGCCGAAGCTACCACATCGCGTTTGCATCAGCTGTGGGTTCTATAAGGGACGTGAGATCATCAAGCAGGCAGTATAAACGGGGCTCCTTAAATCGTGTCGCATAATGCTATCGAGAATAAGGTTGTTGAGATCGTTTCAGATCAGCTCGGTCTGTCATTCGATGACGTGCATCCTGCTTTGTCCTTCAGTGATGATCTTGGTGCCGATGATCTAGATTTCGTAGAACTCCTCATGGCGTTTGAGGAGGAGTTCGAAGTTGAAATCAGTGACGATATTGCAGAGCGTCTTGAGAAAGTTCAGGATATAATAGATTTTGTTTCTCTGAAAACGAATTGAGGGAAGATGAGAATCTCCATAGCTTCCGATCACGCTGGTTTTGATTTAAAAGAGGATCTCAGACAGCACCTATCAGAAAAGGGCCACGAAGTTCTAGACCTAGGTCCTACAAATAGTAACAGAACCGATTATCCGGATTACGCAAAGAAGGTCGCACTCTCCGTTCAGCATAGCGAAGTGGAGCGTGGTGTTTTGGTCTGCGGTTCGGGTATAGGTATGTGTATAACGGCCAATCGCTTCAAGGGTGTTAGAGCGGTGGTTCTGCATGACCAATATGACGCCCAGATGAGTCGTTGCCATAACGACGCCAATCTCGCCTGTTTTGGTTCAAGGGTTTCGGACAGATCGGCTGTAAAGGAGCTGCTCGATATTTTCCTCACCACCTCCTTTGAAGGCGGGCGTCACACCCCAAGGGTCGCTAAGATCGAAATATAGGTCTTTCAAGCCTTTCTTGCCCTTTTAAACCTCCTGTGATAGCCAATTCCGGCTCTATTAAATGGATAATTTCGATCAGTGAACCAAGGAGGGAGTTATGATTTCAGAGGAACTCAGGAAATTCGATCCGGAGATTTCACAAGCTATTCAGGATGAAATCGATCGTCAGGAGTATAAACTCGAGTTGATAGCGTCTGAAAATTTTGTTTCGAAGCGCGTATTGAATGCTATGGGCTCGGTGATGACGAATAAATATGCCGAAGGATATCCAGGCAAAAGATACTACGGTGGGTGTGAATTTGTAGATATCGCTGAGGACCTGGCTAGGGAGAGGGCAAAGAAACTCTTTGGATGTGATCACGTGAACGTGCAGCCTCATTCCGGCAGTCAGGCAAATCTCGGTGTATATTATTCAATCTTAAAACCAGGCGATACCTTCTTGGGAATGAATCTTTCTCATGGTGGGCATCTGACGCATGGCTCTCCGGTCAGTATATCGGGTACGTATTTCAATGTGGTTCCGTACGGCGTTAATCCTGACACGGAGTTGATTGATTACGATGAGGTAAGTCGTCTTGCAGGAGAACATAAACCTAAGTTGATCGTTTGCGGAGCATCGGCATATTCGAGGGATATAGATTTTGTGAAGTTTCGTGAGATTGCTGATGAGGTTGGCGCTTATTTGATGGCTGACATAGCTCATCCAGCGGGATTGGTTGCTACGGGATTGCACAGTAGTCCAGTACCGCATTGTCACTTTGTAACGACTACAACACATAAGACTCTTCGCGGACCGCGAGGTGGCATGATCATGTGTACCGAGGAGTTTGCTAAGAAGATAAATAAGGCGATCTTCCCAGGCTTGCAGGGCGGGCCTCTCATGCATGTGATTGCTGCAAAGGCAGTGGCGTTTCAAGAGGACCTTCAACCCGATTATAAGGATTATTGTAAACAGGTAATAGCGAATAGCAAAGCTTTAGCCGCCACTCTCGTGGAGCGAGGGCTTAGAATAGTTTCTGGTGGAACGGACACACATCTGTTCCTACTCGATCTAACTAAACAGGATTTGACTGGCAAGCAGGTTGAAGCGGCTCTTGGTCAGGCTGGGATTACTGTGAATAAGAATACAATTCCTAGGGAGACGCGTTCTCCATTTGTTACTACAGGAATTAGGATTGGTACGCCAGCCCTTACCACTAAGGGGATGAAAGAAAATGAGATGCAAACAATTGGCAACTGGATTGCAGATGTCATTGGTGATGTTGAAAATGAAAGTTTGCACACCTCTATTAAAGCTGAAGTTCGTAAGCTTTGTGAAGGATTTCCACTTTATCGATGATAGTAAATGGTGAACCGTGATAGGTGCATCGTGAAATAAACGAGACACTGATCACCAGTCGCTAATAATTCCTATGAAATGTCCATTTTGTCCAACGGTTGAAAGTAAGGTTATCGACTCGCGAGTTACAAAGGATAGCGCTATTATAAGGCGTCGTCGGGAGTGTGAGAGCTGCGGTAAGCGCTTTACAACCTATGAGCGTGTCGAGGAACCAATCCCCGCGGTCGTTAAGAAGGATGGGCGTCGGGAAACGTTCGATAGAATGAAAATAGCAGGTGGAATCAAGAAAGCCTGTGAGAAGAGACCTATATCAACTGAGACGATCACTTCGGTTGTGGATGGTGTCGAAAGATGGGCTCAGGAGTTGGGCGATCCAGAAGTGCCAAGTGCAAAGATTGGTGAGAGGGTGATGGAACAGCTTCATCTTCTGGATGAGGTTGCCTATGTTCGTTTTGCATCAGTGTATCGTTCTTTTAAGGATATCAATGAATTTATGTCTGAGCTGAATGATCTTTTGGTGAAGGAGAAGAACACTTAAATAGTTCTGAGAAAAAATATTTTTGTACTCCTAACTTGCGACGTCAAACTGATTGTATGACAAAAAAACATGAATCACATATGCGTTGGGCAATCGCCCTTGCACTCGAAGGTGCAGGAAGGACTTCGCCCAATCCAATGGTTGGGGCGGTAGTTGTGAAGGGTGATAAGGTCGTTGGTGAGGGTTACCATTATATGGCAGGCACACCTCACGCCGAAGTCCATGCGCTGGAGCAGGCAGCTCATAGATCAAAGGGTGCCGATCTATATGTGACGATGGAACCCTGTTGTCATCAGGGTAGGACGCCACCCTGTGTCGTAGAAATAGTGAAAGCCGGCATTAAAACTGTCATTGTCGGCACGAAGGATCCAAATCCAATCGTTAATGGCAAGGGGATTAGATTCTTAAAGAAAGCTGGAATTAAGGTTGTCACAGGTGTTCTTCAGAAGAACTGTGTTTCTATCAATGAACCTTATAACAAACATGTGGTGAGTGGTATTCCGTATGTTACAGCAAAAGTTGCAATGACGCTGGATGGTAAAATTGCAGCGAGATCGGGTGATTCCAAGTGGATTACCAACGGGGAATGCCGCAAATTTGTTCATAGGGTAAGAGGAAATGTTGATGCTGTTGTCGTGGGAGGTGGTACCGTAAGAAAAGATGATCCTAGGCTGAATGTCAGAATTAAGGGATGGAGAGGAAGGCAGCCCCTGGCAGTAGTTGTCGATGAATCTTTAAACCTGCCCAGAAAATCCAGAATATTTAAGAGGGCGAAGGGGAAGACTGTCTTTGCTACGACAGTCCATGCCCCGAAGAGTAGAAGTAACTGGATTTCAAGAAATGGTTTTGAGGTGATTCGATGTAGAGCGACTGGTGAGGATCATGTTTTCCTACCTCATCTTTTGAACCAATTGGGTGATATGGGAATCACCTCCATCCTCTTGGAAGGCGGGGGGGAGCTCTTTTCTGATTTTATGAAGAGAAAGCTGATTGACAGACTGATAGTCTGTTTCGCACCTAAACTCATTGGTGGTGATGGGATCGATTTTCTTCCCGGAATTTCCATAGATAAGATGAAGAATGCATTTGAATTGAAGGATGTTCACTTTCAAACGATGGGTGATAATTTTATCCTTGAGGGTAATCTGAGGTAGGAGGTTAGTTTGTTTACAGGGATAATTGAGGGGGTCGGAGAGGTCAGGTCTGTCGAACGGCGGAGCGATCATGCGATTGTTGAGATTAAATGTGATTTCGACCTTGAGACGACTAACGTTGGTGAGTCAATTGCGGTCAATGGGTGTTGTCTGACCGTAACATCGAGGCTTGGAAAGTGTTTCTGGGCAGATATTTCCCTTGAGACATTTGACAGGACGACTCTCAAAAACTGCAAGCAGGGTACCCCAGTAAACCTGGAACGCGCCCTCAAGGTTGGTGGTAGGCTCGGTGGACATATGGTGCAGGGGCATGTCGATTGTGTTGGTAATGTTATTGATATTATTGGTAAAACAGGCCCGAGGGAGTTTACTGTAAGAATACCGCACAACCTTTCAAGGTATATTGTCGAAAAGGGTTCGGTTTCGATAGATGGTGTTAGTCTCACTGTTAATCGCTGTACTGAGGATCACTTTACAGTTATGGTGATTCCACATACTCAGCTCAAGTCGACCTTTCAGTCGATGAAGGTTGGGGATGAGGTTAACTTAGAAGTTGACATCATAGGAAAGTATGTAGAAAAGCTACGTTTTTTAGATAGTGAAGAGTATTCTAAGGAATCTCGTGTGACCGAGGAGTTTTTAAGGAAGCATGGGTTTTAAAAACTCAAAGTTGGGAGTTGAAAATATTATGACGTTTATTGATCTGAAGGAACATAAGAAGAGCATCGAGATAGTTGAGCGGGCGATTGCCGACTATAAAGCTGGAAAGATGGTCGTATTGGTCGATGATGAAGACCGTGAGAATGAAGGCGACCTTGCGATGGCAGCTGAGCACGTCACACCTGAAGCGATAAACTTTATGGCAACGCACGGACGTGGGCTCGTATGCCTGGCGATTACTGAGAAGAGGGCTGATGAATTAGATCTTCCATTGATGGTCTCAGATAATACTTCAGCGTTTCATACTGGTTTTACAATTTCTGTAGATGCTAAGGAGGATACGACAACGGGCATCTCAGCTGCGGACCGCGCAAAAACGATCCAAGTGTCGATCGATGAGAAAACGATACCTAGCGATCTGGCTAGGCCAGGTCATATCTTTCCCTTGAGGGCGAAGAATGGTGGTACCTTAGTAAGAACAGGTCAGACTGAAGGTTCAGTGGATCTAGCAAGGCTGGCTGGTCTTAAACCTGCTGGTGTCATATGTGAGATTATGAATGATGACGGCACCATGTCCAGGATGCCAGCGCTTGAGGAGTTTTCTAAAAAACATGATCTAACTATCGTCAGTATCGAGGATATAGTTCGCTATAGAATGAGGAATGAGTCTCTTGTTCATCTTGATTCAGAGGCAAAGATGCCACTCCATTACGGTGATGATTTTAGAATCTATACATATAGAAACGATATTGATTCTCATACACATATAGCTCTGATCAAGGGTGATGTGTCAGATGGAAAGCCGATTCTAGTCAGGGTTCACTCGGAATGTCTTACGGGTGATGTCTTTGGTTCAACCCGCTGCGATTGTGGTTTGCAGCTATCCAGTGCTCTAGAAAAGATTGAGGATGAAGGGTGTGGTGTCCTCTTATATGTTCGCCAGGAGGGTCGTGGAATTGGCTTGCATAATAAGATCCGCGCATATGCATTGCAGGATGAAGGGTTGGATACGGTAGAGGCTAATGAGAAATTGGGTTTTCATGCCGATCTGCGTGATTATGGAATTGGAGCACAGATACTCGTCGATTTAGGTATAAAGAATATTCGTTTGATGACGAATAACCCAAAGAAAATAGTGGGGCTCTCCGGTTATGGACTTGAGGTGAGTGAGAGAGTACCCATCGAGGTGGAACCAACCAAGCACAACGAATTCTACCTGCGTACTAAGAGGTGCAAGATGGGACATCTGCTTGAGAAAGTTTAGATGAAGTTTGAATTAAATATAAAATAGAGAGGTGCTATATGCCAAAGATACTTGAAGGCAATTTGTCGTCAGAGGGGTTGAATCTCGCAATAGTGGTTAGCCGTTTTAATGATTTTATTACGAACAGGCTTGTAGATGGTGCTGTGGATGTGATCTCGCGAAGTGGTGGGGATGTTGATGGTACGGTCGTGGTGAAGGTCCCAGGTTCTCTTGAGATATCGCTAGCTGCAAAAAAACTTGCCGCAAGCGGTAAATATGATGCGGTGATCTGTCTAGGCGCTGTCATTCGAGGTGCAACATCTCATTACGAGCATGTATCAAACCAGACCTCCAGAGCGCTGAGTCAGGCTATGCTTGATACTGGAATTCCCGTTTCATTCGGAGTAATCACCGCAGAAAGTTTGGAACAAGCTATTGAGCGCGCGGGTACGAAACAGGGCAATAAGGGTTCAGAGGCGACGTTGGCGGCTATAGAGATGGCGAACGTTTTAAAACAGGTCGGTTAATATTTATTTAGGAATTGATTTATGGGATCTCGACGCAAAGCTAGGGAATGTATTCTTCAGATGCTCTATCAGTATGATCTCGTTGGTAGTTCCGCTAATGATGTGATTCGGAACTACTGGAGCTCTAATAATGCTGATGATGATATCCGTATTTTCTCAAATGAGATGTTGAGTGGAATAGTGAAGGATATCGAATCTATCGATAAACGCATCGCTGATAACTCCACCAATTGGAAGATAACGCGAATGGCTGCAGTCGATAAAAATATCCTACGTCTGGCCGTTTATGAGTTATTTTTTAGAGATGATATCCCTGTAAAGGTTACAATTAATGAAGCTGTTGAGGTGGCCAAAAAATATGGTACTAAGGATAGTGGATCATTTGTGAATGGTGTTTTGGATAACATCGCCAAAGGTATAAAAAAAGAAGTGTCCGGTGGCGAGGAGGTATTGGAAAGTGCCTAAAGCAAAGGAGAGAAGGATAATTGTTGCGAAATCATCTGGCTTTTGCTGGGGGGTGAGAAGGGCTTTCGATAAGGTTTTAGAATTCGCAAACAACCATCCTGAACATGGACCTGTCTATACATATGGCCCGCTGATTCACAATCCTCAGGCTGTGGAGATGCTCAAGGAAAAGGGTATATCTGTTTTGGAGGAAATTCCACCTGAGTTGAAGGGGACGATTGTCATTAGGACGCACGGACTTCCACCGAATGAGAGAAAGAGAATCGAATCCTCAGGGGCAACTATATGTGATGCGACATGTCCCGATGTAGGAGTTATTCAGGGTACGGTTCGTGGTCATTTGAGAAAAGGGTACTTCATTATCATCATAGGTCATAGGGAACACCCTGAGGTGATGGCCCTTTTGGGTTTTGCGGAAAAGCGTGGAGCCTGTGTTAACTCAGCTGATGAGGTGAAAGCACTTTCTTCCAATCTGGGCAAGGTGTGTGTTGTTTCACAGAGCACGCAGCAGCGAGACAAATTTGATAATTTGGTAAGATTGATTAGGGAGCGTTATCCGGAATGTCTTGTCTTCGATACGATATGTCCATCCACCGGTACCCGTCAGCATGAGGTGAGTGAACTTGCCGGAAAAGTCGATGCTATGGTAGTAGTAGGTGGCAGAAACAGTTCGAACACAAATAGGTTGGCTGAGATTTCAAAGGAAAGTGGTACGCCTACCTTCTTTATAGAGACCGATGAGGAGTTGAACATTGAAGATTTTGCCGATGCGGAGACTATAGGTATTACGGCAGGTGCTTCGACTCCAAGCTGGGTTATCGATCGTGTAGTAGCTCGTCTCAGAGCTCAGGATTAATCTTCAGGGGAATTAATTATGAATCAACGAGTACGGAAGCTCTTCGGTACCGATGGTGTCAGGGGTATTGCTAACAAATATCCTATGGATTCTGGGGTGGCGATGAAACTCGGCCAAGCCATTGCAATTTCATTTAAAGATGCCCCCGGTTTGCAAAGGATCGTCATCGGGAAGGATACGCGTCTTTCGGGTTACGTTTTGGAGTCCGCGTTAGTATCCGGTGTATGTTCTATGGGCATGGACGCAATGTTGGTTGGTCCTCTGCCTACCCCAGGCATTGCCTTTATCGCTCACAGTATGAGGGCCAGGGCAGGTATAATGGTATCGGCTTCTCATAACCCAGTTGAGTACAACGGAATCAAGTTTTTTGATAATAAGGGCTTTAAGCTTCCAGATGATGTCGAACTCCGAATAGAGGATATGATTTTTGGTGATAAGCTTGATAAGTTAAGGGCTGATCCAGAGGAAATGGGTAGGGCTTATAGAATCGACGATGCAGGTGGACGATATATTCAATATCTCAAGGGCACACTGCCACAGCATTTGACGCTTGATGGAATGAAGATCGTTTTGGATTGTGCGAATGGTGCCGGATATAAGATTGCACCGACTGTATTTAGAGAACTCGGGGCCGATGTTATCACGACAGCCATCAATCCAAACGGAATGAACATAAATGTGGACTGCGGTGCTCTTCATCCTGAAAGAATGGCGAAGTTGGTGTGTGAGCACAAAGCTGATCTTGGAGTTGCCCTAGATGGTGATGCTGACAGGCTGATAATGTGTGATGAGAACGGAAGGATTATAGATGGTGATGGGGCCCTTGCGATATGTGCGAATCATCTGCATTCAAAAGGGAATCTTGCCAAGGCAACCGTTGTAGGTACCCTGATGAGCAACATGGGCTTGGAAGTTTCATTGAAGGAGAAGGGTATAAAACTCATTCGCACGGATGTGGGGGATCGATACATAATGGATGTGATGCGCAAGGATGGATATAATCTCGGAGGTGAGAACAGCGGTCATATTATCTTCCTGCATCATACGACATCTGGTGATGGAACCCTGGGGGCCCTTCGCGTATTATCCATCATGCAACAGAGGGGAAAACCTCTCTCTGAAATCTGCGATTCATGTTTTAGATCATTTCCTCAGATAACAAAGAATGTGAGGGTAACTGAGAAAAGACCGATGGAGAGTCTACCCAACGTCCAGAACGCAGTAAACGAGGTTACAAAAGCTTTGGGGAATAAGGGGAGACTTCTGGTGCGTTATTCAGGAACTGAAAACATAGCGAGAGTTATGGTTGAAGGTGAAAATGATGACGTGATAGAAAGACTAGCTGATTCGATAGTAGGAGAGATTGAAAAGGAGATTGGTGAGGGGGCGACTAGTGTTTCAAACTCTTAAAGATGCGTTCGACAGAACTTTCGACAAACTATCCGGACGTGGAAAACTTAATGAATCTGATGTGCAAGTGGCTGCAAGGGAAATTCGTTTGGCGCTTCTGGCAGCTGATGTTCATTTTAAGGTTGTTAAGGACTTCGTTGATGGAGTTGCTGCGCGAGCAGTTGGCAAAGAGGTTCTTGAGTCTATCACTCCCGCCCAACAGTTTACTAAGATTGTCCATGATGAACTGGTTAGGGTGTTGGGGGAAGAACATGCCCCCTTCGATTTTGCGAGTAAGCCTCCTTTAATAATTCTAATTGTAGGTCTGCAGGGAAGCGGCAAAACTACTACCGCTGCAAGATTTGCCAAATATTGCAAGGATGAGGGACGAAGGCCATATCTAGTACCGGCAGATACGCAAAGACCGGCCGCTATTGAGCAGCTTCGTGTTCTTGCTGGTCAAGTCGAGGTTGATTGCTATGAGACTCATCCGAAGGATAAGGCTGTAAAGGTCGCAAAACATGCGGTTAAATACGCTACTAAACAGGGCTATGATACTATCATCATCGATACGGCAGGTCGTCTTCATATCGATGAAGAGATGATGGATGAGGTAAAGAGTATTTCGAAGAAGGTCGAGCCTGAACGCATTTTGTATGTGGCTGACGCCATGACTGGCCAGGACGCGGTAAAATCAGCCAAAGCCTTTAATGAAGCGTTGGAGATCACCGGCGTAGTCCTGACGAAGCTTGATGGCGATGCGCGTGGTGGAGCGGCGCTATCTGTAAAAGCAGTTACCGATAAACCGATCATCTTTGTCGGAACAGGTGAGAAGTTGGATGACCTTGAGCTATTTCATCCGGATAGGATGGCGGGACGAATTCTTGGAAGAGGCGATGTTGTAAGCCTCGTCGAGCAGGTTGCGAATAATGTTCAGGAGGCTGAGGCTGAGGAGATGGGTAAGGCTCTCCTGAGTGGACGGATGACCTTTGATGATTTTCTCTCACAGCTTAAAATGGTCAAAAAAATGGGACCGCTTGAGAAAATGATAGGTATGCTGCCAGGTATGGGGGGGATGACTAAGAACCTAGACCCTGAGCAGATGAAGAGGGATCTGAGCCACAAGGAGGCTATGATCCAATCGATGACCAAGCAGGAAAGGGCTAACCCGCGGATATTAAACGGTTCTAGGCGAAAAAGAATCGCTAATGGGGCTGGGATGGCCGTCTCTGATTTGAATAGATTCATTAAGGAATTTGAAGCCTTTGCCAAAATGATGAAGAAGATACGTAAGGGCGGGATGAAAAATCTCTTTAAAGGCTTGACTCCACAGGCCTTTTCCTGATATCCAACGCCGCTCTGAAAGATAAGCACTTAATATACGAATGGAGGAAGTATGGCTGTAAAATTGAGACTCGCAAGATGTGGTAAAACTCACACTCCTTTTTATCATGTAGTGGCTGCGGATGAAAGAAAGCCACGCGATGGCAAATTTCTTGAGATTTTGGGAACGTATGATCCCAGAAATAAAGAGAAAAAAGTCAGCATTAAAAAGGATAGGGTTGAATACTGGATGAGCAATGGTGCAAAGCCCACTGAGACGGTTTCAAAGTTGCTAAGGGCAGTTTAATAGAATCATTGTGTGAGGAGGAAGCGATATGTCAGAGGAGTCCATCCAGAAGTTAGTGGAGATGATCGCTAGAGCATTGGTTGATAAACCGGACGAGGTAGAGGTTACCGAAGTTGAGGGTGAGCAGACAACCGTTGTAGAGCTTAAGGTTGCCAAGGATGATCTTGGTAAGGTTATCGGTAAGCAGGGCAGGACAGCACGTGCACTGCGTACGATTTTATCTGCAGCATCCACAAAGATTCGTAGACGCTCCGTCCTTGAAATTTTGGAATAGATAGTG
Source organism: Deltaproteobacteria bacterium (assembly GCA_018645265.1). Lineage (GTDB taxonomy): Bacteria > UBA10199 > UBA10199 > 2-02-FULL-44-16 > JAAZCA01 > JABGOS01. The sequence continues at coordinate 19,129 of JABGOS010000060.1, forward strand.
TGATAAAAGAGCGATCGAATAAAGAGGTAGAGTGGGTTGAATGCGGTAAGGTAGGTCGCGCAATTGGTTTGAAGGGTGAATGTGCTGTATATTGGAATAACGCTGAATGCCCGGTTGATGTGGATGAAGAAATTTTTTTAGCTGCTGGGAATAAAGAGAAATACATACCATATAAAATTGCGGCCTTGCGTAAGCAAGGCCGTTCTTCTGTTGTAAGGTTTAAGGATATCACGGATCGAGAGGCGGCGGCCAGCCTTACTGGTTCTTATCTTTATATCACCTCCGATCAGTTGGCTGAACTATCATCAGGACATTATTATAGCTACCAGATTCTAGGTATGGATGTAGAGACAGAGGATGGCAGGGAACTTGGAAAAATTGTGAGGATTTTTACCGCCGGAGACAATGATGTCTATGAGGTTATGCCATCGGGCGGAAAGAGTGGGGATGAGATCCTAATCCCTGCTATTTCGCAGGTCGTTAAAAAAGTGGATGTAGATAAGAAGATAATGATTATTGATCCCCTGGAGGGGATGTTGGAATAGGTTTTTCTGATAAAAATCTTCCCCCGTAGGGGGGGTGAATAGGGTGTAAACCAGATTCTACCTAGCTCTCGTAACTAGCTGTAACATAAGATATATGAAGATAAATATAGTAAGTTTATTCACAGGTATGTTTGAGACTCCATTTTCGGACTCCATCATCAAAAGAGCTCGAGAAAAGGGACTGGTCGAAATGTCGATGCATGATATTCGCGATTGTACGACAGACCGTCATAGAACTGTGGATGATACCCCATATGGCGGTGGCGCAGGCATGGTGATGATGCCTGAGCCCTTAGTTCAGACGGTTGAATCGATAGAAAGGGAGAAGAAATCTATCAGTATTCTTATGACGCCACAGGGGGAGCCCTTTTCGCAGAAGATAGCCCATGAACTGGTTGATTTTGATCAATTGCTACTCATTTGCGGTCGTTATGAGGGGATTGATGAACGTGCGAGAGAGATTATTGCGGATCGTGAGATCTCCATAGGAGATTACGTTTTGAGCGGGGGTGAGATACCTGCGATGGTCCTTGTCGATGCAGTTGTTCGTCTAATACCCGGTGTGCTCGGCAATGATCAGTCGATAGAGCATGAATCGTTTGAGGAGGGCTTGCTTGAATGCCCTCAATACACTCGTCCTGAAGTATTTAGAGGGAAAAGGGTACCACCCGTTCTTCTATCAGGAAATCATGCTGAGATTGAGGCTTGGCGTCGTAGAGAGGCCTTAAAGAGGACTAGGGTCAGGAGGCCTGATCTATTGAAGGATTTACCACTGACAGAGAGAGATGAAGGATAGCTGCTCAATTTCAGCCCCAGGGGTTAGAATCTGAGCGTTAAATCCTAAATAGTTGACAAATAGGGGATAAGCCGGTAGAAGCGCCGGGCTTTTTAGGCAGTTAGGTCACGTTTATATTGGAGTCGTTAATGAATATCGTAGATAAAATTGGAAGTGAGTGTCTTCGCAAGGGGATGCCTGAATTCAGACCTGGTGACACTCTTCGCGTTCATTGCAAGATTAAAGAGGGTGAGAAAGAGCGCGTTCAGGTATTCGAAGGTGTTTGCATACGCCGCCGTCGTGGTGGTGTGAGTTCCTCCTTCACAGTTCGCAAGATCTCATACGGAGTCGGTGTTGAGCGCATATTTCCGTTCAACTCTCCTCAGATAGATCGCGTCGATGTGGTAAGCCAAGGTAAGGTGCGTCGTTCGAGACTCTACTATCTCCGTGATCTTACTGGTAAGGCTGCACGCATCCAAAGGCGTGAGCGGGATACACAAAGACCTTCAGGAGTTAAAAAGGTGGTATCCGATGACGCGACGGCCGAGAGTGCAGAAGGGTCAGAGAATACAGTCGAAGCGTAGTTGTACTTCTGACCTCCTATCATTCGAAAGAGAACTCTATTCAAAGGGTATTCGCTCTGTAGCGGGCGTGGATGAAGTCGGAAGGGGTCCACTTGCGGGTCCAGTTGTAGCTGCGGCTGTCATACTTCCAGAAGGTTTGTATCTTGAAGGTCTTAGGGACTCCAAAAAACTCACAGCAAAAAAACGGGATAGATTCTACGATGACATATTGAATGTCGCTATTTCCTATGCTGTAGCTTTGGTTGAACCGGAGGAGATAGATAGAATAAATATTCTTAAAGCGTCACTGCTGGCGATGAAAAATGCAGTGTGTAAATTAAAAACCAATCCTGAATATATCCTGATCGATGGCATTAACGAGATCGAACATCACCTTCCTCAAAAAACGATAACCGGTGGAGATGATCTTTCGCAATCTATTGCAGCGGCTTCCGTCGTAGCCAAGGTTACCCGTGATCGTATGATGTGTGAGTTTGAAAATATATATCCACAATTTACATTTTCAGCACATAAGGGGTACGGCACAAGAGCCCATTATAGCGAGATATCCCGTTATGGCCTGACGCCATTGCACCGCCGTAGTTTCTTAAAAAAGCTTAACATATGATCCGTTGACTACCTTCCTTTAACCCGCTATTTAATTTAAATCATTGAATATGGAGGTGCATATGGGGGGAAAGAATTCTTTTAAGTCGGCAGAGGTTGTTTCCACTGCGGAGGGCAGGCAGTACCATATCGGTTTAGCGCCGGGGGAGGTCGCTTCGTATATATTGATGTGTGGAGATCCTGCCAGAGCACATAAAGTTGCCGAATATTTTGATGAAGCAACCCCGCCAATTTCGCATAGGGAATACGTTACCATCACTGGAAAGTATAAAGGAATTCCTATCAGTGTAATGGCAACCGGCATGGGTCCTGACAATACGGAGATCGCAGTTATTGAGTTAGCGCAGATTGTAAAAAAACCAACCTTCATAAGAATCGGAACATCCGGATCACTTCAAAAAGATATTAAGATAATGGACCTCGTAATTTCCACGGGGGCGGTTCGTCTTGAGAATACTTCCACCGCATTTGTGGTAGAGGGGTACCCCGCTGTAGCGAATTATGAAATTGTATTAGCTCTTCAAGAGGCTGCAAACAAATCCAAAAATAAATATCACTTAGGTATCACGGGCACTGGTAGTGGTTTTTACGGAATGCAAGGTCGTAAGGTTCCGGGCTTTCCACCTCGTGATCCTGATATTCCTGCGAAATTGGGTGCGATGAATGTCGCAAATCTTGAGATGGAATCGTCATGTTTATTTACCCTTTCAACTTTAGCGGGGCTGAGGGCTGGTACTGTTTGTGCCATCATTGCGGAAAGGGATAAGAATATTTTTATAGACCCAGATGACCTCAAGAAAGTCGAAAAAAGTTGTATTGAAATTGGACTGTCCGCATTTGAGGTTTTGTCAAAGATGGACAGGGCTAAGGGAAAATCTAAGTATTGGATTCCATCTATGGATCTCTAAGACTAGGAGGAGTAATGGATCGATTTATCGGTATATTTGGGCTGATAATCCTTTTAGGAATTGCTTTCATCATTTCAAACAATAAGAGGAAGGTGAAAATTCGTACGGTTTTAGTCGGATTTGGACTTCAGTTTGGAATGGGTGTGTTGTTGCTTAGTTGGTCGAAGGGAAATGAGGCGATTCAATGGTTGGCCAGCAAGGTCACCGCTTTTTTGATGCTCACACAGACGGGAACGGAATTTCTGTTCGGCAAAATTGCTAATCCGGAGCACATGGGACTCTTCGGTTTTCAGTTTGCCTTCAGAGTTTTGCCGATCATCATCTTCTTCGCAGCATTTATGGGTATCCTGTATTACCTTGGGGTGATGCAGAAAGTCGTTCAGGTATTTGCATGGGTGATGAGCAGGTTGATGAATACATCAGGTGCAGAGTCGCTTTCATGTTCGGCGAACGTATTTTTAGGACAGACGGAAGCACCTCTTCTAATTAGACCATTTTTGAATCGATGCACGATGTCAGAGTTATGTGCAATTATGGTTGGTGGCTTTGGCACGATTGCAGGAAGTGTTATGGCTGGATATATCGCCATGGGGATTCCTGCACAACATATCATAGTTGCATCGATGATGGCAGCTCCTGCGAGCTTGATGGTAGCTAAGCTAATCTTTCCTGAGACGGAGACTTCGGAGACGGCAGGCAGTATCAAAATGCCAAAAGTGGATAGCGGTACAAATGTTCTCGATGCTGCATCGAAGGGTGTTAGTGATGGTCTTCACCTTGCTCTTAACGTAGCCGCGATGCTCATCGCATTTATTACACTGATTGCACTTGCGGATAAGATTCTAGGGTTTGCGGATAGAATGATCGATGGATATCTCTTCGGAGGTACGGCGATGGAATCAGGTGAATATGTAGGGTATTTTCCAGGCAGCCTGAGAACTATACTAGGAACGATATTTTCACCCCTGACATTCGTGATGGGTGTTCCCAAACAGGATGCATTTGAAGTTGCAAATCTTCTTGGAACAAAGTTGACGCTTAATGAATTCGTCGCATATGCGAGGCTAGCGCCAATGATAGAGACGGGTGCGATATCTCCGAAAGCACAGATTATGGCTACCTATATGCTCTGCGGTTTTGCCAATTTCGCATCAATCGGAATCCAGATAGGCGGACTTTCCGCGTTGGCGCCGGAGAGGAGAGGGGATCTCTCAAAACTGGGTTTTAGAGCTATGATTGGCGGCGCAATAGTTTCCTGTCTGACAGCTACAATAGCTGGTCTATTGTTAGGGTAGGGCATATACTTTACATTGAAGAATTAATTCTGTTATAGCATTCAAGGGCAGATCTTAATAACACAATGAGGAGGTTGTTATGGTTGAGGGCGTTGGAACAAAAAAGAAACTCGCAACTATGGGCATCTTTGCGCTCTGTTTCGGTTATTTCGCATCGTACGTGCCGTTTTCTATGCTGACAAAGATGGCGACGCGCGGGCTCTTTGCCGGAATGGATGGAGTGGGTTTTACAGGTTTTGAAATTCAGCCGATTGCGATCTTCGCTGGTCTTGTTGCAATGTACCTGTTCATCACAATCAAGGGATGGTGGAAATATGCTACTCAGTGGAAACTGGGTGGCCTTTCACTTCCGAGGCCTAGATGGTTTACATTTATTTCAGGTCTTTGCACGGCGGGTCAGATCATAACTACGATTATGGCCTATACCTTCGGTGGAGTTTCGATTGTATTCGCGATGCTTCTGATGCGCGGTGGAGTGCTTGCCATGGCGCCGGTAGTCGATCTTATTGTTAAGAAAAGAAAAAGAAAAATCTACTGGCCATCGTGGGTAGCAGCCTTATTGAGTTTCGGTGCTCTCATCGTTGCATTTGCGGGCAAGGCAGGGACTGCGATGACCCTTGTATGTGCTATCGATATTGCTATCTATCTCTTCGGCTATTTCTTTAGATTATTTATAATGAGTAATTTTGCAAAGAGCAGCGATGAGAGCGAACGTCTTCGTTACTTTACGGAAGAACAGACGATTGCAATGCCTTCGCTTTTGCTAGCCATGTTTTTTATAGCACTGTTTGGCATAGACGCAGGCAGGGCGACTGTACCTGGACAGCTGTGGTATGGATTTACTGCTGCTATATCGACTGGTTATTTCTGGCATCTGGCGATCATGGGTGTCTTCAGTACCGGTACCGGCCTTTTCGGGACGCTCATATATCTCGACAGGCGTGAGAATACATTTACAGTTCCTGCGAATCGTTCCTCCAGCATTATCGCCGGTGTGATTGCTACATATGCTCTGTCTTTCTTCTATGGGCAGAGGATGCCAAGCACATATCAGTTGATAGGTGTTGCGCTGATTCTAGCGGCGATCGTATTTCTCGCATATCGTGCGATGATAGAGAAACGTCAGAAGGTTACCGCTCAGGTTGCTGAAAAATGCTCTGAAACTGAAGTTTCAACTCAAAGAAACACTTCGACTGCTGCTATAAAGATGCAGCCGGTTACCGAAGCTGAATAGTGCCGATGGCTTAGTTTAAAGAAAAAACCCCCGAGATTGAATATCGATCCCGGGGGTTTTGTTGTATTTAATGGTTCTCTATTGATTTACTGCCTCTAAACCCAATAGATGTGCTTCTTCGGTGGAAAGCTCGGTGAATTCATTTTCGTTAGCCATATCGATCTGTCCAACGATTATTTCATTGGTATCCATGTTCTTTCCATCGAATATCAGTATATCGTCGACTACTACCATATTGTATACCTTGATATTATCTTCTAGAAGCGATTCGCTGGATCCGCTATTACTTAATGCCATCTTGATGAGTACATTTACTCCATCGTCATCCTCGCCGGCTATGTATAGAACGTCTTCAGCAAGGCGAAAGAATTTGACTGCGGATAGCGTGGTGTCGACAAATTCCGGAATCTCGTTTGAGAATACCTTTGCTATCTGACGTCCGCCATATACTTGATCCTTAACGCCGTGCATAAGTGCGTATACCGAGCCATCACTCGCTTTCTGCCACTCATGGGTTATTGCACCGCTGTATAGGTAGCCATCGTCATCCTCCAGCCAGAAGCTGCTGTCATCACCCAAGGGAAAGCGGTGGTTGAGTTCTCCAAATGAGAGTGTATCAAACGTTACATCGTAGAGACCGAGGTTTGAGGAGTCGAAGCTGCCAGCTGCCAAGATAGTATCATCATCGGCTAGGGTAAAGCTGTAGACACTATCAAATGGTGTGTCGACCATAGATTTATTGCTCAATATTCGATAGAGTTGTGTTGTAAGTGCTTCGGTTTCTTCATCTGTGGATTCATTTACGTTGATTAATGTTGATCCATCGTTCGCAACCAGGTATTCCCTTACGTACTCGTAAGTTATATCGTCATCTATCAGTGCTTCATTTGTTCCTAGTTCGATGCTCCACCTATAAACATTGTGTCCTTCCATTCCGACGTGACCAAATATGTAATATATATTTCCATCCTGATCGAACTGGACCGGCTGGACTACGTTGTCATAGTCGACGTAACTCTGGGTTTCTTCATCAAATTCTGAATGAACCGTAGTGGAGACGAATTCACCGAGGTATGTTAGATCCGAATCGATGCATATTACGCCATCGCTATCGATGCTGCCCCTGAAGAAGTAGCAGTCGGTATTATCTATACTGACAGGGCTATCCAGCATGAAGGCCACTGCACCATTTGGTCCGGTGAACATGTGTGTCACTGAAGGTAGAGGTGATGTGGTGGAGTTCTTTACAATCTGTCCGCTCGCATCGATGTATGACATAATCTCATGTAACTCTGAACCGGTTACTTTCTTGAAGTTGCTGCTGCTTGATGTGGAACTCTCTGAGGTTACTACCAATGCATCGGCATTGCTCATGTCGAAGGCAATTGAGTTCCCATCAGCGTTTACCGGATTCTGCGGATCTGTTGGGAGATCGCTGGGATTTGATACCTCAGTTCCGGTGTTTGCGCACCCGATTAAGGACGATGCAAATATTACCAAAAACAATAATAGAACACTTCTTTTATGAATTATCACCACTTCACCTCCGTTAGATTGAAAAGTTGAAAATTGAACTGATACACCGCATCATGCGCTTCGGCCGAGGACGCAATGGCGTGTATCTCTTGTCTAAATTTATGGATCTTCTTACGGATCTTTTCGAATGTATCCTGATCTATGGGGAAAGTGACTCCGCTTATATCACGATGTATGCTTTTTGAAACGTCTATTGATTCCTTGCTCTTTTCTATCATCTCCTTGTGGTAATTTATTACGGCTGAGGAGAATATCTTGGGATCACATACGATACTTTTATCGACTTGTTTTAATCTCTTATTCTTGTCACGCGTTAAGAAGCCAAGCTCCGTCAGTTTTTCTATAATATTCGTGATCGTATTCGGAGCGAGCCTTGTGCCTAGTGTTTTATTGATCCATGCGGGGTCCTCTTTGAAATCATCCAGCATTACGAGTTCCCTTAGAGCTACGTAATACCATTTAGACAGATACTCGTATTGAAATGTGGAGATATCTCGTACCTTGGTGCGGTGTTGTATTCTTGTGATTTCATCGAGTGCCTTGCTTCTGTCATTGTTCGTCTTCGCTTGTTCGAAGGATATGAGGGCGTCCAAGTAGTCCTTTTCCAGTTGTCTCTTGCAGAGCGCTTGAATTATCTTTGCCTTGGCGTTCTTTCCTAGATCTCTTTTGCCATCCATTACGAGCTTGAGAAAGTTGGGCGAGGAGAATCCACATTTTCTTACGAATACCCTATGCGAGAAGGTGCCTGAAACAGCCTTCTTGGATTTATATAGGTCTTTTAGAAACTTCCTATAATCGAGATAATCAAAGACGGATGGTTCGTTATCTTTTTTCATGCTGGATCCTTTCATCACCATAATTCTAAATTAATTATCGTCCGTATTCAACGCAAAGTTGCTTTGAAATATTATAAACTGTATTCTAATCTGAATACAGCATATAATAGAATCACTATATTAAACATATATATAGGTGTGCTATGGTGGAATTAATATAGATATAGGAGGGTAAAAATGAATACGTATTCAGTAGCTCATTGACCAGGGGGTATTCATTCTGCTGATCTTTTGCGTTATAGATAGATCTCTTCGTTTTTGAGTAATCTTCTCTTCAGGGTGATACCACTTGAAAATCCGCCTATAGAGCCATCAGAGGCTATAATGCGATGGCAGGGGATGATGAGAGGTATTGGGTTCGCTCCGCAGGCATTGGCAGCGGCTCTATACGCTTTAGGGGAGCCTACAGCAGCTGCAAGCCATGTATAACTTTTAGTTTTTCCAAAAGGAATGGATTTAATTTTTTGCCAAATACTTCTTTGGAATGTAGTTCCTTCAATGAGTTCAATGGCAATCTTCTCTTTTTCCCCATCAATCAGTGAAGAGATTAGTTTTGTGTCATTCTTCAGGTGGGTGTCGCTCTCTATCCAATTTATCGATTGTGGTAGAGCCTTCAAGAATGAGGATTTAGATCCACCAAACGACAGTCTGCAAATGCCTTTAGAAGTCTTAGCAATCCAGATCGGTCCAATTCCCGCCAGATTATTTTTTCCAAAATATCCATTCATGATGGATTGTTGATATCTGCATATAATGTGTGTGGTCAATCTCTTATATATTATAAATAATATCAACATGTCTATCGATGTCATTAATCAGAGCTTCCCTACAGCGGATAAGTGTCAGATTTCCGATATATAAAATGATAAATTTCCCAGTATGAGAGGTGTTGGTATCCATTCCAAAATAATATCTCTATAAATATCAGCATGATACATGATTCAAAAAACTCCAATCATGGCATGAATTCTGCATTCCTAGGGGTGGGAAGCAAGGGGGTATGGTTATGAAAAGGAAAATGGATAAATTGAGTATAGATCAGGAAATGGCAATGGCAGGACAGACCTCACCGCTGGATCTAATCAAGCTTATGGGCGGTAAAACACGTCCTGTCGGGCAGGGTAAGTCAAAACAGCCAGACAGTATGCTGGCGATTTATAAGGATCGGTTCACGTATACCTTTATAATGAATGATGAAGTGGCTTCGATCCACTATGACCATAGACGGGGGGAGATTTTCTTCAAAGGCCATAATATCAAGCACTTAGATCTGAATCATGCGCAGGTCGGTGCCCTGGAAGCTCTCAGGTGGCTCCTTGAAGAGGATGAACAAGGAAGGGATTTTTTAGCCGAGTATCTCGCAACTTTGGAGAGGGTATTTGCCGATAAGTAATATAGGCGGATAGTTGGCTAAAACTCCGTAATGGATCATAAATGATTAACCTTATAAGCAAATATAGGCGGACAGATAAAGTTCGTGGTAGCAAGGGGACGCGAAAGTCTGCGCGTTCTTCGGATCTTCCACTCGATAAACAATTGACCTACAAACCATCGCCGGATGAGCAGTGGAGTTATGAAGAGGATGGAAGGGTGCATGTCAATGGGGTCGATATTGAAGAGATGGTTGAAGAGGAAAGGAATGATGTAAAATTTTTGTGCGGCGTCTCCCACGGTCTCGATAAATATCAACACTTCGTTTGGTCAAAGGGCGGTAAAGGTGAGTGCGACTTCAATGCAAAAGTCAGATCAATTCAGGATAAAGTGCACGGGAGATTGAACACAATCTATGATGATCTTACCGGAGGTGTTCGGTTTGAATTACAGAATGGTGAATTTTGGATTAACAATATCAATGTAAGAAAGACGATCGTGCTTTTCTATCATCATCCAACCGAGGCGGCTAGAAGATATTTAATGACACTTCGTGACAAACTCGACTTGATTCTATCAAGCAGGCACGCTAGCAAACGTTACGATGGTGTTCATGAATATGCGAGCGCGCTTTTTAAGGATATCAACCTTGCGTTGGAATATATACCGACCGATGCTCCTCCTCGCCTTGTCGGTCGTGTGCGGCACGCTTAGTGGTTCCCTATACCCTGATTTATTTCCTTTTTCTCATCTAAGATTTATATTGGTAATTCTTCTCTATCCAATTCTAGTCATTACTCTTAGAAGACAAACAATAGTTGTCATTGGATTGTCACTGTTATCTATTTTCTTGATAGGATATTTTCTTGCTTCCTATAAGATGATTTCAAACAGAACGATATCCTTCTCAGTGGATAGTGAACCTGTATTTGTGTGTAACGGGATTGTTATGGGGGAACCCAGGCGAAAAATATGGGGATCAACGGTCGATATCGATCTTAGAGGATGTAAGAATAAATGGGAGAAGAAGTATGCCGTATCATATGGTGGTGTTAGAGTTTCGACAAGGCAGAAGGATCTTTCCCTGATAGATGGCGATCATGTTCGGTTCATGGCAAAGTATAGAGATCCACCTGACATCGATAATTTCTCATATAAAAGATATCTGTTGGTGCATGGTATTGCGGCAACTGGATGGGTTTACGGAAAGGTCTATATTGAAGAAACGAGTTCTTCATACTTCAGAAAATATTTCCATGATCTGCGAAGGCGGATATCATATTCCATGCCTCAAGATATACCAGAGGAAAGAACGGCGATAATAGAATCGCTGGCTATAGGTAAGCGCGATGGAATAACCTCCGCAATGAGGGGGTATTTTTCGGCTTCAGGGTTATCACATATTTTAGCAATATCTGGGCTGCACGTGGGCTTGATTGCATTGATGATCTATTTAGTATCCAAAATGATTTTTGGTTTTAGTTCGCGTCTTTTACTATCCATTCCACTGCAAATAGTGGCTTCAATTATCATGCTTCCGATAGTGTGGGGTTATGTGTTTCTAACGCAATGTTCCATGTCATCTATACGTGCTGCCATAATGATATCTATCTTCATGATGGGGGTGATTATTAAAAGGAGACAAAACCTCATTAATACGCTCTCAATTGCTGTTATCATTATTCTAATTACCATGCCGCTTTCTGTTCTAGATGTATCGTTTCAACTTTCCGTTACTGCTGTATTGGGAATACTTCTACTAGGCTATCCCATAGTTCAAAGATTAAATCTCCATTTTGATGGGCGTTCCATGAGCAAGAGAGTTGGTCGAAATATTGTGTCTGTTACAGCCATAACATTTTCTGCCACGGTATTTACACTTCCTCTAGTTGCATATCACTTTCATATGGTTACCATGCTTGGATTGATCAGCAATCTGATAGCGGTTCCTCTGGTCAGCATTCTGCTGGTCCCGTCGATATTCATCGCATCGATAATCTCTCTATTTTCAGCAGCACTTTCATATCCCATGTGGATTGTATCATCGTCTTTGACAGGTCTTTTTATAGGTTTTGCAAAGATGATATCCACGAGCGGCGGCATATTTGTTTTTCAATATGTGCCATCCATTTATGAGGTGATCCTAATTTATATAGGATTGGTGTTAGCGATATTTTGGAAGAGGGTACTGCTTAATAGGGGACGTGGATAACCAGATTGCAAATAAATCAAGAGTGGTGCATCAGCTAGCATTTTCCCATGATAGGAAACGCCAACCTGTTGGGCCATCTTCAACTGTAACATGCACTCTTCTGACGGTTCCATCCTCCAAAGTTATGAAGGCTTGAATCGCTACCAGATCTTTGTGAATTTCCTGCTGAGAGATGACCTCTACGCTTCCAATTTTGCTGCTGCCATATACGGTTTCCTGATACTTCTTGCCGTATTTTTTGAAGTAGCGCTTTATGATTTTCTGGCTCGATTTATATGAGGGTTGCCTCGCGCAGGAGGTTGCCATCACTGAGGTTGCCATCAATAGGATCACTAAGAGAGATAATAGTCGTTTCATGGTGTGATTTGCTAACATGCTGATAATAAAGAAGCAATAGAAGATTTTGGGTGATGATGTAAGCCCCTCAAATAAGCCTGTTACTTGGAAATATCCAATCGAGAGATAATCTCTCAGGGCTTATCTGCTATCGATTAAAGGGAATGCGTATTATTTGGCCGCGACTAGGTTTTCTCCTGATGCCTTTGTTGATTTTCTGCAGTTTATCAGGATCGACGCCATACATTGAAGCGATGGTATTTAGGGATTCTCCCTTCTTAACCACGTGCTTGATGTCACCAGTTCGGCTCTTTGGAGCTCTTGCAGCGGCGGCAAGAAAGAAATCCCCCTTGCCTTCAGGTACCCTGATCGGGAACCCAATCGGTACGAGCTGTTTGCCGCTTGCGACTTTTGCGGTGAATCCCGCGTTGTATTCCAGAAGCTCATCCATGGGAATGCCGGATAGCTTCGCTACGTTTGGCAATGAAAGGTGATAGGAGCTTTTGACGACCTCATACCGAAGTGGTTTATCGTATTGAATCTGTCCAAAATAATTATCGACATTCTCGACAATTTCAAGAGCCGCTAAAAATTCCATGAAGAAGTTCCTAGAAGCGAAGCCGTATGCGCTATGCTTGAAGTTCTTGACGATTTTTGCAATATCCCTTGTGCCGAGTCTCTTGACCGCCTGACTGAGCCTGCCTCTACCCGCATTATAGGCATTTATCGCTAGAGGCCAGGTTTTTAAATCATTGAAATTATGTCTGAGGAGTTTTGCGGAGGCTCGAGTTGCGGTTAGTGGGTCATTCCTTTCATCTACTATGTCATTGATTCTCAGATAAAGCTTGCCGGTATTGGGCATGAACTGCCAGAGGCCGCTCGCGCCGACGAAACTTCGGGCTTTCGGATTGAACATGGATTCGACAAATATAAGCCGCGTCAATTCACGTGGCAGACCGTATTCCTCGTATATATCCTCTATCTCACCCAGATATCGTCCAGAATATTTAAGACCGCTGATAAACTTATCCTTCTGGCCATATTGTGCGCGTACTCCATATTCGTCAGCAGCTTTCAGGTATTTGTTTTGTTCTGTGACACCTTGAAAGAGCTTTTTAATTTCCCATCCATGATCACTCAAAGAAGATGATTTTGGATTTTTAGCCAATTTTCGCAATATGCTCGTAACTTGATCGCGTCTATCCTCCACTAACTTTTCCTTCTTGTACTCCTTTTCAAGGTCGGTGAGACGCCTATCTCTGTCGATCGGACTCAGATCAACAACATCGTACACTATATCCAGGTATACCGGGTGATGGAGTACGACATTATTGTTATCATACTTAGCATACACATCTCTCCAGAATGCGACATCTGCCTCTAGTTCCTTTGGAGGGTAAATCCAGCCATAGCCCTTTTTGGATTTATTTGTAGCAAGTGCGGAGGGTTCATTTTTTGCGAGGCTGGACTTGCTATGGCTGACTGAAGATAGTGAATAGTTTCCAGGAAAATTGTTCGGTGGAAGCACTCCGTCTTTAATTTCATCGGAGGATAAATCATCACGTCGTGCCTGCAACGATTCATAAGTATGGCCGTCGATAGCCTCACCTGGCCCCCCAGCTACATTCTCCATCCCCTCAGCGGATAAACTGTCCGAATATCTATTGCCAGGCATGGTCGGAAGTGGTTCAGGCACAAAGCGCGCTATGCTACCTGAGAGTTCAATCTCTCGATCCCTTTGATCATTCCCAAAGGAGACGATTGAGGAGAGCTTCTTTGTGGTAAACTTTGGTTGATTGTAGGTTTTTCCAGTTCGCTTAATTTGGTCGGGCAGGAGAATAAGAGCGAAAAAAGCAAAAGCTATAGCCAAACTGAATGCGATAAACCAATTCACTATTTTATTGGAACGCTCACCGCTCATAGGGACCTGCCTCCGCAACTGTTTTTACTATTCCGATTTGAGCCTTGTGTGCAGCATCGACGCCTCTTTTAAGGCCATTAGCGAGAATTGCAAAGGCAGCAATACTACCATTTTTCATCGGTACATAGCCAGCTAAAGTGCTAACTCCACCTAGGGTGCCGGTTTTGACTCTGGCGATACCATGTACAGAGTTAGCAAATTTCCATCGCCGTGTTGTGCCATCGACACCCACTATGGCTAGCGAAGCCATGAAGTCGGGGCGTATTGTGAAATCCCTGTATGCTGCGGACAAAACATTCGCAAGCTGTGTCGCTGAGAGTCTTGTGTTGCTCGAAAGTCCGGATCCATTCTCAATGACATATGAGTTCGGTGGAATACCTATGGAGGTCAAGTAGCCTTCTATGACTTTTATTCCCTTTTCAGTTGAACCGGGTAGACCATGACGTACCGCGCCGAGATGTTTTACAATCTGCTCCGACATGAAGTTGTTGGAATATTTGTTCATCGAACGGATGATCTCTCCGAGAGGTTTTGATTCTGCGCTGTATAATTTATAAGCGCGGGCAGGCGTCCGACCTGAGATAGTCTGTTCCCCGACCTCAATTCCATTTTGTCTGAGAACATATCTTACTACAGAAGCGGCATATTGTGTTGGGTCCTTTATACTTCTACGAAAAGCTCCGGGGCCGGATCGTTTCGTAATATTTCCAGTTACCGTTATGGTTTCACGTCCATTTGCATAATTGGATGTGGCGGTAATATGATGTTTCCCTCCAGTGTTGAGATTGTTTATCAATCGAAAATAATCGGTGGGAGGCTCGATGGTAACTAGCGCATTGGATCCTTCATTATGTCCTGGAGCTACATGAATTGACACAGCGTTAAAATTGACAGCGAGGGCAGAGGTCTGTGCCGCGTAGGATTTGTGGCTGTTGCCTTTCTTTTTTGGGTAATCATAGGAATCGAAATAATGGTCATCGATTACAATTGCACCAGTTACTTTTCTGAGACCTAAATCATAGAGCTCCCTGGCAATTGTCCATAGTTGTTCAGTGACAAGGGTAGGGTCGCCAGTACCCGAGACATAGAGGTTCTTGACGGTTCCATTGGAACTCATCTGGTCTACTAGAAAGTCTGTTTTAAAACGATAGTCTGGTCCAAGTGAAGAGAGGGCGGTTACCGTCGTTAAGATTTTCATACACGACGCTGGATTTAGCATCATATCCGGGTTGTGTGATGCCAATTGAAAGCCATTTTCAGCTTCGAGGATCATAACGGATGTCCTCTTTTTGCTAAATCCGGGATTTCTTAGTGCCTTTTTTAAATCTATGGAGTCCGCACTAGCAACGCTAGTTGCTAGCAGGGTTATGGCTATTATGGCTAATTTTAAGATTTTATGCATGTTTGACATAGCTTCTAAATCCGCGTAATTAATAAAAGTTATTGAAGTTAACCAACTGTAGGACCCAATTCTAATAGAATTACTGGAAGGGGGCAAGGATGAAGAGGTCTGTCATTGTAATAAGAGGGGTTGCAGCATTCTGTGCCATAATTATCGCGGTTGTGACCTTTTCATGTAGCAAGGCGAAGGGGGAGAAGGCCCTTCGTGTAGCTATTGAGTCTTCCCCTGTAACGCTAGATACTAGGCTTGCTACCGACGCATATGGCATCAAGATAAGCCGCCTGATAAGTGATGGGCTATTCAGGACGAACGATAGGTTGGAGGTTGAGCCAGCTCTAGTTGAAAAATATGAGCAGCCCGATGACAAAACCTATATTTTTCATTTAAAGAAGGGCGTTAAGTTTCATAACGGAATGCCTTTAACGGCGAATGATGTTGAATACAGCTATCGATCGATAAAAGACGGTTTGATTAAATCTGCATTCAAGGCTTCGTTCAACCGCGTTGAGAAGATTGAGGTCCTTTCCCCCGATACGGTTAAAATTGCTCTTAAGGAACCCTATGCTCCATTCCTTACGCTACTTACCATAGGTATTGTGCCACAAAAAGTGGCTGAGGAAATGGGGGATAATTTTGCTAGTTCTCCTGTGGGGACCGGTCCATATAAGTTCGTTCGCTTCGTTCCGGATTCTATTGTAGAGCTCATAGCTAATGAGAATTATTATGGTACGGTTCCAAAGACCTCCAAGCTACTCTTCGATATAATCAAAGATGATAATGTCCGCATGCTGAAGCTCATGAAGGGTGATGTCGACTTGGTTCAAAATGCTATCCCCCCGATGTTGCTCTCGAAAGTTTTGGAAACGCCGGATCTGAAGAAGAAGGAGGACACGGGCGTTACCGTTGCCTATCTTGGTTTCAATCTGATGGACCCGATACTGTCAAAGCAGGATGTCAGAAAGGCTATAGCATATGCTATTGACCGAGATTCGATCATATCGCATCGATTCAAGGGGTTGGCAGTTAAGGCAAATTCAATTTTAGCACCGGGTAATTGGGCGTATGATAAGAATCTAAAGGAATACGAATACGATCCTGTAAAGGCTAAATCCTTACTCGATAAGGCGGGCTTTAAAGATCCTGACGGTGATGGGCCAAAAAATCGTCTCGAGTTTGTTTACAAGACATCGAATAACAAGGAGAGAATCGATATAGCGCAGATGATCGCCCACCAGCTGAGAAAGGTCGGTATTGGTGTTAGAGTTGAGCCTTACGAATGGGGTAAA
Source organism: Deltaproteobacteria bacterium (assembly GCA_018645265.1). GTDB lineage: Bacteria > UBA10199 > UBA10199 > 2-02-FULL-44-16 > JAAZCA01 > JABGOS01. The sequence goes on from JABGOS010000060.1 coordinate 35,976, forward strand.
TTTTACAGTGATGTAAAGAAGGGCAACTTTCAGATGTATTCGCTCTCTTGGTCACTTCTTACCGAGCCGGATATGTTCTATGATGTTTGTCACTCTTCTATGTGGGCACCCCAAGGTGTGAATAGAAATCGTTATAAGAATGCCGAGGTGGACAAACTCGTTGAAGAGGGTAGGGTGACGATGGATCGGAATAAGAGAAAGGATATCTATGCGAAGGTTCAGGAGATCGTTCTTGATGAGCTTCCATATGTTCCCCTCTGGTATGAGAAGAATGTTGTCGTCTATCGTGATGACTTGAAGGATGTAAAACTTCGTCCAGATGCATCATTTTATACATTGACTGAAATAAAGAAAAAATAACCCCAACAAAAAAATGATTTTGAGTTATATCATAAAACGCCTGTTGTCAGCATTGCCGGTACTCCTGGCTGTTTCCACGATTGTCTTTTTTCTTATTCATGCAATTCCTGGTGACCCTGTTGATCTGATTGTCGGTGAGCATGCGCTTGCTGTCGACAGGGCAGAATTGGCGCATGAACTTCATCTCGATGAGCCTGTTATCACACAATATGGAAAGTTTTTGGGAGGTCTTGCAACTGGCGATTGGGGTAAGTCGATCTATGATAGACAACCTGTTCTCAAACATATCGCGCAGCGATTTGGCGCCACTTTTATACTTGCAGTATGTGCTATGTTTATCGCTGTTGCCATTTCAATACCGATTGGCATAGTTGCGGCCGTGAAGAAGGGGAGCTTTTGGGATCAGGCTGCTATGTTCTTTGCACTGCTGGGTATTTCTATTCCAAATTTTTGGTTGGGGCCCGTCCTTATTCTGGTATTCTCCGTCGAGTTAGGCATCTTGCCGATATCGGGGCGTGATTCGCTGGTTTCACTGATTCTTCCGTCAATTACTTTAGGTGCTGCCTTAGCTGCTATGCTATCCAGACTTACAAGATCCTCTATGATTGAGGAGATTAAGCGTGATTATGTGATCACAGCACGCGCAAAGGGTTTATCCGAGAAGAGTGTAATTTTTAAACACGCTCTGAGAAATGCCTTAAATCCAGTTATCACTATAGTTGGTTTGCAGGTTGGTGCTCTCCTTGCGGGTACTGTGATTACAGAAAAGATATTCAACTGGCCAGGGGTAGGTATGCTGCTTTTGGATTCCATCAGCAGGAGAGATTACCCATTGGTGCAGGGATGTATCTTGGTGATCTCATTTGCATATGTGCTCGTAAACACGGTTACCGACTGTATGTATAGGGTTGCAGATCCCAGGGTGAAGTTGTGATTTATCATTGGTAACACTTATGAAGAGTTTGACCTCAAAAATAGGCATCGTTATTATTGCGGTTCTCATAATTGCAGCCCTATTTGCGCCGTGGATTGCACCACATAGTCCAGGGGAGTACCACCTTGATAAATCATTCGCAGGTTCAAGCCTGGAATATCCATTGGGGAATGATGCAGATGGACGGGATATCCTATCGCGAATAATTTACGGTACGAGAGTTTCTTTGGGTATTGGCCTCGTCGTGGTTAGTATCTCCCTTGTCATTGGTTGTATAGTTGGGATGGCAGCTGGTTATTCTGGGGGATATTTAGATAAAATCTTCTCATTTATATCCGATGTGTTTTTGGCATTTCCGGGATTTTTGTTCGCAGTAGCAGTAGCGGCTTTTCTGGAACCGTCGGTGATCAACGTGATGATCATTCTAAGTATCAAAGGATGGGTTTCATTTGCGAGATTGGTCAGGGGACAGACTCTTGCTATTAAGGAGAGGGAGTTCATTGTCGCGGGTCGTGCAACGGGGCTCAAACTTCCAAGACTCTTCTTTAAGCATCTATTTCCGAATATGGTGGGTCCTATCGTAGTTAATGCCAGCTTTGGAATGGCTGGTGTTATCATGATAGAATCATCCCTCTCCTTTTTAGGGCTTGGGGTGCCAGTGACAACGCCATCATGGGGTGTCATGTTGGATCAGGGAACGAAGTATCTGTTAATCGCACCACATCTTTCGATCTACCCAGGTATAGCTATAGCCTTGGTTGTCCTCGGCTTTAATTTTTTAGGTGATGGCTTGAGGGATATGTTGGCTCCGAAGAATCGGTAATGTATAGGAATGATTATGAATGATATCGGACAGCTTCTGATGATTGGGATTGAAGGGACTAAGGTCTCTGATGATCTTAAATCGTTTATCAAGGAGTCAAATGTTGGTGGGGTGATTCTTTTTAAAAGGAACTGTGCAAAGCTCAGGCAGATATTTGATTTGATAAATGAACTACAGGATATATCAGATACACCTTTGATCGTCGGTCTTGACGAAGAGGGCGGGCGGGTGTCGCGCTTACCAGAACAGTTTACTAAATATCCTGCGATGCGTGATGTCGGCAGGGTCGATACGGATGGTTCTATAGCGCATAAGATTGGAGAAACTTTAGGGAGGGAGCTGAGAACTGTCGGATTTAATATCAACTTTGCGCCGGTTTTGGATGTTTCAACAGATGCATTTAACCCTGTCATCGGTGATCGTGCATTTGCTTCAGATCCTGCTGTGGTATCGAAGCTAGCATTGGAGTTTATACGTGGAATGGAATCGATGGGAGTGGGTGGATGTGGAAAACATTTTCCAGGGCATGGAGATACGGACGTAGATTCTCATAAAGGTCTTCCCGTATTAAATCATACTCGCAGGCGTTTCGATACCTGTGAATTCATTCCATTTAGGGAGGTTGCGAAGGCCGGTGTCTCATCCATGATGATAGCACATCTCATGGCTCCTAACTTGGACCCTAACGAGCCTTCCTCCATTTCAAGAAAGATCGTCGATGGAATTCTCAGAAAAGAGATGGGGTATGACGGGCTGATCTTTTCTGATGATCTTACGATGAAGGGCCTTGCAGATTTGCATGCACCTTCTGAATCGGCATGGATGACTATTAATGCAGGATGTGACATTGCTATGGTGTGCTCCGAAAATCTCGAGCTTCATAGATCCGTTATGGAATCCCTCAAACGAGCTAGTGATGATGGCAACCTCCTACAGGATAGAATTGCAGAAACGTTGAAAAGGATCGACAGTTTTAAGAAGATGTTTTGTTCCCATCGGAACCCCCTCCCGCTCGACATTGCAAAATAAGTGTCCGACACCTTTTCGCCATTTCTCCAAAAAAGTGTCCGACACCTTTTTGGGGTGGGGAGTATATTCCCACGTATGCCGTGATATGTTGGGACCTGCTCTCCCCTGACATACCATCTCAAATAATGAAAACAAATAATATGCCTGTAATATCATATAGTTAGAGTGGGTATGTGGCTTTCTTGGTCGCATATTCCAAATCTGGCCTATCGATTGCATTAATACAGAGCGAGGCATCACCCGAAGATAGGCAGATATGGGTATAAAGCCCATGATATTAGTAGGTTACGAGATGTTAAACGGTGCTTGATGGGTGGTGAGAGGAGTCCTAAGGATGAGTAAGGTTGGATCAAAAAAATTCGGTGAAGGTTGGCAGAATAGAAGTAAGTCGACCTCCAAGAAGCTTGCCGATACGCGCCGCAGTTCCGCATCTAAGGAGGCCAGACAGGCCAATAAGATGATAGAGAAGGCGCATGTCAAAGTGAGTAATAAGCCGAATCTCACAAAGGGTTCCGATCAGATCAAGCGTGAGGCTTTGATCAAGCCAGGAAAACAGGCGCCACAGAGTTTTGAAAAGAATCGTCCTGAGACACAGGATCGCGCCTCTCGCCAGAGCAAGATGGCTTCTCAGGAATTTATCAAGAATAGACACGACGCACAAAATCTTAGGAAGCTGCAGACGAAGACAGTTGCTACGACGAGAACGAGTGAACAGCCAGTAACTAAACAGGCAGTTGTAACTAAGGGGGTTTCGGTAAGAGCGGATCTCGGTAAAGACGAGGTTCAGCAGAATGCTCCAAAAGTTGCTAAGCAAGCTGGGGAAGTTGCTCAAAAGCAGATCGCTAAGGAAAAGGCAGCAAGTCACCTGCCCTCAGCTAAGGGTTATAAAAAACCAGAGAAGGGTAGAAAGGCTGCGAAGCCATTGGTCCAGGAACCACCTGTTGAAACTGCGAAGAAGCCACCGGCGGAACAGAAGGTTGTAATACCGCAGATGACGAAGAAGCCGGATGCATCGCAGCGCACAGAGAAGAAATCCGACAAGAAGAAATCTGAAAAGAAGGATAGAGCTACCAAGTCATCCGCACGAGTTGCATATACAGGTGAGTCGAATGCCACTAATGATCTTAATGCAATGCTTGGTGGTCATGGTGGTGGGGCGAACAGCGATAATAATGAATCGGAAGCAGGTACTACCGCCATTACGAAGGCCGATGGCAAAGATGGCGATAATCGTCTGCCGGAGGAAGATCCGAACTTTCACGTATATAGCGAATTCGATACTGACAACCCAGGAATCGAGATTGTCAAATCAAAGGCTCAGCTCTTCAATAGGCACATTGCGAAGAGCAGCAGGTTAGAAGAAATAGCAAAGTTAAATAACGATCTCGATACTCAGATCGAGGATCTTTTTGAGAATAAAGGCTTCAAGGATAGAATTGTTGGAGACCTAAAAAATGAAATTAAACTAGCTGACATGCTCGGTTCCCCATATGGGACTGGGTTTAGAGGTTAGTCTAAGGAGGATAAGGTGGGTATAGAAACAGACTATTCGAAAGTTGGACAGATCGCAAATCCGGGTCCATTGGGTGCGCTTTCCAACCTCACACAGAGGGTTGAGAGCTATGAAGCTGAACGCACTAAGATGAGACAGGAGTTAAACAGCGGTGGTGGATACGGATCATCTTCATTCGGTTTGTCTGGAACTTCATTTGCTGCGCAGATAATTAAATCTGGCTCTGGAAAGATGCTTGCAGGGATTGGTAAATTTGGTGATGCAAAGAGTATGTGGGGTGGAAAGGATAAAGAGACACCAGGTTTGTCGTATGATCCAGTAGGCGATTTCATGAAGTGGCAGGGTCCAGTTGCACCGAACTTTGGCAGCAATACAGCTCCATCTGCGCCTGCAACATCCTCTGCTCCATCTACAGGTCCTACGAGTAATGTTACAGCAGGTAAGGATGCAGGCGATGCTGATGAAAAGGTTTCAGGTGCTGATAAGAAAGAGATAATGGCTAAACTGAAGAAGAAGGGATATACAAGCAGCTCTGAAAGGGATGCTATCTATGAAGCCGTAAAGGCGAAGGCGGGTGGTAAGATTGGGGAGATGAAGGATCTCTTATCGAATATTCCAAAGAGGAGTGCTGACAAGTCATGGCCTCAGAAGTTTGCTGAATGGTATGCTGGTAAGATAGGTGAAAAGGATGCGGGCGAGATTGAAACGCTTGTGAAAGAGCATGTATATGCACCAGAAGGAGAAGTTAAATTAAAGAAGGTCAGCATAATTGGGCCAGGTAGTGGACCTAAAAAGGGTGCTGAAGTTGAAGAGGATTATCCTCATCTGAAATTGTCAGCTGGTGATCAAATATATTTCTCCACGGATGATGATAAATGGCATAGAGTTTCTGATGACAGTGAAATTCCAATCAAGAATCCTGCAAAACCTACTGCAGGAAGAGGTGACCCTTTTACAATAACTTCTGAAGCTATACTCAATCCTGACGCTGATGGTAAAGACGCAGCGGAATTGATAGATTATCTGAATGACAAGTTCGATATAACCTTGCCAACTGCACCAGCAGTTTTAACGGGGAACGCTGCATTTGACGCAGAGTGGGCTGATAAAAACTATAGCAACTTATTTGATTTGAGTATGAACGGAACAACTATTGTCATTACTCCTAAGGCTGGAAAGAAGCCGGCGATTAAGGCAATGCTCACTACACCAGGGGGAAAGAGTAACTTTGAGACTCTACTGGGAAAAGCAGCCGGTACTAAGGTGAAATTTGATGGCAAGGAGATCACAGTGACGGATGGTCCCCAGGCGTATAGTGAGATTAAACCGCAGATTGATGCTTGGTCGGGTCCGGGTGGGGTGACACCGGCAGTTTCAACTGGGAATGCTGCATTTGACGCAGAGTGGGCTGCTAAAAACTATAGCGACCTATTTGATTTGAGCATGAGCGGAACAACTATTGTCATTACTCCTAAGGCTGGAAAGAGGTCTGCGATTAAGGCAATGCTCAGTACACCAGGGGGGAAGAGTGACTTCGAGACCCTACTGGGAACGGCAGCCGGTACTACTGTGAAATTTGATGGTAATGACATCACAGTGACGGATGGTCCCCAGGCGATAGCTGTGATTGGACCGTATGTTGATGGTTGGACATAAGAAGTTGCTATGAACCGATCAGTATGTGCCAATAATCACTTTGTAGAATATAAATACCCATTGCTTTTCCAAAGCCCATTGTCCTACATTCCAGGACATGCCTACTATTATAATGACAATCATTTTCAGTCTCGCTGTTGGTCTTGCCTGCGGCGGTTTATTCTATCGTTCCCGCTCCAAAAACTGGGAGAGGGAAGCAACAGATCGTTCAACAGACTTAAAAGTAGCCAATGCACGTCTCATCGATCTCAAAGATGCCCTCGAGCGCGAAAAGGAGAATATTCGGAATCTTGAAAATACCTTCCGTGGCCTTTCATCAGAGATACTCAAGGAGAGCCGTGACGAGTTTCTCAAGCAAGCGGAACCAAAAATCTCAGAACATGTCAGACCCTTGAAAGAGGCCCTCGAACGCTATGATCAGGCGATAAAGAGTATCGAAAATAAGCGCGAGGATGCCTATGGTGGTCTTAAGGGACTTCTACAAACCCTCCAGGATGGACAAGCAAGACTAACAAGTGAAACGAGCAGTTTGACGACCGCTCTCAAGAATCCTGCGGCACGAGGTAAATGGGGCGAGATAACCCTTCAGCGTGTCGTCGAGGTTGCAGGTATGTCACAGTACTGTGACTTTGAGCAGCAAACGACTGTTGAAGGCGATAATGGTAAACTTCGTCCTGATTTAATCGTGAGATTGCCGGGTGGAAGAACGGTAGTCGTTGATGCTAAAGCC
>JABGOS010000036.1 GCA_018645265.1 Deltaproteobacteria bacterium
ACCGCTTCATCACGAGCCCCATCCCCACATCGGTCGGAGAGCTCAAAACAGGTGGAAGCTCTGATGCCAACATCCGATAGAGCTTCCGATATTGCCCCAAGTGAACCGGAAATAGCACCATAGCTAGCATGATGATCTATCAAGGTGGTAACTCCAGACTTGATAGAAGCAAGACCACCGACGGCTGCGCTCACGTAGACATCCTCAAGCGTGAGTGCGCGATCCAACTTCCACCACAAACCTTCCAGAATCTTTCCAAAGTTCTTCATACGACCAACGGAGATTCCGCGGGCGAGCGAACTATAGAGATGCATATGGGGGTTAATAAAACCTGGCATCACATATCTTCCACCAGCATCGATAACGACAGCACCCTTTGGTTTTTTTGAAGGTGCCGATTTTCCAATCGCATAGATCTTCGAACCCTTTAGGTGCAAAAAACCCTTTGGATGGACCCTTCCATCACCGGTCAATATGCATGCGTTGTGTATAATAATGTCAGATTTAGCCATAGCAACTCTCTCTCAAGCCATCACCCTTTCGGATACTTAAAGACAATAGCAAAAACAGCAAACACCGCTAATGTGAATGGATACCACGCGTACGGTATAATTGTAAATGGTGATAGCTTTGCAAGCCCACCTATCAGTAGGAGTTGAGCGCCATATGGAATAACTCCCTGCCATACACAGGAAAAGACATCGAGAATGCTTGCAGAGCGTTTCGCCGATATATCAAATTTACCAGCTATCTTCTTAGCCATTTTACCCACTATCACTATGGCAACCGTATTGTTTGCGGTGAAGATATCGGCTATTGAAACAAGTCCACCGATTCCAAACTCAGCGCTCCTCTTTCCCCTTAGCAACTTCTGAAACTTTCTGAGTATATAATCAAGTCCTCCATGCTCGGTAGCGAGTGCGGCTAACCCCGCCACAAGCACAGCAACGAAAAATACCTCCGCCATACTAATGAATCCGTCGTATGAAACTTTTCCGAACTCTACGAAGCTCATAGCCCCGGAGGCAACTCCAATCAAGGTCGCAAAGAATATGCCGATCATAAGCACCGCAATCACATTTAAACCCATCAACGCCAAAGCAAACACGATGATGTACGGAAAGGTCTTCACTACAGAATAGTCATAGATGCTTTCAGTCACGACAGGTTTACTGAATACGAATAGCAGGATTAAAACAACGATGGCAGCAGGAATGGCGATCTTAAGATTCATAAGCATCTTCGATCGCATCTCACAGCCCTGGCTCCCTGTGGCTGCAATAGTCGTATCCGATATAATCGAAAGGTTATCCCCAAACATCGCGCCGCCGAGCACCGCACCCATCATAATCGGCATAGGCACGCCGGCTTTTAGCGAAAGCCCGATCGCTATAGGTGCAACCGCACCTATAGTGCCCATCGAAGTTCCCATCGCCAGCGAAACAAAACATGAGATAATAAAAACACCTGGAAGGATGAGCCTGCCTGGCAGGAAGGATAATCCCATATTTACTGTTGAATCGACGCCACCCATCGCTTTCGTAACGCTCGCAAATGCGCCGGCGAGCATAAATATAAGGCACATTATTATTACAGTCTCTTCACCAACACCCTTTGCAAAGATGGAAACATGTCCATGTAAATCCCTCCATCCAATCGCGAGAGCAACCGCAAAGCCTATCAGAGCACAACTTGGGGCCGGAAACTTGTAAAACGCAAACTCCTCACCCTTGAGCGTAAGATGCAACCCTATACCGAAGTAAAAAGCCAGAAAGACTATGAATGGAATTAGCGACTTAAATCCGCCCTTTTTGGATCTCTCCACTTTCCCTCCATTTGCACAGTGCAAGCGAACAGTGAATATCAATAAATGGATCGAACTCCCTCCCAATCACTATTCACTGCGCACTATTCACTGCTCTTTTCCCTCTCCCATTATCTGGTACCGCCGAACCATCTTCAAATGTTCGGAAAGGTCTTTGGAGAAATGATGTGATCCATCATTTTTTGAAACAAAGTATATATACTCAGTCTTCTCAGGCTTTAACGCAGCAGCAAGAGAGGCCTTACCTGGATTGCTGATGGCCCCCGGAGGCAACCCTCTATGCACGTATGTGTTGTATGGATGAGGGTTGGAGATATCACGCTTCCTGATATTTCCATCATAATTTGGCAAACCGTATATGATTGTCGGATCGCTCTGCAGGGCTATCCCCTTTTCTAGGCGATTGGCGAAGACTCCAGCAACGAGTGGACGTTCAGCATCGACAGCCGTCTCCTTTTCCACGATTGAGGCTAGTGCAACCACATCCTTTTTTGTTCGACCGGCAAGCGAGGCATCCTCCTTCACCAACGACTTCCAAGTTTCCTTGAATTGGTCGGTCAAACGAACAATAAGATCTTTGGCCTTTAGCGGATAACCAACTCGGTATGTCTCAGGAAAGAGATACCCCTCCAACGATGGTGATCCCTCGAAACCAAGTTCACCTATCAATTCCTTGTTTTTAACGAGCACAAGAAAATCGGCAGGAACCTTATCATTTTCCAGATAGGGCTTTCCCTTAAGCGCCTTCGCTATATCCTTGATGGTCCATCCCTCAATGACGGTAAATTCATACTGTCTAACATCCCCGCTAGCGAGCTTGTCTATCGTCTGAAGCATCGTTGAGCCCGCAGGAATATCATATGTACCCGCCTTAAGATCGCCACCCAACCCCTTCAGCCGAACATATATTTCAAACATTCGCGGAGTTTTAATGACTCCCTGAACCGCCAGCTGATCAGCAATCATCCTGACTGAGGTTCCAGGTTTGATATTTACAGCAGCTTCCTCAGGAGAATTCCATTTCGTTATGGCTATGTAGAATGAAGCGCCGAGGATGACACCTCCAATTATTACCAACAGAAAAAGAACACTTACAAATTTTTTGATCATACTATCCCTCCGCGCTTTCATCGACATCAGTCGATATTTCATTTGCCTCTAAATAATCCTGCAAAATAACTGTAGCTGCCATTTTATCAATTACGCGCTTTCTCTTCTTTCGGCTGACATCCGCCTCTATAAGCCTCTCCTCGGCGATAGCCGTTGAATATCTTTCATCCCACATCTCAACATCTATATCCAGCTTAGCACCCTCAAGGTGGACTTTCAGTTTATCCACGAAACCCTGAATCTTCTTAGCTGCAGGCCCGATTTCACCCTCCTCATTAAGAGGCAGACCTGCCACGATCTTTTCGGCCTCCCACTCTCGGCAAATTTCACAGATCCGCTCCATATCCTTCTTGTTGCCCTTTCGCTCAATAACCTCAACGCCCTGAGCGGTCCACCCCAGTGGATCACTAGCAGCCACGCCAATTCGCTTACTCCCTATGTCCAAGCAGATAATTCTCATATCGTGATATGCTAATGAAAATGGATTAGGAGCCCTTTTCCGTCAAGAGTTTACTTAAGCACCCTGAAGAACCAAAATCCAGAAAATGAACCCCTTGATTTCAAAGCAAAAGATTGGCATCCAATAGCGATATGGAACGAGTTCTTCTAAAAATCCATGGCAAGGTTCAGGGGGTCTTTTTCAGGGCTACCACGAGGAATGAGGCCAGCAAACTAGGGCTTTGTGGCTCCGTCAAAAACACCCACGATGGATGTGTGGAGGTCATAGCTGAGGGAAAGAGGGAAAGCCTGGAAACTCTTATAAAATGGTGCAATGAAGGCCCCTCCCTCGCCAGAGTCGATCAGGTAGAGATCTTTTGGGAGAAGGCCTCTGGCAACCTATCCAGCTTTCAGATAACCCATTGAGAAGGGATTTCGTATCGTCCGTATAGATTGACATATATGAGCCCAAAACTGTATAAAACGGTACTAAACTAACAATTGGGGGTAAGATCATGAGAAGATTAACCGCTTTAATTGCTGTCACTATAGCTATTAGCTTCATTTCAAGCTGCGGCAGCAGCACGTCATCCGGCAAGGTCCTCGTGGACATCAACGGAAATAAAATAACCGAGGGTGACCTTGAGTTTCTGGGCGAAATAAACCCTAGAATCAAGGCCCAAATATCCAACCCCGCCGGCAAGAAGCGCATTCTCGATAACCTAGTCGATCAGGAAATCCTCTATCAGGAAGCTGTTAAGGAGGGGATTAACCGTGATCCCAAAGTTAAGGCTAAGGTGGATCTATATAGGAGGGTTATCATCGCTCAGTCCCTGGTAGAGGACCAGATAGAAAAATCAGCAAAGAAATACTACGAGGAGCATCCTGCTGATTTCAGCAAGATCAAGCTCTCGCAGATTATGATTAAATTTGCCTCACCTGAAGAGATAAAAAAGGCCAAAAAATCCAAGGCTAAGAAAAAGAAAAAACTTCATACGGAGAAGCAGGCGCTAGAAATCATCACCCAGTTAAAAGAGAAAATTGATAAAGGTGAAGACTTCGCAAAAGCCGCCAGGGAGAACTCCGGAGATATAGCAACAAAATCTCGTGGCGGCGATCTCGGCCTAACATCGAAGGATGACAAGAGACTCATCAACAGAGGTCTTGCCCCATTGCTCGACAAGGCATTCACAATGAAAGTTGGAGAGGTATCAGGACCGATCAAGACCGCCAAAGGCTATCATCTTATAAAACTTACTCGCGGAGTTGAACCGGAATCATTTGAAGAAGCGAAGCAGGGCATCATCTTCAAAGTTCGGGGCGATGCGAAGAACGACCTCCTCGCACGCCTTAAAAAGGATGCGACGATAGTTTATCCTGAACAGGAGAAGAAGAAAGCTGCAAAGAAGGATAAGAAAGAGAAAGGCAAGGGAAAGGGCAAAGAAAAAGGCGCTGGAAAACACGATCATAAGAAGGGCGAAAAGCCTGAGCATCATGGCCAGAAGATGAAGAAGGAAAAGATCGAGGAGAAGATAAACATCAAAGAGATGATCAAGGGCGATAAGGTGAAGATCAAGGAAAAGATCAAGATAAAGGAAGAGGCAAAGAAAACAAAATAACTGTTCATTAATCAGACCACATAAAACACGGGCAGAGGCACTCTGTCCGTGTTTTTTTATATCCTCATCCATCCTTGATTCATCGTATGCGATGGACGATCCATGGTCGTGGAATACAACGGCACAATAATTTACTCACATGATGATGGAATTACATGGAATCAGTCAAACTCCGGAACAGGTGAAATACTATATGGCGTAACCTTTGCGCAATAAATCGTAAACACAGTGCAATTCTACTTAGGCCCTACGCGCTTTTCGACCACATCACCAACCTCAATACCTTTGACTTCGGAGAGTCCCCCGTTGATTTCCAGAACATATTGAAAGGAGGATGGAGAACCTATCAGTTCAGTTGATTCCGGCTTAGCATTCTCGGCAATATGAACCACCTTCATATTATCGTCGATGAATATTATATCCAAAGGAATCAACGTATTTTTCATCCAGAATTGTTCATCACCCATTGCCGGAAATATAAACCACATACCATTGTTGATGGGTAGTGATTCGCGATTCATGAGCCCCTTAGCGCGCTCAACGTCGCTCTCCGCTATTTCCACTGAAAATGGCACATCGCCTACTACTATGGTAGCGACCGTCCCTGGGGTCATGACTGTTGTTGAAGGCTGCTCTTCGGCGACCTCTGGTTCATTTTTTGAATCCACAGCCTCTTCAGTATTCACATCAACCTTTTCACATGAAAACATAAGAAAGGCGATAGCTGTTAAGAGAATTATTCTTTTCATCGGTATCTCCTATTTTGATCTAACAACTTTAAAATCAATAAAGTGATAGCATTAGAATAGTCATCCATCAACCCCTCAAAAAGCTTCTCAATGAATATCTTCCCGCGATATAACCAAACTCACTGATAGCCGATGGTAGATCTATCCCAGCCGGACACACCTCGGAACAGTTACCAGATGCTCCGCAATCAGCAAGACCGCCCCTCTGCATGGATGCGCTTATCCTATCGTGCCCCCTATCCAACCCGCTTGGGACCAGGTTTAGCGCCATAGCTTGGCTGAAGACGAAGGCGCCGACATATGGGGATCTTGAATTGATCTGAGGGCACGCCTCCAAACAAGCTCCACACATCATGCATCCTATATAGTTAATTGCTCGGTCTGCTTCCCTTGCCGAAATAATATTAAAATCCGACAAGATCGTATTCTTACAATCGACATCGTTCCAACATGAAAAGATCTCAATTGCATCGAACATTCTAGTTCGATCAACTATAAGGTCCCTGACAACT
>JABGOS010000034.1 GCA_018645265.1 Deltaproteobacteria bacterium
AAAATTGGAACGCCTTCCTCCTTCAATTCTATTTCCTCACCAGGGGTGGCGGTTCCTCGGATACAGCGTTTTTCAGACTCGCCGAGGTGAATTCTTAAAGCCTCTTCCGGAAAATCCTTTCCTACATCGTCGAAGTTCTTTTCCATGAACTCTACAACCTTTTCAGGGTCGACTTTAGGTGAATCTACTTTTTGCGAATTATTTTTATCATCTTGATGCTTTCCAATTCTTGCGGGTGAAATTATCTGTTTAATATTGTTATCATTGCAATGAGGACATGTTATCAGGTCTTCCATTTGCTGTTCTTCAAAGGAAGCTCTATTTCTAAACCATGATTCGAACTTATGACCATTTGAACATATTAAATCCAATGCGTACATGCGAAAAATCTCCTTTTCGGCTATATGGGGTCCCTCTCTGACTTTGTCAATATGAAGAACGAATATATGGCCGAATAACTATTCGTTAGTTGTTGTTTACAAGTGAACGCTGCATGGTGCAACATTATGCAGCAGTGAGAAAAGTATTAAATGTTGATTTCTAAAGCCTTTTTGTTGGCATGGGGTGTGCTGGCAAAGGCGTTGTTTTTTGTGTATGGAGGTGTTAGCGTCGCGAAATCTTAAGGGGAGTGTTTGTGAAGCATATCTGCACTTTTTTGGCTACAGGATGTTACTCCGGTTATCTACCTATTGCACCAGGTACGTGGGGCACGCTCGTTGCGATGCCGCTCTTCTGGCTGCTGGGTTCTCTTTCACCGTTCGTTTACCTGGTGACCTTAGTCGGATTTATCTTTTTATCTATATGGGCTGCTGATTACGGCAGTGTAAAGTTCGAGAGGGAGGATCCACCGCAGGTCGTGATCGATGAAATCGCGGGCTACCTGGTTACGATGGCCTTCTTTAAACCATCTCTTGTTATAATGATAATTGGTTTCTTCATGTTCAGGCTTTTTGATATAACCAAACCACAGCCGGTGGCCTGGTGTGAGAAAAAGTTCTCAGGAGGCACGGGTATTGTGCTCGACGATGTGATGGCTGGCATCTACGCAAATTTGGCGATACATCTACTGATCTTTATCGATACTTATTTTAAAATTAATCTACTGACTTCATATTTATGAGAATTGAAATCATCACAACTGGCGATGAGGTGATGCAAGGGGTTATAGTTGATTCTAATACCGCTTGGATTGCTGATAGGTGTGCGCAATTTGGGCATCAAGTCATTCGGCATGAATCGGTTGGGGATGATCTCTCCGCGATAGGGGATGTTCTTAGGAATGCTGCGAAGCGCGCAGATGCAGTTATGGTTACGGGGGGACTTGGGCCTACTGCTGATGATCTGACAGTAGAGGCTGCCTCCAAAGCCTTTCAGGTAAAACTCATTAAGGATGAGGACGTTCTTCAAGGAATCAGTCATTTTTTTCAGAGCGTCGGTCATTCCACTTCTTCCAGTAATGAAAAACAGGCTCTGATTCCTGAAGGATCGGAGATTCTTAAAAACAAAGTCGGCACCGCTCCAGGAATTAAGGTAAAATTAAATGGATGCTGGTTTTTCTTTATGCCGGGTGTTCCGAAGGAGCTGTATCAGATTTTCGATGATTCTGTAATGCCTTGGTTATCCGATAAGTCGGATCAGGTGGCTAGGGAACGGGTGCTTCGGTGCTTCGGTGAGGCTGAAGCGTCGATAGATGAAAAACTACAGGGGTTGGACCTGGGGGATACGCGGCTTAGCTTCAGGGTTATGTTTCCTGAGATATTGTTGAAGCTGGTCGCTCGTTCAAAATCATCGGCTGACGCTGATAGAGCGCTTGAGATCGCTGTGGAGAGGGTTCGGGAGAAACTCGGAGAAACCGTCTATGGAGAGGGTTATGCATCTTTGTCGGAGATCACAGGTAGGTTGTTGCGCGATAATAATGCTACGTTAGCGGTAGCTGAGTCGTGTACCGGAGGACTTATCGCCAGTATGATAACGGATATTCCAGGTGCCAGTGAATATTTCTTATGTGGCTGTGTTACTTATAGCAATAAATCAAAGATGGAGCTGCTTGGGGTTGGCGAAGAGACTTTGAAAGTATATGGTGCGGTATCAGCTGAGACCGCTATGGCTATGGCCAAGGGAGTGAGGGTGAGTAACGGGGCTTCTATGGGCGTGTCCGTTACTGGCATTGCAGGTCCAGGTGGGGGTACGGCGGAAAAGCCCGTTGGTACTGTGTATATGGCGCTTTCTACGCCGGATGGAATATCCTCTTACAAATATTCCTTTAATCGTGATAGGGTTTGGTTCAAACAATTTGCAGCGGCGAAGGTTGTTGATTTAGTGAGAAGATCTTTGCTAGGTCTATTGCCTGAGGGGGGGGGGCGAGATGAAAATTAGATCTTTTCTTGCGTTCGATATCGCCGAGGATATGAGATCCGAATTGACGAAAATCGTTACGCTCCTAACGCCAAAAATTCGCGATGTGCAGTGGATCAAGCCTGAGCTGATGCATTGTACAGTTCGTTTCTTCGGCGACGTTGAGGAAGAGTTGCTGTTGGGAAATGTGTCGAATGTAATTGAGCGTGAAGTTAAGCATCAGTCACCTGTTAAACTTATCGGTCGTGGAATTGGAGTCTTTCCCAATTGGAGATATCCAAGGGTTCTATGGGCGGGGTTGCATGGCGAAACCGAGTCGATGATAAGTCTGCATGCGAAACTTGAGGAAGCGTTTACGGAGTTTGGTTTTAAACAGGATCCAAGGGAACTCAGGTTGCATCTGACTCTTGGTAGAGCAAAGAAGAAGTTTAAGGATGGCAGGGACCTCATGGGCCTTGTGGAGAAGATGAGTGAAAAGGGTTTTGGTGAAATGATGATCGACTCCTTGACTCTTTATAAGAGTGAATTGACGAAGGAGGGCCCTATTTACACGGTCCTTAAAAAGTTTCCTCTCGGAGGTAAGAAAAAATAAACGACGAACCCGAGGGTGGGCGGTGGATGATCATCTGTATGATCGAACTTCTTCTGCTTTCGTGTTCTTAAAAAAGAAAGGGAGTTTTTATGAGCAGCAATATGCCGACCCCTGATAACAGGGAAAAAGCGATCGGTCTCGCGGTCGCTAGTATCGAAAAACAGTTTGGAAAAGGTTCTATAATGAGGCTCGGCAAGGACGACCCTCTGGTTTCCGGATTAGAGGCTATCTCCACTGGCTCGATATCGCTCGATATAGCGCTCGGTATTGGTGGCCTTCCTCGTGGTAGGGTAATCGAAATTTACGGTCCTGAATCCTCCGGAAAGACGACGCTGGCTTTGCAGGTCTTAGCTCATGCTCAGGCAGCAGGATGTGTCGCAGCATTTGTGGATGCAGAGCATGCCCTTGACGTTGATTACGCGAGAAAGCTCGGGGTGAGCACTGAAGATCTTCTAATCAGTCAACCTGATAGCGGGGAGCAGGCACTAGAAATTACAGACACGCTTGTTCGTTCAGGGGCAATTGGAATTTTGGTAGTGGATTCTGTTGCGGCCCTGGTTCCCCGTTCAGAACTCGAAGGTGATATGGGTGATGCTCAGATGGGATCGCAGGCGAGACTTATGAGTCAGGCGCTTCGTAAACTTACGTCGACAATTTCAAAATCGAATACGATGGTTGTCTTCATCAATCAAATTCGTATGAAGATCGGCGTTATGTTTGGAAATCCTGAGACGACTACTGGAGGGAATGCTTTGAAGTTTTATTCTTCAATTCGTCTTGATATTAGGAGGATAGGGCCGATCAAAAAAGCGGAGGAGATTATAGGCTCTCGTACTCGTGTAAAGGTCGTTAAGAATAAAGTGGCTCCTCCGTTCAAGAAGGCGGAATTCGATATTGTATACGGTGAAGGGGTATCCCGCGAGGGAGATGTTTTGGATCTTGCTGCCGATATGGGGCTCGTGGAAAAGAGTGGCGCGTGGTACACATGTGGTGAGGATCGAATCGGTCAGGGCCGTGAAAATGCCAAGCAATATTTGAAAGAGAATCCAAAACTTCTTTCGAGACTTGAGAAAGCGGTTTTGGAGAAGCATGGAATCGTCAGAACTGTTAATAAGGACGCCGCCAAGGTTACGACCGCCGACAAGAAAGAAGAGAAAAAAACGAAATAACTGACCTGAAAAATAATAGCAGTATGAAGGGGGGCTCAAGCAGTCCTCCTTTTTTTATTCACCAAAAAAGTGTCCGACACTTTTTGTGGAAATATTCAAAAAGGTGTCCGACACCTTTTTACGATCCGTTAGTACGGGGGTTGCTTGTCATTTGCTTGTCATTTCTAATTGCCGGTGATAAAGTTTTCCGGCTTTGGGCGGATTAATATAACATATTGATTTATAAGGATAATACTATGAAAGCAGCCGAGATTCGTGAGGCTTTTTTATCATATTTTGAAAAGAATGGGCATACGCGCGTGAGGTCCAGTTCGCTGCTCCCGAGTAACGATCCTACGCTTTTTTTCACGAATGCCGGTATGGTCCAGTTCAAGGAGACTTTCACCGGTGAGGAGACACGCGCTTACAATAGGGTATGTTCTTCGCAGAAGTGTATGAGGGTCTCGGGTAAGCATAACGATCTTGAGAATGTTGGTCATACGCCGCGTCATCACACCTTCTTCGAGATGCTCGGAAACTTCAGTTTTGGAGATTATTTTAAGAAGGATGCTATAGCCTATGCATGGAGATTTTTGACAAAGGAAATGGGGCTGGATGGCGATAGGATGATCGCAACTGTCTTTGAAGAGGATGATGAAGCCGAGAAATTATGGAAAAAACATGTTCCTAAGGATCGCATCTTTCGACTTGGGGCGAAGGATAATTTCTGGTCGATGGGTGATACGGGCCCGTGTGGACCGTGCTCTGAAATTCTTTGGGATTTTGGGGATGGTGATATCAACGCCGAAGATTTTGATAGCGATCGCTTCATGGAAATTTGGAATCTTGTCTTCATGCAGTTTAATCGTACAAGCGGTGGTGCAAGGGAAAATCTTGCGGCACCTTCCATCGATACCGGTATGGGTTTGGAACGACTGACCGCTGTGATGCAAGGTGTTAGGTCTAACTGGGAAACAGATCTCTTCGTTCCCATTATCAATACCGTCGCTGAGATCTGTAAGCATAAACCTGGCGAATCGGATGATGTGGATGTCGCACTCCGGGTGATCGCAGATCATATCCGCTGTTCAGTTTTTCTAATTGGTGATGGTGTTATACCTTCGAATGAGGGAAGGGGGTATGTTTTACGTAGAATTCTCAGGCGTGCCATCCGTTACGGTAAGAGGTTTGGGCAGGATCATCCATTTCTTACCGGTTTGATTCCTGTAGTTGTAGATGAGATGGGCAGCGCCTACCCGGAGCTGGCTACTCATCAGCATTTTATAACAAAGGTGGTGTCGGCTGAGGAGGAGCGCTTCTATCAGACTCTCGATAAGGGGCTGGAGCTTCTACACAATGAATTTTCTAATGCCAAGGGTAAGGTGATCACTGGTGATGTCGCTTTTAAACTTTATGACACCTTCGGTTTTCCCCTCGATGTGACTCAAATCATAGCTAAGGAGCACGGCTTTAAGGTTGATGATGATGGTTTCAAAGACAATATGAAGGAACAGCGCGATAGGGCTCGTGCCAGCTGGAAGGGCTCAGGTGAGGAAGCGATATCTGGTATCTATAAGGAGCTATCCAGTGAAGGTATTCAGTCGAGTTTTAGTGGCTATTCCGACAATACAGCAGAGACATCCATTCTTGCTATATTGAAGGATGGTGAGCGTGTTAAATCTGCAAAAGCTGGTGAAAGCGTTTCCTTTGTTACCAATGTCACTCCTTTTTATGGTGAATCGGGTGGACAGGCTGGTGATATAGGTGTCGGCATTATAGAGGGGGTTGAACTAGAGATTACGGATACCAAAAAGCCCCTTCCTGATCTGACAGTTCATGAGTGTAAGGTGATGAAGGGTGAGATCACCGAGGGTATGAAGATCACCATTGCGATAGATGTAGATGCAAGGAGTGCGACGCGTAAGAATCATACCACAACGCCCCTCCTTCATTGTGCCCTGAGGCAGGTGCTCGGAGAACACGTCAAGCAGGCAGGCTCTCTTGTAGATCCGACGCATTTTCGTTTCGACTTCTCACACTTTCAGGCGATGACGGATG
>JABGOS010000032.1 GCA_018645265.1 Deltaproteobacteria bacterium
CGCCCGCCGTTTCGTATGGATCAATACCTAAAACAGATGGAGTTCGTTGGCGTTAAGTCTACATGGATTATTGCACTCACGTCTGTTTTTACAGGTGCCGTGTTCGCGCTTCAAACTGGAAGGGTGTATGCCCTCTTTAACATGGAGAGTATGGTCGGAGCTACCGTGGGAATGTCGCTAACGCGTGAAATTGCGCCAGTATTTGCAGCGATTATGGTTACGGCAAGGGCGTGTTCCGCTATGGCAGCAGAGCTTGGTACGATGAGGGTTACCGAGCAGATAGATGCGCTAGAGACGATGGCTGTAAATCCAATTCAGTACTTAGTCGTACCTCGCATCATCGCCTGTACGATTATGGTGCCGATGCTCACGATGCTCTACAATTTTGTCGGTGTGATCGGTTCATACATAGTGAGTATTCACCTGTTGGGCATCGATCAGGGGCCATTTCTGAATAAGTTGTATCACTATGTGGATGGCGATGATATCTGGGGGGGGCTGATCAAGGCCTCAGTCTTCGGGTTTCTAATAGCTGTGATGAGCTGCTATATGGGGTTCAACGCGAAGGGTGGCGCGAAGGGTGTCGGTAAGGCAACCACTCAAGCGGTCGTTCTTTCCTCCGTTACAGTTTTGATTACGGATTATTTTCTAACGACGTGGATTCTAGAATATATATCGCGTTGATTTATTACAGCGGGTTACTTTACGATGATTGAAATTTCAAATTTACATAAAAGCTTTGGGAGTAATGAGATATTAAAGGGCGTTAACCTCACTATTCCCAAGGGCAAGGTGACCGTTATAATTGGTCCTTCCGGTACTGGAAAGACTGTGTTGCTTCGTCATATTATAGGTCTTTTAAGACCAAATGCCGGCAAGGTGATGGTCGATGGTTTGAATATCAGTGAGCTCGCAGGTGCTGAACTAAATGATTTTAGACGCCGTTTTGGAATGCTCTTTCAAAATGCAGCTCTCTTCGATTCGATGAACGTCTATGACAATATAGCGTTTCCCTTGATTGAGGGCTATCGGGGAAGAAAATTGCCGAATATTCCAAAGATAGTGGCAGAGAAGCTGAAGTTAGTGGGCCTTCAGGGTATCGAGAAGAAGCTGCCCTCGGAGCTTTCGGGTGGTATGAGAAAACGCGTAGGTCTCGCCAGGGCGATAGCCCTAGAACCCGCTATTATCCTCTACGATGAGCCTACAACGGGATTAGACCCCGTCATGACGCTAGCTATTGACAACCTGATTTTGTCCATGCAACAAGAGCTCAATGTGACATCGGTGGTGATAAGCCATGATATTGATTCGGCATTTCGCATCGGTGACCAAATTGCGATGATACATGGTGGTAGGATTATCGAATGTGCTGAGCCGAAGGAATTTAGAAATACAACTAACCCGATTGTTGCAGAATTTTTAACGGCTGGACAGCAGAAGGTGAATCGACATGGGGGATAGGTGAAAAATCTTTCTTTGGAGGTCAAGGTTGGCCTCTTTGCTGCAATTATGATTGTTCTCATGGCATGGGCTACGCTTCGCGTTAGCGATAAGAGTTCAGTGTCCGGAGGTGGTTATAATATTACCGCTGTTTTTGATAATGCGACAGGACTTAAAAAGAAAGCTCCGGTGGAACTGGCCGGTGTGAAGGTTGGTGTAGTTAAGGACGTTGAGTTGTTGAATTCCAGACAGGCTGAAGTCGTAATATCGATAGATAAAAACGTTAAGTTGACGGAGGACAGTCAGGCTGTTCTTCGAACGAGAGGCTTTCTGGGTGAAACATATGTTGAGATTATACCGGGTGATCCAGAATTTCCTATCATAAAGAACGATGGAAGTATCCCCTTCACAGCTCGTACAGGTGATGTGAATTCACTTGTCAGTCAATTTAGCTCTATAGCAGATGATATTAAGCATGTGACATCCTCCCTCAAGGGTATGGTGGGCACTAATGATAGTTATCCTGTGAACCGCATCATAGAAAACTTGGAGTCCTTTACTCTAGCTATCAAGAACGTGACTCTGCGCAATGAAGAGAATATTGATCGCGTTGCGGTAAATCTTGCTGAAATGACAGATCAGTTGCGTGAGATTATCGCTAAGGGAAAGGCTGATGTCGAGGAGTCTGCTGAACGCATCGCATCTATTACTAGAAAGATCGATGAGGGTAAGGGTACTATTGGTAGGTTGGTCAATGATGATGAAACGGTCGACAAGCTAAATGAAGCTGTGGACAATCTCAATGAAACGTTGGGCGGTTTTAGGAAACTGCAAACTGAGATCGGCTATCATACGGAGTATCTGGGGCAGACGCACGATTTTAAGCACTATGTGGATCTAGCACTCAGACCGGCTCCGGATAAGGCTTTGTTGCTGGGTATCGTTACGGATCCAGATCCGAGACCTAGCCATGTTGAGCATGTAACCGATGTGACAGTTGGTAATAATACTACGACGGTTACAACGGAAACTGCGACTATCGATCGTGAGAAAATTCGTTTTTCCGCTCAGCTAGCAAAGAAATTTTATGACTTGCAGCTTCGTGGTGGAATTATAGAGTCGACGGGTGGATTTGGTTTGGATTTTTTCAAGGGTCCCGTTGCTGTCCATTTCTCTGCATTTGATTTCTCGACAAGATTTGGCGAGAGGCCTCACCTCAAGGCGGGTGCGGACTTGAGTATTTTCCCGAACCTTTATCTTAGTGGTGGTGTAGATGATATTATCAATAAGGAAGGACCTACGCCAGATTGGTTTGTCGGAGCTGGATTTAGGTTTGTGGATGACGACATAAAGCGCTTTATGGGAAGCGGCGCAACAAGTCTAATTAGTAAATAATTCTCATTATTCTGGAGGTTTGATGTCGAAGATGTTGAGAGCCCTTATAAGTGTATACGATAAGACTGGGGTCGTCGAATTTGCGAAGGGTCTTAGTGAACGCGGTGTCGAAATCATTTCCACAGGTGGCACAGCGAAGCTCCTCAAGGAGAAGGGTGTGTCCGTCATCGAGGTTTCAGACTACACAGGATCGCCGGAGATATTGGATGGTAGATTGAAGACTCTACATCCGAAGATACATGGTGGTATTCTGGCAATGAGGGGTAATGCTAAACATCAGGAACAGATGAAGGAAAATGGTATCGAGCCGATCGATATGCTCGTCGTGAACCTGTATCCGTTTGAAGAAACGATCGCCAAGCCTGATTGCACGTTTGAGGAAGCGGTTGAGAATATAGATATAGGTGGTCCTACGATGGTGAGGGCGGCTGCTAAAAATCACAACGATGTGGCGGTGATTGTCGATCCATCTGATTACTCCTCTGTTTTAGTGGAGATGGATTCAAATGAAAATTCCCTTAAGGGATCTACGCTCTTTAAATTGATGAAAAAGGCATTTGCAACGACCGCAAGTTACGATGCTGCGATTACCAATTATTTTACAGCGTTGGACGATTCAAAGAATGAACTTGATATGCCAACGAATCTTGGAATGAACTTCGATTTGATTCAAACACTCAGGTATGGTGAGAATCCTCATCAACAGGCAGCATTTTATAAGTGTACACACGGCATTGATAAACCATCTATCTCGGACGCAAGGCAGCTCCAAGGTAAAGAGCTATCCTATAACAATATCATGGATGCGGATGCCGTCCTTGGTATGGTGCTGGAATTTGCTGACATGCCATATGCAGCTGTCGTCGTAAAGCATGCTAACCCTTGCGGAGCTGCGACGTCGGAGAGTTCGCTATCGGAAGCCTTAGGGAAAGCGATTGCTACAGATCCCCTCTCCGCATTTGGGGGGATTATAGGTCTCAATAGATCGGTGGATGAAGCTGCAGCGAAGATAATAGTAGAAACTTTTTTCGAAGTTGTTGTAGCCCCATCATTCGATGATGCAGCGAGAGTTGTTCTTGGAAAGAAAAAGAATCTTAGGCTTCTGGAGCTTCAGGGTATTGGGGATGTTAAATCGGTAAGCGCGGGATGGTATCTGCGCGATATTCGAAATGGAATTCTCATTCAGAAACGGGATGTAGCATCTGAAGATGTCAATGCGGCGGAGGTTGTAACAAAGCGTTCGCCGTCCGCAGATGAGCTGCAAGCGCTTCAATTTGCGTGGCGGATTTGTAAGCATGTTAAATCCAACGCAATAGTCTTTACATCAAAAGATCAGGCCCTTGGTGTGGGTGCTGGCCAGATGAGCCGCGTTGATGCTGCGAAGATTGCAGTGATGAAAAGCCAATCTACACTTAAGGGTTCGGTGGTAGCATCGGATGCGTTCTTTCCGTTCAGGGATGGCGTTGATGCTGCAGTTGAAGCTGGAGCAACGGCAATTATCCAGCCTGGTGGATCTAAGAGGGATGGAGAGGTGATTGCAGCGGCTGATGAACATGATGTCGCAATGCTTTTTACAGGAATCAGGCACTTCAGACATTGATCGGCCTGGTTCGAAAGAGTTTGATATCGATGATTAGGGGGAAATACATCGTTTCATTTGTAGCTGCATTTATCCTGCTTGCAGCTGCGTCAGCCTTTGGTCAGGGGACAGCCGAAGGGAATAGTTCGGAACAGTGCGCTTCTGGCTATGCCTACGATCCACAAAAGAGTGAGTGTGTAGCATGTAACCAACCATGTGATACCGGACAGCCTGGGATATGTGGCCGTGGTATCGTGGATTGCAGCAGCAAACTTCCACAATGCAGATCTGCGATTAAACCTGGCGAGCGCATGGAGATCTGCAATGGTGAGGATGATAATTGCAATGGAAGGGTTGATGAGACATTCGACAAGGATAATGATCGATATACTACCTGCGGTGGTGACTGTGATGATAGAAATGCAAAGGTCCATCCGGACGCGGTTGAACGTTGTGATGGTGAAGACAATAACTGTAATGGCCTCGTTGATGATGGCTTTAATATTGGAGGTGTATGTACAGTTGCTCTTGGTGCATGTGCAAGTGAGGGAAGATGGAAGTGCGATAAATCAAAGTTGGATGCAATCTGTGATGCATTGCCTGGCGAACCATCCATGGAGATCTGCAATGCCAAGGATGATGATTGTAATGGTCTGATCGATGACGGTCTTGGTGATATCAGTTGCGGTGTGGGTGCTTGTAAGAGGATTGTTCCGGCCTGTGTATCAGGAGGTGTGCCAGAGTGTTCACCTGGCCAGCCAGTCACTGAACTCTGTGGTGATAATATTGATAACAACTGTGACGGTAAGGTTGATGAGGGCTTCGAAGGCTTAGGTAAATTATGCTCTGAAGGTGTTGGTGCTTGTAAGGTGAATGGAAAACTAGTCTGTGCTGAGGATGTGCGCTCCTTGACCTGCTCTGCTAAGGCAGGAGTCCCAGTTGAGGAGATCTGTGGTAATCGTATCGATGATAACTGTAACGGTATTATCGATACTGATATAGAGGGGATTGGCAGTGCATGTACAAATGAGCTTCTTGGTGAGTGCTTGAAGGATGGTGCTCTAGTTTGCAACAAGGAGAGCGGAAAGCTGATGTGTAGTGCACCTGTCAAACAGGGTATTCCTGAAAGGTGTGATAATAAAGATAACGACTGTGATGGTGTGATCGATAATGATGTTGTCGAGACGGCTTCCTGTGGAAAAGGTAAGTGCATTGGGGGTACGATGCAGCGTTCCTGTGAACTTGGACAATGGGGCGAGTGGGGGCAGTGTTCGACCTTTAGTAATGCCAGTGAAGAGATATGTGGAAATCACATTGATGATAACTGTAATGGTATCGTTGATGATGATGCCGTTGGTTTAGGTGATGTATGTAATAATGGTCTTATAGGTGCTTGTAGGCGTGAAGGTAGGTTGACCTGTGAGGGGCTTAGCGGGAAATTGGCCTGTAGCGCAAAACCGGTGGAGTCTGGCGATGAAATTTGCAACGGGATCGATGATGACTGTGATGGTGAGATAGACGAGGGCGTGACCAATGCGTGTGGAGGATGTGGTGAGCTTCCAGGGAATCTAGGGGAAGCGTGTGATGTGCCAGGTGACGAT
>JABGOS010000031.1 GCA_018645265.1 Deltaproteobacteria bacterium
ATCGTTAATATCCCTCATAGCGGCTTCGACTCTTTCCTTTGTAGCGACATCCTTACATCGCGACGTCTGTTTCATAATACTTCCCTTGATGATCGGGCGCTTTCTGTCACCGCCCTTGTAGAAGGTGTCAAACCAGAACGGGTCTTTGCCGCTTTCTCCGAACGCCTCCACGGCGACCTCCTCGAAATGTCTTTTCGCCGCGTCAAGTTTTTTACCGGCAGCCTCAACCTCTTCGAATTCCGAATCGGGCGTATAGGCCTGGTTCACATGGTTCCACCTATAATTGAAATTGCCCTCGCGCACGGAGTTCCATTTTTCGTATAAGCCAACGAGTTTTTTATCGTAGGCTTCACCGCGTTTCCTCTTTGCAAGGTTGTCCTCCACGATGTCGCGGTAATCACCGTCGATGGACGCTAGATGTGGAAGATAAATTATGGAACTGCCGTCGTCGAGGTCGTATTCTGATACTCTGTGACTCATGTTAATGTGATTAGTGAGATTCCATTCCGCGCCGAGCAACTCCTTCTGGTCTTCATCCTCTACTGTATGGTGATAGACATGTGTCGCTTCGTGGACCGCGGTTGATTTTGAATCAATGAACTGGTTCATGTGGACATTACGCCCTGAAGCATAGCCTCCAAGGAGTAGGCGATGTATCCATTTTTCGTCCCCATTGTGGTAGCCGTCGACGCTGTATGTAAATTTTTCTATACTCGCTGCGAGTGCAGGATTGAAATTTTCGATTTCACGCATCGATGCCAGTATCTTCTTCGCTTCGGAGGGCTTGATGTTGTCGAGCGGCATCGAAGGGTACCTCCTGCTGAGTTCCTCCATCGCCTTCTGAATTTCGACGACCTCTTTCGCCTGCGCCTGGTTAAGTCTGTTGGCCCTTCCGTCGAAGCGCTCGTTTACGACCGTCCTCTGGATCGCTTCCTCGCGACGTCGTCTGTTTGTCGAAATAGCAGGGGGGTCTTTGCGGAAGATTGGATTTGTTGTTTTGGCGGCCATATCCCAGAGGCGCTCAAATTCACGCCAATTTTTTGCGCCGTGTTTGTCAATGAAGTGGTCCCTGTTGACGAACGTGAGTATGGCGTAGTCGATATCGTCTATCGCACCATCACCGTTAAAATCCGAAACCTCTTCATTGGCTTCGATCGCGCCGCTTCTGTCGAAATCGATACCCCTCGACATATCAGCATCGGGATATAACTTGGTCAGGAATTTCTTAACGTCTTCGGCCATAGAGACATTTCTCCAATAACATTATCGGCACTCTGAAGGGGCATAGTTGCTTCTCAGGCGCACATTGTTATCTAATGATATCATGAGGTTGAACAGTATGAATGGCGGAGTCGTTCGAGCATACTAACACTTTGATAGCGAGTTACCCCAAAAGTCGTTCTAAAATAAAAAAACGGGGAGCTAGCAATTTACTAACTCCCCGCAACTTCAGCTCATTTCATTAGCTCATTGCATTTCACAAGGATCGCAGCTTGCGTGACCACAGACGTATCCCTCCTCTTGCCATTCTTCCTCTCCATCGCTATAATACCATGAGCAATTCCTGGGCACGTGATCATTGGGATCACCCTCATGCCATTCTGCAGTGGAGTAAGAACGATTGCATGTATCTCTATCAAGAGCGCCAGCACAGCTCACGCCTTCACCTAGCCATTTGCGATTGCACCTATTTGAGTCGCCTCCCATCCATTCATCAGGATAGCCATCAGGATAGAACATTCCATTATCGATTGTATCGATTCCATCAGCTACCCTGGTGATGATATTTTCACTGATGGCGGAAGATGCTGAGTCGAGGTTGTTCTCAGAAAGGAGACACCACCATGCTCCATTCTGTGCCTTTTGAAACAGGGCATTCCACAGCATCAGCACATCGGACGTGTTATTCTCATCATCAAAAATGGATTCTAATCCGTTGAGATCATATGGGGATACAAATTCGAAATATGCCTCGCCAGCAAGTTCGTCCATCGTACTGACGATGTCGCTCTTTGATGTTACAAGCTCACCAATGATGCTCCCCGGACAGTCGGTCAACTCTATGCTGCCCTCATCCAATCCGTTAGTCATGCAATAATCTCCCTCAGCCATGTTGCTGACATAATGTGTATATCCAGCCCTGCCTGTCGTATCAGGATGTGCCTCAACGCGTATGAACATATCGGTCGCCCCATCACCCCCCATTTCATAGCTTCCATACCAATCCATAGCTGAATAATAGACATCGTTTTCTGCATCGTGCTCCATATGCCAGTAAAAGATATCCACACCACCGGAATTCATGCCATAGGCAAGAAGTTTTATATCGTTCTCGTTGGGTGGCCACTGATTACCCAGATAGGCGAGAAACTTGTGTGCGTTCATATCATCACCCATAGGCGCGATGAGTGAGCCAAATAGTCGGGAGGGCTGTTCTCCGTCAGTAGCCTGAA
The DNA here is from genome assembly GCA_018645265.1 of Deltaproteobacteria bacterium. GTDB lineage: Bacteria > UBA10199 > UBA10199 > 2-02-FULL-44-16 > JAAZCA01 > JABGOS01. The sequence continues at coordinate 2,454 of JABGOS010000031.1, forward strand.
AGATCATTTTCCCAGTTGGTAGAATACTCCCCTCGTCATCATCATCCATCTCGAATGGAAAACACATATTCGCACTCATTTGCCAGTAGTCCTGCGAGTACTCCGATACGTTGAAATTCAAATAGAAATCAAGAATGGAATCTTCCTCCTCATCGTCATATTCCTCCTCATCAGTGTCAACAGAACTTAAATCAACTGGGACTATGCCGTCGAATTCACCGACAATCGTATCATCGCCGTAGGTGAACAGTGACGATGAAGTAGAGAGAATGGTATAATAGAGTTTTGACCACACACCCAGCGTCTTGAAAATGTTGTAGCGTCTTGCCTGAAAAACCCTGAGCATCTCAATATCATCATTACCTTCGTCGGATTTTGTTATCATCGCGGAGGAGCGCAGGGGTGATGAAACATTGAGGGATGCCCCTGCAAATGCAGGATCGATGGTGGCGATATCCAGATAATTTAAATCAAGATCGCCGAGACTCTGAAGCACGTTTGCCTGAGTAACATACGTACTCCCGGAATCTATAGTATCAACGGTGCTATCCATGTTGCTGCTGTCAGGACAGCCCATTAACACCATCGCCAATGTTAGAAATAACAAGCTCTTAAGTGATGTTATCTTCATGACAGCCCCCTTATCCTTTTCTATTTCCAAATTGTTCCAATAGTCAGATTGATCATACCGGAGTCATCGTTGAAGTGAGAGATGAAGGAACGTCCAGCTGAATCGTTCGCGGCATCTGACCTGAAGAAATCCTCCGGCGGATCGTAGGTTTCAATGACGGCAGGCGCTGGAGATCCGAATATGGTATCCAACATCGAATAGATTTCTGTATCCGTGTCATATGTGGCGACGTCGTAGTATGACGCTACTCCAAGTTCGGCACTTTCCTTGTCTGCCTCAAACGAAATTATATGAACGTTATTTGAATAGTCGCAATCTGCGTATATCTTTGCAGGAAATTCATCTGAGTCGACAGAATACTCCCTGATGACGGTATCAGCTGTCATTATGCCACCTTCATAGCGCGCCATTCTCAAGTAGTAGGCGCTTGGATCAACTAAGTTACCTTGCGCCTCAGCCCATGCGACTATGGGAACTCCATTTCCATCCATCGTCATATACTGGCTGTATGCTAAGCCCTCCGTATAGCTTTGGACATCAAGTGAATTTATGAGCGTCGCGGTTTGACCGTTTCGATCATATTCAATTTCGTTGAATCTGGTGTAACCTGCACCTTGTGCATCAATGAAGTGTGCCCAGGCCGCAAATATCTTGAGCGCATCACCGCCGTCATCGCTGATCAGTATTCTGGGTTTTGAACTTGAGAAGATATTAGTTGCCGTTTCATCCTGCGTATTGAGTTTTAGTGTATCGCTGCACATGCCATCCATGCAGTTGAGATAATAGACATCAGCATCGAAGTAATCAGTCGAATAGATTATGTGCAGACGACCTTCGCTGTCATACGCGATATCAGAATCAGAAAAATCAATGACATCATAACTACGTAATGGGATAGGATCAGACCAACTTGTACCACCATCGGATGTCGTCACTAGCTCGAGCGCGCTGTTCTTGTTGTCCAGATCCGAATAATCGGTGTAGGAATAAGTTACTGCATAGGTGTTTTGATCGAAGACCGCTATGGCATATTCGCCGATGTTATAGGATGACCTCCAAGCGCCATTATCAACTACCTTCAAGAGATCTCCGTTCTGTATGACCTCTGCAGTTGTCCCACTTTCGTTCGATAAATAGGCCTTCATGAGCACTATATCATCACCCTGAAACCAGCTCCCATCATCGTATCTCAAGTTTTTCATGAGCACATAGCTGTTTCCATTCTCATCAACCGTTATTCTCGGTGCGCCATACGAATAAGTGCCGAGCATATCAAAATCCCTATAGCTATAAAAATCCAAGGCCTCGGCTAGACCAGATATCTGTTCTACTCCGGCGCTTACAGCCAGCTTGAACGTAAACTCGTCATCCGTTGAAGTCTTCGATGCAGTTGCACTAACGCTTGCGGATGTACCAAGATCGAATGCGATGTATTCCTGCGACTCGAAGCTGAAAAAACTCTCAGGAGCTGTAAACTGAACATATTGTCCATCGTCGGATATTGATATATCGCCGTACTCCTCACCACTAACAGGGTTGCCATCGATCCCCAGGAGCGTGGCAGTCACAAGGTCGGGTGATATGAGATTTCCGCTTGCATCTTTCACTGCAAAATTCAGCGACTTCATCGTCTCGACGCCGAGGTACTCTGTGCTGGTCGACTTGCCCATGTATTCGATTGTCTGCGGTATATCCGCCGGCGGAACCGGCGCTGCGGTGCTGCGGCACGATACGCACAATACCAGAACCGCTAATATCAGTAATTTGTACTTATAGTTATTCACAAGGTATTAGTTATGCAATCTGGGTACCATAATTGGGTGGATTTATCACATCAGGAAACCATTGTTATGATTGAATGTATTTATGAGCGTACTATAGAAACCGCGTTTTAGTGAGGCAAAAAACACTCCCCTAATTCAAAAATCGTCATCTTTTTGACAGTTCAGTGATTCAGTAAATTCCGGAGTCGGTAATTCCGGGTAATTCCGGGGACACTAATTCCGGGGACACGACACTTAATTCCCCACTTTAGGGCCGGGCTTATTCTTCCTGAGTACTCTGCCGGTTAGAGCTTCGAGCTTATCAATGAAATTGTCATCGCCAAGCGCTCGGCCTGTTCGCGAACTTCTTCGAAACGCTCGAAGGTATATTTCATCATCCGCATCTCTCAAATACGCCATCCAGTCATCTATTTCTAGAATCTCCCTTTCATCACCGGAAAGACAAACGTCATCTCTTGCAAGTACGTGCGCCTGAGCGCTTGACCATATGTAATCCTCGGCCTTTATAACCATCTTTGCTCTGACTGGATTTCGTTCCACATAGCGAACGGCTCTGTAGAGGTGAGGTTCATCCATGGGACATGAAGAGAAACGCCCCTGCCATAAGTAGCCCCGCCAGCCTTCACGAAAGTTAACACGTCGCGAGTAGCTCCTGTGCGTATCGCCAATTCCCTTGGCTAAGCCGGCTACATTCCGAGGAACAACAACAAGGTGAACATGGTTATCCATAAGACAGTAAGCCCATATAGACAGTCCGTTTGTACGAGCGTTGTCGGCCAGAGTGTTTAGGTAAAAAGACTTGTCCTCATCAGAGAAAAAGACATGCTGTCGCCTGTTCCCTCTCTGGACAATATGATGTGGTATGTCCGGAATTACAATCCTCGCCATTCGAGCCATGTAGATCTAGATGAGCACATATCATACCAAATATGCAGTGCATATAAATCGGTACGTGGCGCATTTCTATTCTCTATTGTTCGAATTCTCGTGCGCTGAATTTTGAATTAAGTGTCGTGTCCCCGGAACACCTC
>JABGOS010000030.1 GCA_018645265.1 Deltaproteobacteria bacterium
GGGGGTAGACCCTATCACTGTTGGCGAAAGGGTGGACATGGTTCCATAAGTTTGCATAGGGCCATTGTTTCATCGTGCGATGTCTATTTCTATATCATGGGTTTGAGGCTTGGTGTGGATATGTTGGCGAAGTATGCAAATATGTTTTCGTTCGGAAGAAAAACTGGAATCCCATTGGCGGGTGAACGTCCGGGATTGATTCCAACTTCGGAATGGAAGCTCGAACGTTTTGGGGTTCCTTGGCAAAAGGGTGAGAATCTTTCGATATCTGTCGGGCAGGGTTACAACGTTGCCACACCGATACAGAATGCCATGCTGGCTGCACAGATAGCTAACGGGGGAAAGAGGTATCAGCTCCATTTAGTCGATGCAGCCTATGATGTTTCAGGTGAAGAATCCTATAAGTGGAAAGCCCCTGAAAATCTAGGCAGGTTGCCGCTTGATAAAAAAATGCTCGAAGCTGTCCGAAGTGCTATGGTTGGTGTAGTTGCAGAACCTGGAGGTACGGGCCATCGCCAATCTCTGCATAAAGTTACAATGGGTGGAAAGACGGGAACTGCTCAGGTGGTGAGTCTCGCTAAGAGCTTGGCTTGTACGACGGAGAAATGTCGAGATCATGCTTGGTTTATAGGTTTTTCTCCGGCGGAAAATCCTGAGGTGGCAGCTGCAGTCGTAGTTGAACATGGTGGTTTTGGGGCGGCGGCCGCCGCACCTATAGTAGGCGCTCTTCTTCAAAAATATTATGATATCGAGCACGGAACTGAGGAAGAAGTTCCGGAGAATTTATGAGCACAGCAAAAAAGACAACCGCATTTAGCTGGCCACTTCTAGGTGTGACGATGACCATTGTTGTTGTTGGTCTGGTTAACCTCTATAGTGCAGTTTATTTCTGGGGTGAAGGTGGATCTCAACAGCTCTTTTGGTCGCAGTTGGTTTGGACTGTAATTGGTAGTGTGATAATGGTTCTTGTAGCGGCATTGGATTATCGCATCTTCTATAGATTTTCATATGTCTTCTACATTCTGGTCAGTATCCTGCTGGTGCTTGCCCTTATTCTAGGTCAGGCCGTGAGAGGTACTCATGGTTGGATACAACTTGGGCCGGTTTCACTGCAGCCGGCGGAGTTTGCAAAGCTTGCGTATATATTTGTTGCAGCAAGATATTTTGCTAACAACCCAAATCCTGATGGATACAGACTCCTGGAGCTCTGGAAGCCAGGGCTTTTGATGCTCATAAGTTTTACCCTCATCGTGGTGCAGGGTGATATGGGGTCGTCGCTCTTTATCATTTGCATATTCATATCGATGTCGTTGTTCGCCAAGGTGAAGAAACGGACTATAGTAAGTTGTGCTATCTTGGCCGCGATCGTCGCGATCGGTGTGTATAACTTTGGGCTGAAAGATTACCAGAAGGAACGAATATTTACCTTTATGAATCCCGAAGCCGATGTCCGAGGTGGTGGATATCATCTCATGCAATCCAAGATTGCGGTTGGCTCCGGGCAGATGTTCGGTAAGGGATACCTCAAAGGGAACATCAATAAACTTCGGTATCTTCCTGAGCGTCATACAGATTTCATCTTTCCAGTGTTTGCCGAGGAGTGGGGCTTTTTTGGCTCGCTCTTACTGTTAGCTCTCTATGCGGCCTTGCTGCTTATAGGTATCGATATAGGCTCGCATGCGCGAGATAGATTTGGAGCGTTCGTTGCCATCGGAGTTGTATCCTTATTGTTTTGGCAGCTTGCTATAAACCTTGGCGGTGTGTTGGGCTTAATGCCACTTACAGGAGTTACGCTGCCACTCATGAGTTATGGTGGCTCATCAATGATAGCTATAATGGCATCTATCGGGTTGCTGTTCAGCATCTATAGAAGAAGATTTATGTTCTGATATGATCTTTAAATAACTTGATCTTTGGGTCTTCATTCGATACGAATTCGGCCTCGTTGAATTGAGATCAATTTAAGAGGAGGCAGCGTATGGCGGGCAACGTGCTAGAGGTAAATGATTCAAACTTTAAACAGGAAGTTCTTGATGCTGGGACACCGGTGCTTGTAGATTTTTGGGCCGCATGGTGTGGTCCCTGTAGAGCGTTGGCCCCGACCGTAGAGGCTGTAGCGACTGAGAATGTTGGTAAGCTCAAGGTCTGTAAAGTTGATGTTGATAGTAGCCCCAATGTGGCGGGACAATTTGCGATAAGGAGTATCCCGACCTTGCTTTTCTTTAAAAGTGGAGAAAATGTCGGTCAATTGATTGGAAATGTACCGAAAAGCGCCATTGATGACCTCATAACGAAGGTATAAAAGGCTTATATTTCAGGTTATTACAGTTTATAGCTAATCCACCCCTTAAGAGGGTGGATTATTTTTCTATAGATTTCAAATACCTTGACTTTTTTTCAGCATTTCCTTATCAAAAAACTTGATTATTTCTGAGTAGTTTGACAATAAACCGCGGGTTTAGCTGGTGAAGGGCGTATAGCTCAGTTGGCTAGAGCACTACCTTGACATGGTAGGGGTCACAGGTTCAAGTCCTGTTACGCCCACAAAAATTTCGAGAAGTACCTATGTTTTTCAGGCTTTAACAGCCGCCGAAAATGGCGGATTGTTTTGTTAGGGGTATTTGAATGACCGAGAAGGATAACGCGAAACTCACCGAGCTTGAAACTCTGAGACATTCTGCGGCGCACATAATGGCGGATGCGGTCTTGCGTCTTTTTCCTGCGGCTAAACTTGCGATCGGTCCTGCGGTTGAGGATGGATTCTATTACGATTTCGATTGCGAACGTCCTTTCACTGAGGATGATTTTAAGAATATCGAAGAGGAGATGAAGACAATCATCTCGGAGAAGCAGCCCTTCGTGAGGGAAGAAATTTCACGCAGTGATGCTATGGGGATGTTTAAAGATAATCCCTTCAAGTCGGAGTTGATTCAGGAACTGCCGGAAGATGAAACTCTGACGATTTATCGTCACGGCGACTTCGTTGATTTCTGTCGTGGTCCCCATATTGAACACACTGGGAGGCTTAAAGCTTTTAAACTTCTCAAGGTTGCGGGGGCGTATTGGCGGGGCAACGAGAACAATCAGCAGTTACAGCGCATCTACGGTACGGCATTCTCCGATAAGAAAGAACTGAGAAAATATCTTACACTCCTCGAAGAAGCGGCAAAGAGGGATCATCGTAAGCTCGGTAAGGATCTGGATCTCTACTCCACGCTTGAAAACTATGGCCCAGGTCTCGTTCTTTGGCATCCAAAGGGTGGTAGAATTAGAAATGCTATGGAGAACTTCTGGCGTGAATCGCACATAAAGCATGGTTATGAAATTCTTTTCACGCCTCATATCGCAAGACTTGATTTATGGAAGACCTCGGGACACTGGGATTTCTATCGTGAGAATATGTATGCGCCGATGAAAGTCGATGAAGTCGACTACGAACTTAGGCCTATGAACTGCCCATTTCATATTTTGGTCTATAAATCGCACTTGAGAAGCTATCGTGAGTTTCCTCTGCGGTGGGCTGAGCTGGGTACCGTCTATCGCTATGAAAGATCTGGAGTACTCCATGGTCTGATGAGGGTTAGGGGATTTACACAGGATGATGCCCATATATTTTGTCGTCCAGATCAGATTGAGGATGAGGTAGGTAGTACGCTAGATTTTTCGCTCTATATACTTAAGTCGTTCGGGTTTAGTGACGTCGATATATATCTCTCAACGAAACCTGAAAAGTACGTAGGTGAGGATGCGTCGTGGGAAATAGCAGAGTCAGCTCTGAAAAATGCTCTTGATAAGTCGAAGCTGGAATACAAGGTTGATCCAGGTGAAGGGGTTTTCTACGGCCCTAAAATTGACATAAAGATCAAGGACTCCTTAGGGCGCGCATGGCAATGTTCAACCATACAGGTCGATTTTAATCTGCCTGAGCGATATGATATGGAGTTTGTTGGTAAGGATGGAGCTAAACATAGGCCCATAATGATTCATAGGGCGCTGATGGGTTCGCTGGAACGCTTCTTTGGAGTTCTGGTGGAGCACTATGCAGGAGCGTTCCCGACGTGGTTGGCTCCAGTTCAGGCGACCGTACTTCCAGTGGGTGAGGATTTTGTAGATTATGCCTATGAGGTAGCGAAACAACTCAAAAAAGATAATGTAAGGGTTGAAGTCGATGATAGAAACGAAAAACTGGGTTTCAAAATAAGAGAAGCTCAGATGCAGAAGATTCCTTATATGTTGGTAGTAGGTGCAAAGGAAGTCGAGGCTGAATCGGTTGCAGTTCGTTCTCGCAAGGAAGGTGATTTGGGTTCGATGAGTATCGCTGATTTTGATAAGAAAGTCGTTTCTGAAATTTTAGAGCGGTGCAATTAAGTTAGAAATTAAGAAGTAGAAACCCAAGCGTTGGATTGTTTTATTACAGTTGTTGTATGGTCTGCTGTTTGGGTACTCGGATCATAGATTAACAAGGAGGTGTTCTTATTAGACCGAAAAAACGTTTTAGTGATAGGCGGAAGCCGCAAGATCAATATCGAGTTAATCACCGGATTAGAATTCCTGAGGTGAGGCTGATAGATTCCGATGGGGGTCAACTCGGTGTTTTCATCACTAGAGAAGCCTTAAGACGCGCTGAGGAAGCGGGGTTGGATCTTGTGGAGATATCCCCGATGGCTCGCCCGCCTGTTTGCAAGATTATGGATTACGGTAAGTTTAAGTATGAACAGAGCAAGAAGATGCATGATCAGAAGAAGAAACAGACCGTGATTCATATAAAAGAGATAAAGATGCGACCATCTACGGATGAGCATGATTTTCAAACGAAGGTGAGGCATGTCAGGCGCTTTCTTGAAGAGGGAAATAAGGTAAAGATCACGATCAGATTTCGCGGTCGTGAGATGGCGCACGTTGATCTCGGTCATGATAGGATGAAACGCCTACTTGAAACGGTCAAGGATCTTGGAGAGGCTGAGGCCTATCCGAAGATGGAAGGACGGCAGCTATTCATGATGGTAACGCCGATGAAGGGTAAAGAGAAAGCTAAGGAGAAGGCTCCGGCTCCCGTTCAGAGGCCAGAGTCTAGACCAGGTAAACGAAAACTAGAGGTAGAGGTTCATAGCAGGCCTGTTGCTGATAAACAGGCTGAAACAAAATAGAAAGCAGTTGGAGGTCACGCAGGAAGTGAGTTGCTGATTGCTGAGCTGTAAAGGAGATGATTTATGCCGAAGATGAAAACAAGAAAAGGTGCTGCGAAGCGTTTCAAGGCTACCAAGTCTGGTAAGGTTAAGTTGAAGCGCTCAAAGCTGCGTCATATCCTGACGAGCAAATCCACAAAAGTGAAACGCCATATGCGTGCTACGGGATATGTTGCGAAAGCTGACGAGAAGGCAGTTAAGCGTCTGCTCAATGCGAGTTAATTATTTAGTACCCAACTTTCAGAGTACCCAGATGCTTAAGATTTTTCGAATATAAAGCGCTGGAGCACTTAGATATTGGGGCATTTAAGATGGAAGGAGAAGTGAGATGCCAAGAGTAACAAGAGGTTTTAAGGCGAGGCGTCGTCGAAATAAAGTTTTGAAGAGGGCTAAGGGTTATCATGCTGGTCGTCATCGCCTCATAAGAACGGCTATGGAAGCTGTCGATAAAGCGCTTCAGTATGCATACGTTGGCAGGAAGCTTAAGAAGCGTAATTTTAGAGGTCTCTGGCAGACAAGAATATCGGCGGCTGCCAAGTCAAACGGTATATCCTACAGTAGATTTATGGGTAACTTGAATAAGAAGGGCTCGGATCTAGATCGAAAGATGTTGTCCGAAATTGCAATTCATCATCCTCAGGATTTCGCTGAAGTTGTTAAGTGGGCAAGCGCTTAAGTGTCGTTAGGGCTTGGTTGGAAGTTTTTCACAT
>JABGOS010000053.1:0-1953 GCA_018645265.1 Deltaproteobacteria bacterium
TATGGCCGTTTCTTCCCGATCGAGAAGCTCAACCGTCTTCACTGCGGCAATTTCGATGAGACTATCCATACCTTGAATAACGTCTTCACCATAGGCACAATTTAGCGCGACGGATAGCGTAATCGAGAACAGAAACAGTTTTCGTTTGTTCATATGTAAATATAGGTATTGGATCGCGGATTATCAATGGTGCAGTCGCGCCGCAGTTTTCGCTGGTTCGACCTAAAGTGAATGAATATTCAGCGCTGCTGAAGGTATAAGGACTGAGAATTGTAACATATAACACCAACGCCGACGCTATGGGAGTCGACAAAACATAGATTCAAGGATCTGATAAGCGGCAAATGCTACGATCCAATGTTTTTATTAGAGCCTCGCGGTAGGATAGATGTAGATCACCCTTTTCAAGATCTCAGCGTCGGGGCTGATTCCGATGGTTTTATAAACATGCTGATAGTGCCGCTTCCATTGATCGATACTCGTTGGGGGTACTCCCGTTGAATCGTCAATGAAGTTTACAAAGGTCAGATAAGTACTCTGCCCGAGTACAACGTTCATGAAGTACAGGAAGGCCAGGCGATTACAGAACTGATAGTAGGGCCCGGTCCAATCAACATCCGGGGCTACGCCGAGATACTGTTTAACGGTACTGAAGGTACACCGGATAGATTTGATACTTTTGGGATCAGTTGCCATCATAGAAGTAATTGTCTCTCTTATATGAGACTTCGCTTCCACTAGGAACCTGCATTCCTCGCCTGATCTCATCACGCTCAGGCCATCCCACACCGGCTTGTTCGCTGGCCAGAAGCGGTCCAGAAGGGGCTTGTACTCAAGAAGCCCTATCGCCTCCAAGAGGGTGCTCCGGTGTTCGTAATAGTTGTTGTCAGCGACCGGGGATATCCACTCAATGTCCTTGTAATCGAACACCTTGAAGTCTGGGCAGGCATTGATAATCATCCACGAAAGAATGTCGGGCATCTTCTCAACGTAGGTTCTTATCCAGTGTTGGCTACCGATGATTTTCGGTTTTTCTTTCTTTAGCGGGCTTTCCGGCACAAGCTCAAATACATCGTCATCTGTTCCATCATCCCCAGGTGTGGTGTGTTCCAGAATGTATTCGGTGGCCTTCTTTGCCTTGCTGGATGCGGATACTACAAACCTCTTGTCGCTCTTCAGGACTTTGAGCCAGGACTGGATGTAGGCGGTTTCATTCTCAATGATCTTTGTATTCATGATACTGAGATGGCTGCAGAGGAATGATGCGGTTAGTTCAGCAACGAGCTCCTCCTTGCTGTAATCAGAAGATCCAAAATACGCTACACGAATGACCTCTTCTCGGTTGAGCCGTGATTTGTGGCCAGTCCAGTGCCCGAGCTCGTGAAAGAAAGTAGAGTAGTAGTCTTCAGAGGAGTGAAACTCACCAATGGATGGCATTTGAATGGTGTCTCTGGCAGGGCTGTAGGATGGACGTCCACCGGGTTCGACTGCTGGATTGTTACCGGATATTATCTGTTCGCAGGTGAGTATCTCGGCGTTGTCTCGTTTCGCCGGAATGTGCTCTTCAAGGTTTTCTGTCTGTGAAATACCGAATACTCGGTAATATCTCATGAATGGGGTGGCTTCAGTTTCTATTCTACCGGTGCTCTCATTGACGACTTCTCGTTCGGTAATATTCCAGTACACGATAGGGACAGACTTTGCACCCTTCTTGATGTTTCCTCCCATCTGACTCGCTTGCCTGTAGGTAACGAAGTAGCGGTCGGATGAAGCCAAGCTGAGAAGGAGAAGGTTTATCCCCTGGTATGGCTTCATTGAAACAAGGTTACATGGTAAGCCGCTGGTCCAGGTTTTTCTCCAAGGAATGGTTTCTTCCTCGAGTGCTGAGATTATCTGATTGGTGATCATCTTGTAGACGTCAACCTTTTTCTTATAGGAACTTATGGTTTTCAT
>JABGOS010000053.1:1963-5092 GCA_018645265.1 Deltaproteobacteria bacterium
TTTCATGGTTATAGACTCCTATATATCTATTAACCATCACATTTTTGAGATGTCAACTTTATACAAATTCTTGGAAAAGTGAACCAAGCCATGAGTTTGTTTGGTAGAAGGCGTGACTCAAAGCGACATAACTAACTCCGCAAAGTCAGCGAAAGTCCTTCTGCTCCCCAGGTAACAAATAAGCTTCCTTTTCACGCCTGAGATCCTCTTCTTGACGTCAATCAAATCCCTCCGGTAGCCCCATTTGATACCTACGATGTCATCGATCTTCTTCATCTTGACAAGAAATTCGAGAAGGCAACTGAAAAGCAACGGCACGGGTCGGTTCCGCAGGTTTAGAAGCTCAATTAGCAGCTTCTCTCTGCTACCTCCGAGATTCTGAAACAGGCGATACATCGCACTAGAAACTATCTTTTCCTGTATCATTTTAGGAACAAGCTTGTCGAGAATTATGTCCGGACGGACAATGTGGATCTTAATGGAATTCCAAAACTCCAACTCATCGTATACCCCTAGAAAATATTCTCGGGCCTCTATATTCATTTTTTGCATCTTATTCGCAAAGGCAATGGCCACTTTCCTGTTTGTGAGGTCAACATCATATCCGGTTTCTTTCATTAAGACTGATCTCGGGAAATTACTCCGTTTTTTGGCAATATCAGGCGTCTCTGCACCAAATATCCAATTGTCACCGAGCGCCGGGATAAAGTCTACATAGCGGAGATCGGGGGCGAATATCAGAATATGTGAAAAGTGGCCAGCCCTAACGTCTTTGCCATATAACATTATGTTTCTCCTATTAGTCGAGTAATATCCGTAGCTTTCTGTAAACGTTTCTAGAAACTTGAGCGTTTCTTAACGCCGCGTACGTGCGGGAGTTTTCCTTTTTGCTCGATTCGATAGTGGAGCACAAGAAAAGCAACTCGTCGGGCACGCGGTCCCGCCCCCCGAGGATTATCAAATTTAACTTCGTTTCGGCTACCGGTATGATCAAAGCCCCACAAAGCGCTTTAGTGGGGTTTGGCAAATGAAGGTATACATCACCAAGGTCAGACGGGGTTTGAAATATCCTGTCCGCATATTTTGTATACTCATCTACTTTTCGAATTGTATATATGGTAGCGCACGCTTCCTCGGCCTCTTGCATTTTTTTGTCCATTAGTTCCTGCCCTATAAAGATCTTGGGATACATGTCGGTTGAAGTATCCATAAACACTCCTTTCACTGGTCCGTGACACAGTGACGTAAATAATAGTGAAAGCATTCGATTTGCCTGCCTATGCTGCATTCTGCAGAAATCAGAACATTTCTGTCATCTGTCATTTCCAGCATCCGTATCGATGCTTTCTGTGGACATCGGCCGAAGGTATATGAAATACGCCCGCCCCTGTGCATGGGGGTGAGGACCCCCCATACACAGAAACTTTGCATCCCTACTCCAAACCCTACCGGCCAATCTACGAATACAGGAAGGGGATTGCTCTGCTGCAATGCAATTCGCGAGTGCAGCAACTTGATCAACTCCGCTTGCATCTTGCATTTTCTGCTCACGATGCCTCTGGATCTATTGTGTTCGGCTCGTTCGATTTAGGCGCATCAGTATCTAATTGGGTATGATCTTGGGCGTTTCCAGGAAGGACGCAAGTGGGCTGATGTCCATCTCAAAGCTTCCATGGTTCGGATGTACGCCTATGCCAGTCCAGAACCGCCAGTCCCGAGTTCTCCGCTGTTCGAATCCTCTCTCTTTCAACTTCATACCAAAAGCTCTTTTTGTCAGGGGAGTCTCCCTGCTACCGATACACCAATTAGTGTACACCGAGTAGAGTTTCGATACCCTTACTTCCTCATGTGCGCCCGTAACGCAGCGCTCATCCATAAACAGTTCGATCGTGTCCATTTCCTTCCGGTACTCTTCTGTTGCTGCTCTTACAGAACCTGGTGTCAAGAGCCCATCATTCTGCCAAGCGAGACAGCCCTCAATGACCCAATTTAGAATGCCTGATAGCTCCTCCTCTAGTTTATGGGCAAATCCTTTGATGCGTTCTTTTTCTGAAAATGATACGGGAAAGGTTATAAGCCGTATTCGATCCCATATAGCCTTCTTTGTTTCTCTGATAGTCGGTTTGTAGTTCGTAGCGAGTAGAATCTTGCCCTGAGAATAGAATGTCGTGAAATTCTTATATAGATACCTGGCGGTCACCATGTCTTCTCCGGTCATTTGCTTTACTAATGATTCCCGTAATCGAGCTCCTTCTTCCGGCTCTACCGTAATGATCAATCTCGCTCCCATTGTCGCCGCGATAGCGCTACTCGCGGATGTGGAGGTTGTTCCGCGCAGAAGAGACTCCGGAGGTATACTGACGCAATAATCTCCCATCATAGCGCCTAACACATTGATAAATGTCGTCTTTCCGTTGGCGCCCGGGCCGTAAATCATGAAAAACAGGCGTTCTGAGATGTCTCCGGTAAGACTCATTCCAGCGATTTGCTGTAAATAATACCTTACTTGCTGTTCGGGAAGGATGGTGCGAAGGAACTCTTTCCACATCGTATATTCGTTGTTTTTGTCGTACGTTACGGGAGCCAGTTTTCTGATCAGATCTTCTTTTCGGTGCTCCCTGATTTCCCCTGTCCTCAAGTCAATCGTTCCGTTTTCTACGTTGAATAGCCACTTGTTTTGATCGAACTCCTCCAGATGAATTACTACCCCCGGCTCTGATTTTGCGCTTTCAATCATTGCCTTGATGTTCTTGGTGCTTTCGGAATCAAGGGAATGTTTTGCCAATGCCATTCTTATCTCCGAATCCTTTTCATTTTCGGCTTCGCCATAGTAGCCTGTGATTAATTCTTTTGCCTTTCGATAGACGTAGAAATCCAGGTCAAATACCCATCTTTTCCCATCCCAATAAAACCAACCGCCCAGCTCCGGACAGTACCTGATCTCGCCCTTACAGTAGGCAATCAATCGTTTCGCGTTCCCTAGATCTGAATAATTCATAATAGGATCTCCTTTAAACACTTGTTGTGTTTTCTATAATTGGTAGCTGACAACACTCTCCCCCTTTTGTTGGGGGCGTACATTTAACATGACTCTTAGCTCATACGATGCACCTCCTGCTCGTTTCTCTG
>JABGOS010000053.1:5102-5847 GCA_018645265.1 Deltaproteobacteria bacterium
ACCAGAGACGATGTGTTTTGCTGATGTCACCTTTTCCCTCCTCTGCCACCGGCTATAGGGTCGATCGCTTGATCGCTGATGAATTCAGAGAGCTGCGACCTAGAAAAGAGAACTCGAGATCCGATTTTGATGTGTCTTATTCGCTTCGCATTGATAGGTTTGACAAAGCGCCTCGGCCTAGCTTGAGATCCGATCTGGATTAATTAGTATTTTAGTCCAACTTTATATGCGGGATCTTCTTTGCGGATCAGAAGCCTGCCATAGAATAAATCCCGGACGACAATGAACCTTATAATAACTTACGTTAGCGGAAATCTCTCATAGATTTCTGTAGGATCATCTTATCTTGGTCTATCGAATCGGCTTTACTTTTCTGGATTGCATCCAGGATTTTAGATCATCAATATCAAATCTGAGCGAGCCACGCACTTTCAAAAACGGTATCTCTTTTGAAGATGACATTTTATAGACAGTGCTCACCTTCAACTGGAGCAGTTTCGCCACGTCGTGCACGGTGAGCAGCTTGTGAAGAGCGGCGTCGCGGACATCAAGTTTATCTGGTGGCACTACAACGCCTTCACCTGATCGATTCGAAGATGCGCCGGAGGCAGCTATCTCATTAACCTGAGTACCACCGAAAGTCGCGTTAGTATCTCTCATTGCCTTAATCGGTCTGCCAACCAAGGCCAATCTCTTCATGCCATGCTGCAAAGTGTTGTAGTTGTTTTGTCATATAATTAGTCAA
>JABGOS010000029.1 GCA_018645265.1 Deltaproteobacteria bacterium
TCGCAATTGATATTAAATCTGGAAAAATTAAGAGTTCGATCAATATTGCTGGTTCGAAATTTTTGAATGACATTGCAATAGCGCCGGACGACACAGTCTATGTTTCAGATACTCAAGGTGCGACTATTTACAAAATTAAGGATGGTAAAGCATCTGTTTTCCTGACGGGCGAAATATTGGAGGCACCAAACGGTCTTTTGTATAAGGATGGAAAGCTCTATGTCGCTGGATGGGGAAAGGGAATCAAACCGGATTGGTCGACAACTGATGTGGGGCGCATCTACTGCATTGATCTGAAAACAAAGAAAATGACATATATTACGAAGAAACCACTGGGCAACCTTGACGGTTTGGAGATGGACAGTGATGGTAACTTTATAGTGTCGGATTGGGTTGCAGGTAAAATTTATAAAGTTGATCTGAAGGGTAAGTCGAAACTGATATTTGAGGGAAAGAAAGGTATAGCGGACATTGCTTATATTCCTTCAACTCAGATGGTAGTCGTACCCCAAATGCAGGAGAATGAGGTTACGGCGATCAAATATTAGATGACAGTGGTCTCTCGCAGATTACGAACTTTCGCCATCTAATTACACACAATTTTCTATTGCCTTCTCAGGCAAAAGCGGGCAAAAACTCCGGAAATTCAAGGGATTAACATGAGAACACGCGTATTCAATAAGATCTCACAGATAACTGCCAGGCATCCTTGGAAGATCATCGCCATTGCGATGATAATCACGGTTGTGGCTAGTGTGTACGCTGCTTTGACTGTAAAGCTTAACGCAAACCTTGATGACCTTGTCTCTAAAGATTTGGAGTACAATAAGCGCTATCTAGAGTTTCTCGAGGAGTTTGGCGATGAGGAATATCTCTATGTCGTAGTCGACGCCGGTGAGGATATGCCGCGAGGGAAAAAATTCGTCAGGGAACTTGCTGCGAAACTTGAGGGGGTCGAGGGACTGAAACAGATTTTGTGGCGCATCGACAATCCAGTCCTTGAAAAGAATTTTCTGCTCTACATGTCGCCGGAGCAGTTGAATTCCCTGGGTGGTATGTTGACCGAGGGTCCATTTAATATTTCAAATATTTCACGTTGGAATAGCTTCTCTCCGCTTATTGGAGCGCTGGCGGATCGTGTTGCGCAACCGGTTTCTACAGAGGATGAGGGGGAGTTAACGCAGGGCTTTACCTTTATCGATGGTTTGCTGGACGATATGGCGGCATCTTTGCTAGGGAACGGGGCTTATGAGTCACGACTTCAACTCCTTTTCTTCGGTGATGGGGAGACGTTCGATCCTGATGGATACTATCGAAATGGAGATCTTCTCTTTCTCATGATTATGCCTGAGAAGGATTTTACTACGATGGAGGTGATAAAAAAACCTCTAGCTGATATCCGCCAGGCGATTGATGATACGAAGAAGGATTTCGAAGGTCTGGAAGCTGGGCTTACTGGAAGGCCTGTGCTCGCTGCAGACGAGATCATGACGTCGAACGACGATATGACTCGAGCGACGATCCTAGCAATTCTATTCGTGGGGCTGCTCTTCCTGATGTTCTTCAGGAGTTTCAGCAGGCCCGCCTTGGCGATCATATCGCTTCTGATGGGTATTGCCTGGACCTACGGTTTTGTGGCGATCTTGTATGGCACTCTGAATATATTATCGATAGTTTTCACGTTGATCTTGATCGGCGCATCTATCGAGTATGCTATTCACATCGTAGCGAGATATCAGGAGGAGCTGGCAGAGACTGGCGATATAGAGCTCTCGATGTCCAGGGCGCTGTCGACTTCAGGGCGCGCCAATCTGACGAGTGCCCTTACGACTGCTGCCGCGTTCTTGACAATTACATGGACCGACTTCACTGCTCTGGCGCAGCTTGGAATTATTGCTGCGAGTGGAATTCTTCTATGTCTTACCAGTATGCTAATTGCCTTGCCCGCTATGATTATCGTGCGCGATCGTTACCGGGCACCCATGGACCTCAAAAAGGTGAAGCCATTTACGCTTCCTGGAATAAAGGTCATATATAAGCGTCCTTGGATTTTGGCTGCGGTTTCGATAGTGATATCCATTATCGTCATTCCTCATATAATGGATTTGAATTTTGATAATAATCTTCTCAACCTTCAGGCGAAGGGGTTGGATTCTGTAAAGTACGAGCATCTGATCATAGATAAGTCGACCGAGACAACGTGGTTCGCGCGTTCGATTGCAGATAATATTGATGAATCGAATGAGAAGGCGGCGGCTTTCGCAAAACTGCCGACGGTTAGGCGTGTAGATGGAGTGGAAAGAGTTTTGCCGAACGGTCAGGATGAAAAGATCAAGATTGTGAATGGTCTGGCCCCGGCATTTGCGAATATAAAATATTCCCAGGCCAGCGGGAGCGTGGATAGGGAGAGTTTGAAATCCAAGCTCAAACAGCTTGAAAATAATTTAGGTAGATTAGAGGCGGATGCCTTTTCAGGCGGTCGGGTCGATGCGGTTGAGGAGTTGGGTCGCTTTGGTGAGAAGGTGAGAAGGGTTGTCGATCTCATCGATAGTGCCGATGATGTGAAACTGAAGGGGCTTGGATCATTACAAAAATCTTTCATCGAGGATATGCATAAACATATAGATATCCTCTCCAGCGGAATGAAGCCGGACCATATATATCTCAAGGATTTGCCGAAGGATCTCGCCGCCAGGTTCGTAAGCCCGAAGGGTAGATATGCGCTCTTTATCTATCCGAAGGATAATATCTGGGATCCGTTGGCGCTACAGAGTTTTATCGATGATTTGAGAAGTGTTGATCCAAATGCCTTCGGTACGCCTATCGGAGTTCATGAGTCAGGGAAGCTGATGCGTGACACATTCGAGAGGTCTGCGGTTCTTGCGTTTATAGTCATCTGTATACTCGTCCTTATCGATTTCCGATCCTGGAAGTCAGCTATGCTAGCTGTGATGCCGCTCTCGGTGGGGCTTATATGGTTGATAGGTTTTATGGGTTTGTTCGATATTCCATTCAATATGGCGAACTTCTTTGCCATACCTATTCTCATCGGTATCGGCGTTGATTTTGGCGTGCACCTGGTGCATCGCTTGAGAAGTGAGAAGTCGTTCGATGCGATAGCCTCATCTACAGGCAGAGGGGTGATCCTCACCGCTGCAACGAACGCTGTTGGTTTTGGAGCTATGACGATGGCTGCACATAGGGGTATTGCAAGCTTGGGTATGATAATGGCAATAGGGGCCATCTGTTGCCTTCTGGCAGCCCTCATAGCGATGCCGCCCATGGCTCGAATTCTCGACTGGGGTCGCCGTCGCGTCTAATAATCTAGGGGACGTTTCTTGCTTGTATAACTATCAGATATCGTTAATTAATTAGATGTACATTGCTTGTTTTTTTATGAGTGAATCAGTATCCAGTGCAGTATTTTTATAAAAAAGGCATCTGACCGAGAATGCTTTACAAAAACGGTAAGTTAGGGGTACAGGGAACGTCCCCTAGATTATACGAGGTTGGTGGATATGATGAAGAGAATTTTGGGAATAGGTAAGGTGAATGCGGGGCAGGTCTTCCGCAACTTCATGATGATTGTGGTTGGGTCTGTGATTACGTCAATCGGGATCAACGCTTTTCTCGTTCCTCATAAATTTTTATCACCTGGGGTGAGCGGCCTTTCACAGTTTTTCTCATATGTAACTCCAGTTTCAGTTGGAACTTATCTCCTCGTACTGAACATTCCGATATTTATATTTGGGCTGCGTTACGTTGGAAAAACTTTTGTGTTTGGAAGTTTAATCGGAACTTTGACGTTGTCGGGTTGTCTTTATGGCACGGCGTGGATGGCTGGTATGGATTGGGCACCTGAAAGACTTTTGTCCGCTCTTATCGGTGGTGCACTATCCGGTGGTGGAACTGGGCTGGTCTTTCGGGCAAACAGCTCTCACGGAGGTAGCGATATCATTGCAGCAGCGGTGAGAAAGAGGTGGTCAACAAGTATAGGTAGTGTCGTTTTTACCTTCAATGTTGTGATTGTGACCATTCTTGCCTTCTCATTCGGTTTTCATGCAGCGCTGTATTCACTTCTCGCACAGTTCTGTTCAGCGATGGCGCTGGATAAGGTGATGCTAGGTTTGGATAAGAGCCGTGCAATCTTTATTATCAGTTCCAAACCTCAGCAGATTGCAAATATGGTCACGAAAAAGTTGAGCCGCGGTGTCACCTTTCTGGAGGGTGAGGGTGCCTACTTGGGTAGTAAAAAGAAGGTCATCTATTGCGTGGTTTCTCTTCGTCAGCTGGCCCGCGTGAAGTACTATGTTCAGAGTGCCGATCCGGATGCATTCATGACCGTTGTAGAGGTTAATGAGGTGCTTGGCAGGGGGTTTAAAGCAGTCCCCGTTTAGGGATATTTACTCACTCCTAAAAAAAACGATATCGAAATATGCAGTACACCGCGCGTAGGCCATCGATCCAATTGATCTTCTTTCCTTCGGCGTGCGTTCTAGCCTTATAGGATATTGCTACCTCGGAGAACCTTACCTTCATGCGCGCGAGTTTGGTCGTGATTTCAGGCTCAACACCAAACCTTCTTTCCCTGATTTCAAATTTTCGAATTACATCGCTTCTCAGAACTTTATAGCATGTCTCCATGTCGGTGAGCTTGAGACCGTTAACGATATTTGAAAGCCATGTGAGGAATCTATTTCCCCTGTAGAATTGAAAGTCACCCTTGGAGTTTGTATCCCTTCCCAGAAAACGCGAGCCGTAGACGACATCAGCTTCATCATTTATGATTGGAGCGATCAGTTTAGGATATTCTGATGGATTGTATTCTAAGTCTGCATCCTGAATTATTACTAGGTCGCCCGATATATGTGGCAGGGCCGATTTGATCGCAGCACCCTTGCCCATATTTACGGAATGGAAGATGACTTGATCGACCATCGGCCTGATCTCATTATTGATAAATTCGAAGGTGCCATCCGTGGAGGCATCATCGACTAATATAATCTCCTTGTCGGGGATATTGGATGCCTTAACGGCCTCAACGATCTCCTTCAAATTATGCTTTTCGTTGTAGCAGGGTATGATTATCGAGAGTTTCACAGTGTGCAGAAAATGATGGATTTAAGAAAAAAAGCAATATATAAATTCCAGATTCGCTACTATTATCATAGAGTTAGTGAATTAACCCGGAGGTGGGTGAGCTGTTGTAGATGTTCTGTAACGTATTGATATTGTTATATAATATGTATCTGGTGGCTTATGAATGGATCTGCAAAGCGAATTTTGGTTACAGGTGGTGCAGGCTTTCTTGGGTCGCATCTGTGCGAGAAGCTTCTGAAACTTGGCAATGAGGTAATCTGCTGCGATAATTTCTATACAGGACAGAAGTGTAACATCACCCATCTTCTTGATAATCCGAAATTCGAGTTGATGCGACACGATATCTGTACCCCCTTTAAAGTGGAGATTGATGAAATATATAATCTCGCATGTCCGGCGTCCCCAGTTCATTATCAGAAGGATCCTGTTCAGACGACGAAGGCATGCGTCTATGGTGTGATCAACCTCTTGGAGCTAGCCAAGGATGCAGGGGCGAAGATCTTCCAGGCGTCGACATCGGAGGTCTATGGAGATCCGGAGGTCCATCCTCAGACTGAGGATTACTGGGG
>JABGOS010000068.1 GCA_018645265.1 Deltaproteobacteria bacterium
GTATTTCCATAACCGGCAATGCCTGCGACCACGCCATTTATGAGATACGATGTTTTCTCGTTATCAGGTGCACCAAAGCGAAGACTGTTCATATTGGCAAGTGGCCTAGCACCCATTGTAAACACATCGCGCATAATCCCGCCAACGCCAGTAGCTGCACCCTGGTAAGGCTCTATAAAGGAGGGATGGTTATGACTCTCCATCTTAAAACAAACAGCCTGTCCATCACCTACGTCGACGATACCAGCATTCTCACCAGGACCCTGTAGAACTTGCGGACCCTCTGTAGGCAATGTCTTAAGATAAACCTTGGAACTCTTGTAGGAACAATGTTCAGACCACATCACAGAGAATATGCCGAGCTCGGTATAATTGGGTTCTCGCCCAAGAACTTCCTCTACACGTTTATATTCGTTTTCGGTCAGCCCATGTTCGGCAATGAGCTCGGGAGTTATTTTGGGATCTAATTTCATAATAGGATTTCCGATTATAACAAGCGATTATAAAGGAGTTATTTATTAGCCTCATACCAATTTACAATAGACTCAAATATTTTAATACCTTCAACGCTACCTAAGAGCTCTTCGCTACAACGCTCCGGATGTGGCATCATTCCACACACGTTACCATTCTCGTTAGTGATACCAGCTACCGAACCTGATGAACCGTTTGGATTCGATTCCTCATCGACATGACCGTCGTTGGTACAGTACCTGAAGAGTATCTGATTATTTTTCTCAAGCCGAGTCAGTGTTTTTTTATCCAAAGAGAAATTACCGTCCATATGCGCAACCGGTATCTTCAGAACATCACCCGCTGCATATTTATTTGTAAATGGCCCGTCCTTATGTTCGACCCTAACACAGACGTCCTTGCAGATAAACTTCAGTGACTTATTCCTCATGAGAGCGCCTGGAAGAAGTCCCGCCTCCTGCAGAATCTGAAACCCATTACAGATACCTATCACAAGTCCACCCTTTGCAGCGTACTCGCGCACAGCATTCATAATTGGCGAACATGCAGCCATGGCTCCCGATCGCAGATAATCACCGTATGAAAATCCACCAGGGAGGATAACGCAATCACACCCTTTAAGATCTTCATCCCGATGCCAGATAAACTCCGCTTCATGGCCAAGCTGTTCGGTAGCCACATGGAAGCAATCATGATCGCAGTTACTAGCTGGAAAGACTATCACTCCAAATTTCACGTATGACCCCTTTTTATTCAGACATTTCTATCCTATAACTCTCAATAACCGTATTAGCCAAAAGCTTTTCGCACATCTCATCCAGCTTAGCTTCGGCCTCGGCCTGATTGTCACCAGACATCTTGACTTCAATGTATTTGCCGATCCTGACATCGGACACACCCTTGTATCCCATGGTACCGAGAGTTCTATTGACTGCCTCTCCCTGCGGATCATGCACACCTTTTTTCAACGTCACGTAAACTTTTGCTAACATATTCTACTCCTTGAATACCCTATTAAAAATCGTATCCACATATTTTAAATGGCGTTTGAGATCAAATAGCGATTCCAACTTCTCGTTATTTAGTTTTGATGTAATTATATCGTTCTCTTTTATTACTTCCAGGAAGGACCTCTTTTCATTCCATGCTTTCATAGCGGTGGACTGAACTGCACTATATGCATCCTCCCTCGTCATTCCACTCTCCACTAGGGATAGCATCACATCCTGTGAACTGTACAAACCCAGTGAACTATCAAGATTCGATTTCATTCTCTCGGGGAAGACATCCAATCCATCTATCACCCTGTGCAATCTCGCCAACATAAAATCGACGAGAATGGTTGAATCCGGTGCGATTATTCGTTCGACTGAGGAATGCGATATATCACGTTCATGCCAAAGGGCTACATCCTCAAAGGCTGCCATCGCATTGGATCTAACAACTCTCGCAAGCCCCGTTAAATTCTCACATAGTATGGGGTTTCGCTTATGAGGCATTGCGCTTGAACCCTTCTGCCCACTGCCAAACGGCTCTGCCGCCTCTGCAACCTCGGTTCTCTGAAGATGTCTTATCTCGACGGAAACCTTTTCTATAGAAGCTGCGATCCCCGCCAGCACAGAGAAGAAATGCGCATGTCTGTCGCGTTGCACAACCTGCGTCGAGATGGAAGCAGCTTTAAGGCCTAGCGAGCTGCATACAGCTTCCTCAATGTCGGGTGTGATATGCGCAAACGTGCCGACCGCGCCGGATATTTTACCAACTGCGATATCAGTCAGAGCTGCTTCTAGTCTCACTATGTGTCTTGAAAACTCAGAAAACCAGAGCGCAAGCTTCAATCCGAATGTAATCGGCTCCGCATGGATTCCATGAGATCTGCCAATCATCGGTGTATTCTTAAATTCGTGAGCGCGTTTCTCGAGAGCATTCACAAGCGCTTTCAAATCGGTAAGGATGAGCTCAGAAGCCTCCTTCAGCTGAAGCGCAAAGGTAGTATCGAGGAGGTCTGAGGAGGTCATACCCATGTGAATGAAGCGCGAATCTGGGCCTACAAATTCAGAAACGGAGGTTAGAAAAGCTATGACGTCATGGTGAACCTCAGCTTCAATCTCATTGATCCGCTGAATATCATACTTGGCCTTCGATTTTATGATCTTCAACGATTTTTCAGGAATCTGACCGGCCTTACTCCACTCATCACAGACCGCCAATTCAATTTTCAACCATCTGTCGAATCTTGAATCCTCCGTCCATATCGAAGCCATTTCAGGCCTGGAATAACGCTCTATCATAAGCGACCACCTTAAGTGTTCAATGCAAGTAGTTGATATATCATAAGTATTAGCACCGTCTGGAGGGTCGGCACTATAGCCCACCGCGACCAGCATATGCAACCTAAATTATCAGAAAACATTGAAATACCACGAGATAGCACATTTATACAGACTGCCAATCGGCGTTATGTTAAAATATCTTGAGAAATTAACGAAAATACTTAGAATCATTGAAATTATGAACAAAAAGTACTTTTCAATATTTATCTGCGTCCTTTTCATCACTGCCTCTATTTCACTGGGTACGGGTTCCTTATGGGCTCAAGAGGATGATGACGATACCCTTATCGATGAACAACCTATTGAAGAGGTCCTTGAGGAGGGCTTTGATGCTGAGGATGAGGAAGAACCGGAAGAGGATCTTGCTGAGGATGAGGAAGAACCGGAAGAGGATGAGGACGAGCCCGACATAGATGAACAGGCAGCTGATGCACCGGAAATTGAAGGTGGAGAACCTGGAGAGGGAGATAATAGACGTCAGATAAAAATAGCTGGCATGATAGTGATGTCCTATGTCTTCGACAACTCCTCTGATTCCTTCACAGTGCGCTATCGCTGGGAATTGGAAGGACAGGCCAATGCCTCTATCTCAGTAATCAAGGGGGACGCAAATATTGAGGCCGAAGTTGATGGTTTCCTCGCAAAATGGCCATCAGGGGAGTGCAACCTGAACGTAAATGTGCCAAAGGTTCCTTTTGAACTGACCTTCAAAACTCAAGGGGAAGAAAAGGGAAACATAAAACTCGTTTTCAAAAAAGCTATAACTGAAACATGGCAATCGAGCTGCAGTTTCATGGACGCGCCAGGGGCCACATTTGAGACTACAGGCCCTCCGGAAAAATGGTTTGAAAAAGCACTCTCCAAGGCACGACCGCCCCTTCGCTCAATCGTCGTGAACATCGATGAGCCAGAAACGACAACACAGATGATAATAAACACTCAGATTTTGGGTGATCCACCTGTAGGGTCGGTGGAGATAGAAGGAAATGCCATCGTTACAGTCACGGATCTATAATCTCTATTTCAACTCCTTAACAACCTCCTGAAGAAGTCGCACAACCTTTGGAGCTAGTGCATTCATCGCATCCAGAACTTCCTTATGCGTCATCTTTCCGCTATGAAGGTCAGCCGCAGGATTGGCAATGCAGGAATATGTAAGGACCCTCATATTCAAAAAGTTTGCAGCAATTACCGAAGGGACTGTCGACATACCAACAGCATCAGCTCCCATATCCCTAAGGGCAGCCACTTCAGCCTTAGTCTCATAGCTTGGGCCAGGAGTGGCAGCATACACCCCCTCTTTAACTTCCAAACCAATCTTGGCGGATACAGTTCTGGATAACTTCTGAAGCTCAGCATCGTAAGCATTGGTAAGGCTGGTAAACTGCTCCGTCTTTCTCTGTACCGCAATCCCTCTGAGAGGGTTCATCCCCATAGAGTTGATGTGATCTGTCACCATCATTACATCGCCTGGCTTGAAATTTTTATTCACTCCCCCCACTGCATTAGTCGTGAGAAGGTATTTAACTCCCAACTTAGCTAGGACAAAATATGGAAAAACAATTACGTGCGGTGCATGCCCCTCGTAGTAGTGAAATCTACCTTGCATCACTACTAAATCCTTACCCTCATATTTTCCAAATATGAGTTTGCCAGCATGCCCCTCCGCTTTAGGTGATGGAAAATTAGGAATATCCTTATATGAGATCTCAACCCGATCATCTATATCATCCACAAAGGGATCAAGCCCACCCGATAAAACGACGGCTACAGTAGGTTTAATCGACACCTTCTCTTCGAGCCAGGTCGCAGTATCATCTACAGTCGGAAAATAATTATCTAAATCCATTTCACCTCCAGAGAGTTTCTTCTATAAATTCACAAGTGAAACGCCCGATGATGTGCCAATTCTCTCCGCGCCAGCTTCAACCATCATAATCGCGGCATCACGTGTCTTTATTCCACCGCTTGCCTTAATCTTACATCTATCACCCACAGCCCTCTTCATGATTTCAACAGCCTCAAGGGTAGCCCCACCATTGCTAAAACCGGTAGAAGTCTTCACATAGGCGGCACCTGAATCGGCTGCCATCGTGCTTGCCTCAGCGATCTCCTGATCAGTCAGTAGGCAAGTCTCCAGGATGACCTTCACAGGTTTTGTCCCAGCCGCCTTGACCACCTCTGTTATATCATTTCTCACCTGGTCAAATTTTCCAGCCTTGAAGAGACCGATCGCCATGACCATATCTATCTCAGTTGCCCCATTTTCAATGGCATTTAAAGTCTCATCAACCTTCGTCTTTGTGGTATTCGCACCAAGCGGAAAACCAACAACGGTGGCTATTTGAACCGCACTGCCCTGAAGGAGCCCTGCTGCCTGTTCGACAAAGACCGGATTTACACAAACAGCTGCAAATTCGTTCTTCCTGGCCTCATCGCAGAGTTTTTCAATATCCGCCGGTTTGGCATCTGGCTTTAGAACTGTATGGTCGATATATTTGTTTAATTCCATGGTTACCCCCTTTCTAATTAGCGCCAGAACTTTATTTGAAATATGCTATCTTGGCAACCAAAACTGAAGATGCGGGGGCAACGCAACTCTCCTATTGACCGATATACAAGCCTCCCTTATTATCCTTCGCCATTCAGACCACGATTTCGACAGGAGATTAAAATGGACATGCCTGAGATGGACAATGAGCTTAATTTTCCGATCAACCAGGAGCTGGTCGAGTCCGCTACTCAATCCATGGAAGAGTGGCGTATCGTCAAAGACAGGCTCCAGAAGATAGATGACCACAAGGACGGAGTCTCAGAGAAAGTCTATGAGCGCGTTCGGCAGGATTATGAGGCACGTCTCTCCGAAGCTACGGACAAGCTCCTCAGCAAGAAAACGGATGTCGACAATGAACTGGCAGCCCTTGGCAAAACCAGAGATAGCATCGAACAGCAGCTGGCAGAGCATCGTCACAAACTTGAAGAGATAAATTTCAGAAATACATTGGGTGAATTTACTGAAAGTGAGTTTGTGGAATGTTCAAAGGTTGAGCAGGAGAAGATCAGCAAATTCGAGACAGTTATTAACGCGGTCGACAATAATATAACTCGCTATGAAGCGATATTTGAGGGCGAAAACGATCTCTTTGCCAAGCAGGAGGAACCCTCCCCTGAAGAGGATATTTCGGAAGTGGCTGATACTGCTGAATTTACGCCTGCCCCCCATCAGCCTGAGGCATCAGCCGATGATGCAGGATATGGCCTGGATTCAGATGATGCTGATTATTTTTCCTCACCTGAAACTGATGAACATGATTCCACTGAAGAACATATCAAAGAAGACACTTCATCAAATATTGATAAAACTCCGGTGGAAGAGGATAGCAACACCAAGAAGGCCCCTATCGATGTTAACATAGAAGCCTCCTCTGAGATGCGTCCCCGCGTAGTAGTCATTAGCGGTGATAATGCCGGCGCTGCATACCCCCTCAAATCTACGACGTCATTCGGTCGTGCGGAAACGAGCACAGTCCCTCTGAATGATGCAAAATGCAGCAGGCAACATGCTCAAATTCAACAACATGGCAATGAGTACATGATCATCGACCTCAATAGCTCAAACGGAACATACATCAACGGCGAGAATGTCGAGGAACACGTTCTCTCCAATGGTGATGAGATCCTTATTGGCGATACCCTCCTCCAGTTTCAGATAGACTCGTGAGTCATCACACAGAGGAATGCCCCCTTTGTTCTTCAAATGGATGCCGGCTGTACCACTCAGGTAATCAGCGCGAATATTTTATCTGCCCAGAATGTAAATTAATCCACGTCCCTGCAAAATATCATCTACCTCCTGATGTAGAGGCAAGCCGTTACAACGAGCACAATAACAATCCCAAAGATCCCGAATATCGCAAATTTCTAAATAGGTTGATGGATCCGATGCTTGAGAAGCTCTCCCCCGGTTCAAATGGTTTGGACTTTGGATCAGGGCCAGGCCCCACACTTTCAATCATGCTTGAGGAGGGTGGGTTTAACATGAATATTTACGATCCAATTTTCCATAACGATGGGTCAGTCCTGAAAAAGACCTATGACTTTCTAACCTGCACTGAAACAGTGGAACATTTCTGCAATCCCAAGGTGAGCTGGCACCTTATCTTTCAGCTGGTCAGATCCGGTGGTTTTATTGGTATTATGACTCAGATGTACGATGGTAAAATATTTTCGGATTGGCACTATATTAGAGACCACACGCATGTTGAATTCTATTCAAAGCACACCTTCAGATGGTTATCTCGGAAATATAAAGCACATTTGAATTTAATAGGAGATTCAGTGGCCCTTCTTCAGGCCTGACGAAGATTCTTTCGTGAATAATGATAGTACAATGCCAAGTCGGTCAGCACCAGAAGCATATTGATCGCATACAAGTAGATTACCCAATCCCTTGAATAATAATATTTATGAAGAACGCCACATGCGTAGCCCAATGCTACGACCATCATAAATAGTGGGCTCTTACCAATTACAACCTTCGTGCGAATACTCTTGGCAATAGAGATGGGCCAACTGATTCCAAAGCAAATTAGCATTATAGCTTCGAGATAACTCATCAGAATAACTCCCCCAGTTTTTCACACAGCTTTTCAAAGATTTCTTTGTGCTCCGCATTGAAATTGGCTTTTTCATGCGAATCAATATCAAGCTCCGCGACTATTTTCCCATCTTTTCTGATAGGCACCACGATTTCAGATTTTACATCGATGCTGCAGGATAGATAATTAGACTCCTTAGAGACATCTTTCACCAAGATAGTCTCTCCCTTCTCCACCGCCTGCCCGCAGATACCGCGTCCAACGGCTATTCTACTATGTTCCGTGGGCGCCCCAACATAGGGACCGAGCACCAGCTCATCACTATTTTGAGGATCGATAATGTAGAACCCCACCCAATCGCAGCCAGGAACATCTTTCGAAATAAGTCTACAGACTGATAACAACGCCTCATCAAGGCTAGAGTCTCTATTTATTATATCTTCTACAGCTTCCAGTATCATTCTCCACCCCAAAAGGTGTCCCACACCTTTTATTATTTATACGGCCTTTTACAGAAGGGGTCAATATTCACCATTCGAGCAATAACAACCGACCTCTTGACGAAATATATTTCGCATCTATAAGTATAAAAGTGTCCGACACCTTTTTGGGTAATAATGCAAAAAAGTGTCCGACACCTTTTTGGCAGTAAACATCGAAAGGTATAAAACATGCAACCAAGACCGATCATGGATTTAGATGGAACTAATATCGAAGGGGTTTTTTTCGATATAGATGACACATTTTCGTCAGAGGGAAAGATCACGGCCGAAGCATATACCGCCCTATGGAAATTGAAGAATGCTGGGATAACTATGGTACCCATTACCGGTAGACCAGCTGGATGGTGCGATCATATTGCGCGCATGTGGCCCGTGACAGCAATCATCGGTGAAAACGGTGCTTTCTACTTCATGATGAAGGGTGGACGCATGACGAAGCACTATACCGCCGATCCATCTCGAAGAAGCGAATACAAGGAGAGGCTCCAAAGTGTGCGTGAGGAGATCATGAGGGATGTACCTGGCACCGACGTAGCAAGTGATCAGGACTATCGAGAGTTCGAACTGGCGATTGATTACTGTGAGGATGTTACCCCCCTCCCCCATGCCGCCATAGATTCAATCGAAGGAATCTTTCAGAAACACGGGGCAACGTGCAAGACCAGTTCCGTACACGTAAATGGATGGTTCGGTGATTACGACAAGCTCACGACTGCAAAGATTTTTATAGAAAAGGAATTAGGGCTCAACCCTGACGCGGACAATGACAAATTCACCTTCGCAGGTGACTCGCCAAATGATGAACCTATGTTCACATTCTTCAATAACAGTGTCGGTGTCGCAAATGTAATGGATTTCGCGGATAGAATTCAGAATATGCCAAAGTATGTTACAAAATCAAAGTCAGGTGCGGGATTCTCTGAACTCGCTTCTCTAATCTTGCATTCCAAATGATCAAAATGGAAATTTATACTTTAAAAGCCCAAGCTCGTCTCGCATCGCAATTAAATTCTTCTGCAAATTTTTGTTGATGGGAATACCATCCTTCATTCGAACTTTCTCCGACTCAAATTCCTTTTCGCCGGCGGTGTATATTCTCGGCTCCCCCTCAACCCTCTTTGATGCACGGAGCTCACGACAGATATTGCCAGCGATCTTTTTAAATAACTCAACTGGTAGGAAGTTCTCAATATTGATAGCTAGAAAAAAGTGTCCAAGTTTATAAGGAGCCCTATTCCCCTCATCATCAAAACCGAGGAGACCCTTCATATATGAACCATCCTGAAGTGCGGCACACAAAATCTCCGCCATGACGGACCAGCCGTACCCCTTATGACTTCCAAGTTCTTCCGTAGCCCCTCCCATAGGAAGAAGCGCTGCACCACCGCTAACAAGGTCCTTGAGAAGCTTTTTTGTATCAGTATGTGGATTTCCCTTATCATCTATCGCAACACCTTCTGGGGTATCCTTCTCAGCCCTGTCGTAGAGCTCTATCTTGCCCCGTTGTGAGATCGATGTCGCACAATCTATGACGAATGAACAATCCTCATCGGTTGGACAACCGAAGGTGAGCGGATTCGTCCCGAGCATTGGCTCTACGCCATATGTGGGCGCAACCGACGGTCTCGCATTCGTAAATGTCAGGCCGATCATGTTATTTTCGATCGCCATCTCCGGATAGTATCCAGCTATTCCATAATGCGTGGAATTTCTAACGGCGACTGCACCCAGCCCAAACTTGCCCGCCATATCGATTGCCATTTGCATCGAGTGGACGCCGACCACATGCCCCATACCATGATGCCCATCGATTACAGCTGTCGTCTCAGTCTCCTTGACGATCTCAAAGTTAGTCGTCGGCTGCTGAATGCCATCCTTGATACGGTCGTAGTACATCTTGAGCCTGCCGACGCCGTGCGAATCTATACCCTTTAAATCTGATGCGATAAGCACACTCTGGCAGATCTCCGCATCATCCGCTGGGACACCGATTCCCATTAGAACATCTTTGATAAAATTTTTGATTGTATCCACCGGCACCAAAACGACTTGAGCAGCCATAAGATCCTCCAATTCGTGATCAGTTTGTATAAGATTTAAATAAGAATGGCAACTGTCGGCACAAAAAAGCCCCGGCTGGAAGACCGGGGCCTAATGATCAATTTAGTATTAACAACTAATGAATCTTTGGAGTTTCTTGCCTTGGATCCAACCACAATGCAAATCCAGGAACCTGAATACCTCTAACTCCAAACGCTGCTGCTGAACCCTCTGGACAACTCAATCTTTCTCCAGGGGCATACTGACATTCATCATAAATGCGATTATCTATTCTAAGATAAGATATCTCATCGATAGGTAGACTCTCCCACCCAACCTCTGGGCCCCATACTGGAGAAAAGTGCATAGGCATCCATAGCCTCAAACCACGTCCATCGCTTCCGTTGAATTGATCAATCGGAACAGTTACTGAAATAAGTCCTTCATTGAATACATCACGCTCTACTGCCTCATCATCATAAAAGGCATACAAATCATCAGCATGCAGGATGATATGGTGAAGATCGAATATCCTTTCATCTGAAGTTCTTCCAATTAGATCAAAGCGAAGCCCCTTGATATCGTATATGTCGTACTCACTAAGATTATGACTTTCATTTGAAGTGAACCTGCCAAAATACTCACATGCTTCATAATTGCTGTCACATGGTTTTAAGCGCTTTGACACGCTTGCAATTGGAATTATTTCACGCGTGTTCTTATCCAGTACCAATATTGTAAACATACCCCTATCGTTATCTTCAATCCACTTAATACCACCATCACGGAATTTTGGTATTGCAAGCTCGACCTTGTCGAGTGTAGGAGCTATATATGTTGGAGGCGGGTTATGGTTGTTAATCGTATAAGCCCTCCGCGCTTGAACCTCGTTTCTACTTGAATCAACCGCAGTCACGTGCGTTACAAAAGTGACGCTATAGTCTCTAGGAAGTTCAATGTCAGCAGCGGTAATAGTTAGGTTTTCGTGATTTTCGCCAGAATATCTAACGCTAACGTCATCCCTTAGATTGGACCCCACATCCCCTAAGTCCAGCGTATCATTTTTTACCACATTTCCATGTGGGTCGGTGATATGATATCCTAACGAAATATTCCTCCACGTGTAAGTAGGTCTTCCTCCGGACGACTGATATCTGAATTCTAAATCGCCATTAATTCCCCTGTCATCGTTCTGAGAAAAAGCAAAATCCGCACTAGGTTGAACAACTAAGGGTGGCCTAGGTGTAGTCCGGTTTGACTCATCCTGAACCTCTTGATCCTCTAATGCTTGTTTGTCCGGAGATTGGAGAGATGGCAAATTATTCACCGCATATCGAGAGAGACCTGTCCTTCCATGTACGAATGGCGCTCCTTGGATGGAAACCTTCATAACCTCTCTTCCATCTGGCCGCGTGATCTTTTTTAGCAGATATTCACCATCATCACCTGGTTCTTCATTATCTGCTCTGCCATCATCCTTCTCATCATCCCTATCCTCCTTCTTCGGATCAGCTTTCTCACCATCCGGCTCATCCTTGCCTCCACCATGAATTTGATCGTCACCACGCTGAAGCTCAGCCGTGATTTCTTCTACATCAAGAACTTCAGGACCTGAATCTGTCCCGATTCCTTGTTCACACCCATCGAACAGAAATAGCATAGAAACGATGCCAATAAGCATTATAACCCTCTTCATATCCAACCTCCCTCGTTTATTGGTTTACGAAGACCTATTTCTCGCAACATTTGGGCCATCCTCCGCCCCTCATGGGGGGGCTATCTCTATGTTATTCTTGGATATATTAATTAACGAAATATAATCACAAAGGCTGCTTACTCCTTAATGATAAAAGGGCCGCTGATAGCGGCCCTTTTGACACAATCTTCTTACCAATAGAATTCTTAGATAGCTGCAACCTGCGGCTGACGCTCCGCCTCAAATGCCAAGATCATGAACAGTATGAGGTTCACCACTGGTACGAGCGCAATCAAAATTCCCCACCATCCCGGACGTCCCATCCTCTCGGCAATCGCCATCCACACAAGGATCGCTATAACGAAGTTTACGATCGGAATGAGCATGAGGATGATCCACCACATCGGCTTTCCTGCAATTTTCATCATCAAAAAGATATTCGCGATAGGAATGACCGCCCAGATAAAGGCGTTGCCCATCGTCATCCCAGTTTTTACCGCAAGTCTCGCAAGGCAGTACGAAAAAAAGAGATAGACGACGATCATAAAGAGAATCATGCCAATCCCTATACCTGCTCCCATACCCTGCTGCATTTGCGTTTGTATATCCATCACAGCCTGTTCATTCATATCCCCCCCTTTGTTTCGGAGGATAATAGCAGAATTTCCATTTGGCGTCATGTTTTTTTATAAATCTAGACTCAAAAAAACGCCCTAAAATACCGCTACTGTAGCTTCACTCCATGGCATTCAGCAACCTTTGTTGAAATCTCAGTAATTGTCTCCATAATCTTATCAGGATCCATCTTCTTGCGATAGTTCATGATATCTTCCTGAGTGATCCCCTTTTCCTTCATGATCTCCTTACCCTCAGGCGCTGCTTCACTTGTGCTCTTACAACCCATTGTCACCATAGCATCGATGTACTGTTCCCTCGTCATGCTTTTAGAACATGCCACCAAAAACACCGCGACCAACAGAACCATCATCACATTCTTAAACATATTTCCCCCTTTGAAAGATAAAGATTAATGGGCATCCGCCCAGTTATTGGCAACACCTACATCGACTACCAAAGGCACAGAGAGTTTCACAGGCGATTCCATCTCCTCCACTACGAATTTCTGCACCGCACCTATATCATCCTTGGGAATCTCAAAGACCAATTCATCATGCACCTGCAGGATCATTTTAGAGCCCTGCGATACCTTTGAAAGCCCATTGTGTATCGATATCATCGCGACCTTGATGATATCGGCAGCGGTACCTTGAAAGACTGTATTGAATGCTGTGCGCTCAGCAAACTGCTGAAGCTGTTTATTACTGCTATTGATATCTGTTACAGGACGTCTTCTTCCGAAGAGCGTCTCGACAAAACCTCTGCTCCTTGCCTCCTCCAAAACTTTATCCCGATACTTCGCGACGCCAGGATATTTTTTGAAATAGTTCTCAATATATTCAGCGGCCTCCCCAGGGGCAATCCCAAGTTGCCGCGATAATCCATATGATGTCTGACCGTATATCACAGAAAAATTAACAGTTTTACCAACCGCTCTTTGCTCCTTTGTTACATCCCTTACCTTACAGCCGAATATGCCCGCAGCAGTTATTGCATGCACATCCAACCCCTTGCTAAATGCATCGACTAAATTCGTTTCATTGGACATGTGGGCCAAAACGCGCAATTCGATCTGGGAATAATCGGCTGACAGGAGAAGATTTCCCTCCTCCGCAATGAAGGCATAGCGAATACGCCTTCCCTCCTCACTCCTGGCTGGAATATTCTGTAGATTAGGGTCGGATGATGACAGCCTGCCAGTTGCAGTTCTTGCTTGATTGAATGAAGTGTGAACCCTTTTCGTATTTGGATTTATCAAAGACTGCAAAGAATCGACATACGTCGATTTGAGCTTTGAGAGCGTCCTATAATTCAGAACTAATTTAGGGAGATCATGATCATCCGCCAGCCCCTCCAGGATATCCTGACTTGTGGAAAAACCGGTCTTCGTTTTCTTCCCACCCGGAAGGCCCAACTTCTCAAAGAGTACAACGCCCAGCTGCTTTGGAGAGTTGATCTTGAACTCCTCGCCCGCCGCATCATAGATCGCCTTTTCTAAATCAAGAAGACGCTTGGTAAACTCGTTATCCAACGTCTTAAGCTGTGATTGATCGATCTTCATCCCAGCTATCTGCATGTCGACCAGAACCTCAAGGAGAGGCAGTTCCATCTTGTAATACAAATCTGAAAAATATTTATCGATCTGAGGTTTAAAAATCTCAGCGAGACGCAGTGCCACGTCAGCATCCTCGCATGCGTACTCGAAAGCATTATCGGGTGATACTTCGGAAAAGTTGACCTGCGATTTACCCTTCCCAGCCACCTCATCGTACTTGATCGTTTGATGGCCAAGACATCTAAGTGACATTGAATCCAACCCATGTTTTTCAGTTGGATTAAGGAGATATGATGCAAGCATCGTATCGAATGAAATAGGATCTAACTCAAAGCCATATCTCTTGAGGATCGTAAAATCATAGTTTAGATTCTGTCCAATCTTCTTGATCTTTTTATTTGATAGAACCGGAAGAAGAGCCTCCTTGACGAGATCGAATGGAAGTTGGTCCACCTCCTTTGGGGTCGCAAATAGTGGACCAGCCGATTCACCTCCATCATTATCCGACGATTTATGCCCCACAGGGATGTATGCTGCCTCACCAGCTTCCCATGAGAGTGCAAAGCCGACTATTTCAGCCTGCATGGAATCGAGGGATGTCGTCTCTAGATCTATCGATAATATATCTTTATTATTTATAGACTTAAGAACTTTCTTTAAAGTTGTTTCTTCAGTAATAAGCCTGTAGCTTTCGAATGAAATAGCGCTTTCTACAGGCCTCTTCACTACCTCGGATAGAATCTTCGTAAACCCAAGCTCCTTAAAGAGTTCACTTCCACCAGATGCTCCCAATTCCCCTGGCAAAAGTTCCTCCAGAGCAACCTTTACAGGAACATCCATATCTATCTTCACAAGCTGATGGGAGAGCCTCGCCTTTTCTACATTCTCCTTAATCTTTCTGCCGACCGCCCCCGTAATCCTATCGGCATTATCTATGACCGCTTCAAGCGTACCATACTCGCGAATCAACTTCGCAGCAGTTTTCATCCCCACACCTGGCACCCCGGGTATATTATCCGATGTATCACCGGCGAGTCCCAAGACCTCTGTAACACCCTCGGGTCCGACGCCAAATTTTTCAATGACCTCTTTTTGACCTATCCGCTTCCCCTTCATCTCATCCAATATAGACACATTTGAATCTACGAGCTGCATAAGATCCTTATCACCTGAGACGATCACCACATCCACTCCCTCAGATGCGTACCTCTTAGCTAGGGTTCCAATTATGTCGTCAGCCTCAAAACCGACCTTATCGATCGCTTTCAAGCCGAGAGCAGTCGTCAGCGGCTGAACATAGGGAAACTGCAGTTTAAGGTCATCCGGTGGCTCATCACGATTCGCTTTATATTCACTATAGATCTCATCACGGAAGGTGGGCTCAGATCTATCGAAACATACAGCAATGTAGTCAGGCCGTTCCTCCTTCATGAGCTTCAAAAGCATCTGTGCAAACCCATATAATGCATTTGTAGGAAAGCCTTTTGAATTGGATAGATTGCGAATAGCGTAATATGCCCTAAAGACATAGTTGGCGCCATCCACTAGGTATAACCGCTTTTTTGACATGTCGTTGAATAAACCGTGCAGTGTGAATATACAAAAGTGAAAGTTCTCACCGTTCAGTATCCACTTTTACTTATTTTTAAAATACCCTTTCGCTTCACCAACAACGGTGAGGGAACCAGATATCACGAGTGTTTCATCCTTTCCCATACTCTTCGTAAGCTTTTTTATAGCATCGGAGATGTTTTCGTTAATACCTATCTTGGCTCCGGATGATCTAGCTGCCGCTGCAAGATCCTTTGGCGAAGCTGCCCTATCAGAAGGCGCACGAACGCAGACTATCTCGCGAAACAGTGGTGCAAGTGGGCGCACTATTCCTGGTAAATCTTTATCAGCAAGAACGCCCAGTATAAGGACAGCTTTTTCCTTTTTGATATTCGTTCTAACGTAGGAAGCCAGTGACTCAGCCCCAGCCACATTGTGTGCTGCATCCAGAATCACCTTTGGATCTGTGAAGACCGTCTCCAGCCTACCCGGCCAAGTCGTCTTCCCCAATGTTTCTCCAATCTTCTTTATAGTGATACCGCTTGAAGATAGAAGATGCGCGGCCTCCACCGCACATGCGGCATTTTGCCTCTGATGCTCACCAGCCAAACCCAAGGGTTCATCTATCTCATCAGGAGTTGCGATACATAGTGGTGAACCGGCATCATCGCAAGCTCTCTTAATAACATCCATAACTTCAGGAACCTGAAACGCTGTAACTGTCGGGACCCCTCTCTTGATGATCCCGCACTTCTCCCTCGCTATATCCGGAAGCGTTTTTCCAAGATGATGCATGTGATCGAAAGAAATTGGAGTAAGGATAGCCACCTTTGGCATTATGACATTTGTAGCATCGAGTCTTCCTCCCAGCCCGGTCTCAAATACAGCAATATCAACTTTATCTCTTTTAAAATGTACAAACGATGCGAGCGCTAATATTTCAAAATAGCTGAGCATCTTTGCATCTGGCAAAGTCTTTTTTATATCGTCGACAATCTCAGCCATATCCTTTTCAGAAATCAGCTTTCTGTTAATCTGAATTCTCTCACGAACATCAATTAGATGAGGAGATGTAAAGAGACCAACTTTATAACCACTGTATTTTAGTATATCCACCAGGAATGCAGCTGTTGAGCCTTTTCC
The DNA here is from genome assembly GCA_018645265.1 of Deltaproteobacteria bacterium. GTDB lineage: Bacteria > UBA10199 > UBA10199 > 2-02-FULL-44-16 > JAAZCA01 > JABGOS01. The sequence goes on from JABGOS010000068.1 coordinate 16,512, forward strand.
ATTTGTGCCACCCACATGTATCGATGGAAAGGCTTCCTGCGGTACATTCATCAGACTGCATGCCTCCTGCAGTGGGCCCAGCTCCATATGAAAACCTTTTGGTCTAAGCGACTCAAGATAATCGATAGTATTCTTATAACTCATTCGTAAACCCCTCATGGTAAGTATGATTTATTTCATTCTAAACTAGTTTGATCACCAACGCTGTTATATCATCACGCGCAGGTAGAGGATCTATAAACGACTGGACATTCTCCACCAACACATCAACTATCTGTCGCGCTGTTCCAACAACTGCATCCTCCATACACTCTATCAGCCGATCGTGACCGAACATCTCTCCAGCCGAATTTCTCGCTTCAGTAATGCCGTCTGTATAAAGTAGAATCACATCACCCTTCGATATTACCATCTGTTTACTATGGAAATAAGCCTTAGGTTGAATTCCCAAGAGCGGGTCTTCCGTGCTAGTCTCCTCAAACGTTTTATTTGCACTTCTCCAAATTATGGGAGGAGGATGCCCTGCTGTCGTGTACTCAATCATCTGCCTGGATTTGATGTATTGAACATAGTTCATCGATATAAACTGCTCCGCCTGATACAGATCTTCATAAAGAATAGTATTTATCCTTTGCACCATGTCCGCAGGGGAGAAATCAGCATCCCGCTGTGCGCGAATCGCGGAACGAAATGCAGCCATAATCAATGCCGCACCTATGGAGTGACCAGAAACATCCGCGACAACAAAGGAGGGTCTTTTTTCATCGGCAATAAAACAATCGTAGTAATCACCACCGACCCGTTCTGCAGTGATAAGCCTTCCCGCCACATCGAGACCACCTATTTTAGGAGATTCTGCAGGAAGGAGACGATATTGAATCTGCCTTGCAATCTCCAGCTGCTGTTTCAAGCGCTCAGTAGCCTGTCTCTCGATCATGAGCTGACTTATGTGAAGATATGCCGCTGCCTGGTTCGTCAATGTCGTCAGCAGTGTAAGATCATCTTGCGTAAAGGGAGTGCCATCAGTCCTATCTGTTACGTTGATTACACCTAGAGCCTCCTCCCCCACCTTCATCGGAAAACATGTAACCGGCGCAGATATCAAGGAACTCGTTTTATAATGACCACGACCGGCCTCAGTACTTTGAGCCGTAATATCCTCTATCAGCACCGGTTCGCGGCTTACAAAGACCTTTCCTGAAATTCCCTCTCCGACCTTGACCACAGCATCCCGAATGATCTTCTCATCTAGACCTCTTGCAGCGGCTATTCTCAAAGCCCCAAGCTCAGGGTCGTAGGTCATAACTGAAGCCTTTTCAACGCCCAGCATCTTTACGACAACATCCAGGATAAGTTCGTAGATCTGATCAGGGTCTACGGCTTTTGCTATCGCTTCACTTAAAGCGTGCACCGCATCCATAGGTCTATATGTGTTATTATCACTCATAATTTATATTCCATCCTCATGTGATGCGTTCCGTCCACAATCTTACTTTCAACCTTCGACATCACCTGATGTATAATAAAAAGACCTCTTCCGTGATCAGCCATCTCGTCAGGTCCTGGTATAACCGGTTCTCCAATGCCGACACCTTTATCTGTCACCTCCATCACAATAGAACCGTCACTCAGAACCAACGATATCTCTATAGGCAAATCCTCAACACCATCATGCGCATGAAATATAGCATTATCCACTGCCTCAACAAGCGCCATACTACAAGGCAGAAGAGCTTTCTTCGGAAAGTCATTCTCATCAACCAACTTTTGGACTGATGAGATCCACTCTCGAAGAGGCGTTAGGTACCGCGTATCGCTCTTTATTTTAAACACACTTTGAAAATGCATCTACGATACTCACATTTATTTTATTTCATCAAAACGTTTAACAGCCGTTTCAGAGTCCGAGCATACATCAAAGAGACGATGAAGTCTGGTAATTTCAAAAATCGTTTTGACATCATCCGACAGAGAGACAACTTTAACATCACCATCCCTCTGACGAACACGCCTGAGCAACGATATCAAAACACCCAATCCCATAGAATCGATGAAATTTAGGTCCGTACAGTCTATAATAAACTGTGTAGATCCTCCGCTCACGAGATCATATGCGATCTTTTTAAATCCTGACACGGTATCCGCATCTAAACTTCCACCACATTCGATCACTTGAACATTACCCAGCTGTTTCACTTCGATATTCATATTGTGCCTCCGTAATTAGATACCCCGTGTACAGTGAATTATGCACCACGTTGGTTCACCTTAATCCGTATAACTTAATTTTTCTGTAAAGGGTAGCCTGCCCAATTCTAAGCTTTCTGGCTGCCTCACTAACATTGCCTAAACACCTCTTCAGGGCAACCTCTATAGCATACTTTTCCACCTGCTCCAGGGGAATAATCCTCTGTCCATCGAGAGGGGCCATGGATGGCTCCGGTAAAATTGAACCGTCAGACCTCTTAGATTCCTGCTGAATCTGTGGAGGCAAATGCGAAGGCTTCACCCTGCTATCATTGTTTAAGACAACGACACGCTCTATTACATTCTCAAGTTCCCTCACATTACCCTGCCACTGATAATTCACCATAAGATCCATAGCCTGAGGTGCAAAATCTACAAATATCTTTTCATTTTTAACGGAATATTTATCGAGAAAAAACTTTGAAAGTAGCGGAATATCTTCCGCCCTTTCTCTGAGCGGAGGAATGTGTATCGGAACTACATTCAGTCTATAATACAGATCCTCTCTAAAAGCCCCACTCTTCACATCCTTCAATATCTCCCTGTTCGTCGCGGCAACAATTCTCACATCAACTGTAATCGGGTCATTTCCGCCAACCCTCATAAAAGTACGCTCCTGGAGAAACCTCAACAACTTCACTTGGAGAAGGGGATCCATCTCACTGATCTCATCTAAAAATAGAGTGCCACCATCAGCCCTCTCACAACTGCCTACATACCTCTTATCGGCACCAGTGTATGCGCCCCTTTCATGACCAAACAGTTCATTTTCCAAAAGTTCACGCGGTATTGCACCACAGTTTATATCCAAGAACTTCTTCTTACTCCTCGTACTGAGACTATGGATGGCCTGCGCAACCAGTTCCTTTCCAGTACCGCTGTCACCAGTAATGAGAACTGTAGCATTGCTCTTGGCCACCATCTTGATCATGCCAAATATTTCCTGCATCTGTGGACTTTGACCAACTATATTTTCAAGGCCATTACTCCACCCTACCTGACTCTCAAGGAAAAAAACCCTCTTTGTCAAATCATAGAGTTTTATAGCATTCAGAATGACTGTCTTGAGTTTATCACCATCCACTGGATAGAAGAGGTAATCGAAGGAACCAGCCTTCATCGCTTCAACTGCTGATTCTGGGGACTTTGAACGAGTGATGATTACCACAGGAAGGTTATCATCCATTTCCTTAAAACCCTTGATAATTTTCGCCGTACCACTCGCATCTGTGCTTTCCACAACTACAACCGCACAATCCGCCCCCTGAGCCTGCACCTGCCAATCGCTTCTTCTAGTTGGCATAATCGAAAGCCTCCACGGCCCATTCGATATTGCCTTCTCCATAGCGGGAGAGAGCTTTCTACCATCATGCAAAACTATGATCTTATTCTTTTCCATCGTATACACCTCTCCCTGTTAAAGAGCATTCTCATCATCCTTAAACCCATCGACCTCGATACCGTATTTTTTGATCAGCTTCTTAAAGTTGGACCGATCCATCTGAGCTCGATCAGATGCAAATGAAATATTGCCACTGGTTCTTTTCAGAAGTGCTGTTATGTACACTTTATTAAATGAAGCCATTGCCCTCCTCTTGGCCTCTTTATAGGGATACTGGGAAATATCGACATCACCCATATCTTCTGAAAGATAGAACGACTCTCCCAGAATACGCGGTGGAAGATCTGATATCTCTATATTATCACCCGTAGCTAGGACGACAGCCCTCTCTATAACATTTTCCAATTCTCTAACATTTCCCACCCATGAATAGTTCTGAAGAACTTGCAGTGCATCCACAGTGATGCGCTCGATCTTCTTCTTCATCTTCAAATTATATTTATTCAAAAAATGGTAAGCCAGCACAGGAACATCCTCTGTCCGTTCTCTAAGAGGTGGAAGAGTAAGTCCTATCACGTTGATGCGATAGTATAGATCTTCTCTAAACCTCTTCTCCTTGATAGCAATAGCCAGATCCCTGTTAGTTGCAGCGATCATTCTAACATCGACGTTATCGACAGCATTATCACCTACTGGTCTAACCTCTCCCTCCTGCAATACACGCAGGAGTTTCACCTGAACGGTAGGTGGCACTTCGCCAATTTCATCGAGGAAGATCGTTCCGCCATTTGCCGCCTCAAAAAGTCCTTTCTTGTCGGCAATGGCTCCGGTGAAGGAACCCTTTTTATGACCAAACAGCTCACTCTCCAAAAGGTGAACTGGGATAGCTGAGCAGTTGATGATCACGAATGGTTTATCTTTTCTCTTTGAACGAAAGTGAATAGCCCGCGCCACAAGTTCTTTGCCAGTACCGCTTTCGCCCTGTATGAGCACTGTCGATTTTGTGGGTGCAATATTATCGATTATATCGAAGATCTCCTGCATCTTTTTACTCTTACCAATAAGCTCTTCATATGAACCCTCATCTCCACCCTTTCTCTCCAAAGCTCTAAGCTTCTGAATAAGAGCGAAACGTTCCATTGCCTTAGCGAGAATTATAGACACCCTATCTATATCGTCAAAGGGCTTGGTGAGATAATCGTATGCACCACGCTTCATAGCCATCACCGCCGTCTCCTCAGAACCGACGCCGGTCATCATAACAACTTCTGTCAAAATATTGTTTTGCTTCAGGTGTTCTAGGAGTTGCAAACCGGTAAAACCGGGCAATTTAATATCAACTACAGCAGCCTCAAAAACCTTTTTCCCCAATAGCTCCAAGGCTTCCTCGCCGCTCTTTGCTACCTGGCAGGTCCAGCCTCTATCCTTAGCCAACCGTTCAAATATTCTGACAATAGCATCATCATCATCGACGATAAGTAAGTTTGTATTTTTATAAAGGCTCATCCGCAAAGACCCTAATAGTTTTAATGTACGCTATTGACGTTAAACTTCAGCTTCCAACTTCTTTTTCTTTATTTTTTCAACCAGTGTAGTTCTATTCAGTTTCAGCAATGTAGCAGCTTTGTTCTTATTACCACCAGTCTTCTTAAGCGCACCGATTATTAGTTGCGACTCAAAATCATCGACAGCTTTCTTAAACGACATACCTGCATCCGGAATATCAAGATCACCCTGACCACCAGATGAAGATGCACTAAAGACATCTCCAACCGATCCCTCGACAACCTTGGGGGGGAGGTCCTCAAGCGATATTACACTTCCCGACTTGAGCACAGCTAACCTTTCCATCATATTTTCAAGCTCCCTAACATTTCCCGGCCAGGCATAACTACAGAGAACATCCATAGTTTCCTTGTTAATATCCTGAACACACTTATTAGCGGTGTTACAGCTTCTGTCTATAAAGTGGTGGATGAGAAGTGGAATATCACCGCCTCTATCCCTGAGCGGGGGAACATGGATTGGAATGACATTCAATCTGTAGTACAGATCTTCCCGAAATGTACGTTCTTTGACGGAACGATCAAGGTCCTGATTTGTTGCAGCAATAATTCGAACATTAACCTGATGAGTATTCGTCGATCCAACCGGATCAAATCTTTGTTCCTGTAAAACCCTCAACACCTTAACCTGCAACTTCGGGCTCATATCCCCAATCTCATCCAGGAAGATACTCCCTTGATCCGCAGCATCAAACTTGCCCATCCTAGTCGCAACAGCACCGGTAAAGGAACCCTTGATGTGCCCAAACAACTCGCTTTCAAGCAGCTCCTCCGGTATTGCACCACAGTTAACAGTTATAAGAGGCTTATCTTTTCTAGGACTATTATAATGTATGGCTCTAGCTACAAGTTCCTTTCCCGTACCACTCTCTCCAGTGATCAACACAGTCGAATCACTTTCAGAAACCTTCTCTATAAGATCGAAAACATTGGCCATTTCATCGCTGGAACCTATGATATTTTCGAAATGATATTTTTCCCTCAGCTGCTTCTTAAGCAACCTGTTCTCCTCCTTCAATTGGCTATGTTCCAGAGCAGTAGCAATGAGGGAAGCAATATCGTCGAGCTCGAATGGTTTGGTAAGATAGTGATAGGCGCCTGCCTTCATCGCCTCGACGGCGGAAGTTATCGTGCCAAATCCGGTAAGCACAATGGAAACCACTGAAGGCTGCTCTTTCTTCATCTTTCTGATTAGCTCTATACCATCAAGCTTTGGCATGACCAGGTCGACGAGAGCTAGATCAATCGTCTCAGTACTAAGGATTTTGGTAGCCTCCTCACCATCCTTGGCGGTAAAAACATCATACTTGAGACCAGTGAGAAAGCGCTCAAGAGCTTTGCGAATCGCGACCTCATCATCGACGATCATTATACGAGTCATTACCTACCCCTTTCTCTATGTGATCCCAATGCTAATTTTTGCGGGCCACAACATGTTTTATTCTTCTATGAACGCTGGCAATCTTATGACAAATTCAGTACCACCATCCTCAACATCCTCGAACTCAATAGTGCCTCCATGCTCCTTAACTATCCTATAGCTAATGGAAAGCCCAAGTCCGGTACCCTTACCAGGGTCCTTCGTGGTAAAGAACGGATCAAATATCTGCTCTTTAATACGACTATTGATACCCGCACCTGTATCCCTAACACGAATTGCAACAACCCTTCCCCCATCCTCAACACCGGTCGTCACAGCGAGCTTACCACCCTTCTCCATGGCATGACATGCATTTGTCATCAGATTTAGAAATACCTGCTGAAGCCTATTGGATGCACCCATCACGTATGGAAGTCGTCCAGCACCATCAAAAAACAATTCCACATTGAGCGACTGCATCTCCCTTCGAATAAAGGGAAATACCTTTTCCAGTATTACGTTAATATCGAGCGGAGAATGCTCCCCATCCTTGGATATCCTTGAAAAATCCAACAGATCGGCAACAATTTTTTTACACCGTCCTGCGGCTTCTTCAATAACCTCAATATCGTTAATCACATCCTTATTACCCTTAACATCCTTCTTGAGGAGCTGGGTAAAGGCTATTATCCCCCCCAGAGGATTGTTGATCTCATGCGCAACGCCGCCAGCAAGCATACCTATTGCTGCCATTTTCTCCTGCTGTATGATCTCCCTCTGCAGACGTCTCTCCTCCGTTATATCCCTGTAATACAACACGACCGACACATCCTCCACATTCTTCGTGTACGGATAGACGCTCACTTCAAACTCACGCTTTGCAATTTTATTACATAGGGAGGAGGTAATCTGTTCGCCATTCACTATTGATTGCTCAAGTGGACATCCGTCGCACGGAACCTTCCTTCCAGCAAAAACTTCATAGCATCTCCTATTTACAACCTCACGAATATCTTTCGAGCAGACAGCTGACAGAGCAATATTAGCTCTCATGATTTTATAGTCCTGAGAAACGATCTGAACTGGAGAGGTTATAGCATCAAATGTGGATTCCCACATGTATTTGCCACGCTCAAGTATGCCTACAAGTTTTTCCAGGGCCTCATTACTTTTGACTAAAGATTTCAACTCCTTCTCTAAACTCTTATAATCCACTGCTGCTGCTCTCTTTGATCCTTTCGGCATATCGCTCCTCTCATAATGAGAAATATCTAATATAGATCAATAAGGCTAGCAATATTTTGACACCCACTTAACCATTTGATTTTATGATAAATTATGATAATTATTATATGGTGAGTGGGTAAAAAATGTCTCATACTTCCGTGACATATTGTATTTTCAAAAAATTGATGCTGTGCTAAATTGGGCGACACCATGGAGAAACGAAATTATATCAAGCTATTGGCCACTTTACTCCTAGTAGCTTGCTTTTTTTCATTTGCCGGATGCAACAAAAAGGTAGATCAGAAAAAGGAAAAGACCAAATCCCCTACCGCTCAGGCGAAACAGGCCATCAGAACCCCTGTTCTCATCGCGCCTGAACCTAAGGTAGAGGAAAAGAAACCACCGAAAAATGAAGATCAGGCGGTCGTTGATGCCAAGCCAAGGGGACCAATCACCCTTCCACCCACAAATGAGCAACAGGCATCACAGGCTGCAGAAGCATCTCTAGCAACCCTTACCGGTCAAAAATCGCAAAAACCTGGGAACACAGAGGACTTGCAGTCACTGGCTGCGCCAAGCGTCAAACCCGGAGAGATCGAGAAAGTACCCGAAGATGCCCTCCCGGTGCCATATCAGCCGAAGCTAGTTTCTGCGAAAACGAATATCGATATAATACTCGACGCATCCGGAAGCATGGCCGCGCCCCTTGGAGGCACATCTCAATCAAAATTTGAGATTATGAGGGAGGCTTTGTATGAAGTCATCTACGAGGCACTGCAGCAGCAGGCAGACTTTCCAAGGAACTTCGCCATAAGACTATTTGGATCTAAATCAAGCACTGATGATGATAATTGTGATGATACCGAGCTCTTAGTCCCTATGGGTGAACCTGAGCTAGATATTATCAAGGGAATGCTGGACAGTGCGAAACCACAAGGGAAAAGCCCGATCGCCTTGGCGATACGAAACGCTCAAAAGGATTTCCCATCGGATGGGCAGGCCGACAGGGTGATCGTCTTACTTGCTGATGGAGCAGATAACTGTGATGAAGATCCCTGCAGCGCAGCGAGAAAGATAGAACATGGTACGTTAGGTTACGTAATCAACACCATAGCTTTTGATGTGACTGGTGAGGACCAGAAAAAGCTGGAGTGCATCACAAAAACTGGTAGCGGAAAATTCTTCCTAGCAAGAAATGAAAACGAACTTAGAACAGCACTGAACGAAGCAATCAACTCAACAGTTCCTTACAATTTAAAGCTGTCGGCGCGCGCAGGTGCCACTCCACTTCCATTCAATCTCAAAGTGCTATCGTCAAAAACCCAAAGAGTGATAAAGAAGGACAAGAGCCTTGGCACTAAGATGTTAAGCCTTAAGCCCGGCACCTATGACATCCTGATAGAATATGCAGAATCCCCTGAAATGAAAAAACCCTCAAAGATACTTAAGGGGGTTGAAGTCATTCAATCGACGCGCGTCGAACAAACCGTCAATTTTGACCTAGGTCAGCTTTCCGTTTCAGCGGTAAGCAATGAAGGGAAACTCGTACCTGCTAGATTTGAAATTATTCCGACGAAGGATGGAAAACAGACTGGAGCTCCAGCACTGTTGGAAATAGGAGCTGAATCCAAGAGCGTTTTTTTAACACCTGGCTCATATGACGTCGTCGCAAATCTAGTGGAATTAACCCCTGATGATTTTTCGATAGTTGAAAAAAACGTAGCCGTCACAAAGGGTGGCACCATAGATAAGCTCTTTAAATTTCAAAAAGGCACACTGACACTAAAAGCACTTACAACACAGGATGCTGAAACACCGTTTATATTTCAAGCCTACAAGGTTGGCAGGACAAATATTCCTATCGCTAGCGGCGCATTTAACAAATCCGGTGGAAAGGTTCTTCTCGCACCGGGAACTTACGATATTCTCGCAATAGGCACCGATGACAGCATGGCGGCGAGTCCTAGAACAAGAGTAAAGGCTGTGGAAATCAAGGCTGCTGAGAACAAAGATGTGAGTATCAAGTTTGAAATGAGCAAACTCACGTTAGCAGCGGTCGATGGAAAGAATAACAAACTTCCTGCAGAATTCATAATAAGGGAACATGAGAGCGGCACAGAGATGACCAAGCTAAAGTCAGAATCCGGTTCTCCTGTATCGGTTCCTTTGCCTCCAGGAAATTATGATATAGTAGCTGTTAGTTTGAAATCCACTATCGAACCGAGACCTTCAGTCCCAGTACCTACGATCAGCCTGACTGTAAAAAACCCGATCGAGAAAACGATTAAGTTTATCTTGGGAACACTTAGGCTCCGAGGAAGAAATGCAAAGGAACTCCCAATAAACACGCAGTTTACAATTTATAAATCAGCTTCCGATGAAATCATATCCAGCGCTCCTCCATCTACCGATTGGGTGCTTTTCGACATAGCACCGGGCATTTATGATGCGCTTGCTATTGACATAACCCCGAAGAAGGATCCAAAGCCGATGATATGGCTCAGAGATCTCAAGGTTGAAGATGGAAAGAGCTCGAGCCATGAAGCCATCTACACAACTGGAAAAATTAAAGTCATAGGCAGAGGTCCAAACAACAAAATCATTGAATGCAAATTCAAGGTTTTTCAGTATGGCGCTGATAGGGAGTTGGTCAGCGGCGTAACCGGCGACGACTGGGAGATCTTCGAGATCGAGCCCGGCAAATATTATCTCGAAGCAAGTTACGTCGATGAAATCGAAGCCGTTACTCTCAAGAAATGGATCAACGTCACGGTAGGCGACAACGAAGTTGTCGAGCAGATTCTGAGATTTTAATTAAGAGTTGTAATGCGGTTCAAGGAAGCCTGAATATTTTTTCTTCACCACTATAGTGCAAATATTGCTCGATGAAAGCTTTTATCGCTATATCAATAGAGTTGCTCTCCTGATCAAAATTCAGCGACAGACCATCAGGCATGAATGCTATTTTCCGTAAACCCAACTTGGATAACATACTATCTGAAGAATTCTGAAAGGCCATTTCCTGTGGAATTGTTATCGCGAATGCACTCTCTTTAGGGGTGTACTGTGCAATTGCAGTCATAAGTTGATCTGCCAAATTGGATATTATCCGCTTTGATGGAATAGTCGTAACATTACTTCCCTCAATGGGGGTGATAACAAGCCTGGACCTATCTGCTAACGTTCTAATCTTGATAGAGTACCCAGAATCACTCTCTGCATCACCTTGCACTTCGCTTAATTCGAGACCTAATAACAACGATACATCAAAACTCACTATAGGTCCGTTCCAAGGATTTGAATCATCTGCACGCATGGAGAGGATAATCGGATCGCCGTTTGCATCAAATTTAATCGGTAGATTGCCATAGTCATCAGTAGGCTTCGTCTTATCCACTTCAATTGCATAGAACGACATCTCCAATCCCCCAAGTTGCAGTTCTATGATCGTACCCTCAGGAACATCATATGTAGCACCAATGTCAGTTCCACTACTCCTTGGAACTACAGGAAGCTCACTGGCTGTAGTGACAGATATTCTGGGTGCCAATGCACGACTGCCTCTGAGAGCCATAATTAGAGGCTGCTTTGCAGGAAAATAATCATAAGAGGTAAGCGAGGAGCCCAAGAGCTCCATAACCCTCGGCCTGACATAACACAATGTAGGAGGTTTATCCTTCACACCCGGGATAGGCTCAAAGGCATCACACTCCTTTACAAAATCGAATCCCATGCTCTTGAAAAACGGTTCATGAATATCAAAATCAAGAAGACCCTTAACATTATATCCATCACCATGTGCAATCGCCGCATACATGATTGCACCTATGGCATCTAGCGATATGCCTGCTCCGAGATCGAACCCCTTTAGATCTGAGGCCGTTCCCACCCTGTCGACTTCTTTCGGGTCAATTACGACACCTGCGCTGGACACCTTATATTGATCGGGAGTGTCCTTGAAATAGTCATGGTCACCTGCAGCTAAGTTTATCCCGAGTGATACACCCTGCGGCGTAAAATTCGTGTCTTCGCTCAATCCTACCCAAAGTGGGAGAACCATAGATGGCAATATCTTCATGAGCATATTATCAGCGCAATCTGAACCATCCTGACAACCAATAGGGATAGGAATCTTAAAATAATCTTTCATAGCACCCGTAGCTGACGACGAGCCTGAGCAATAGATCATTGAATTGATCGAATCCAGTATGGCCTCCTTCACCGCCACTGTTTGGGCGTTGATGGAATTAAAAGCCTTACATACTTTCTTCACTGACCCCGCAGCTGCTGCTACATCACACCAGACGAAGTGACCCCAAGGGGAAGCATTACCTATGAAGTTATCCGGAATGAGCGATGCGGGTTTATGAGTACAATAACTCGAGCCCTTATACGCACAATCATCGTGAGGGCTTGAAACGAGCATCAGTTTTTCACCATCGTCGTTCTCTTGAATAAGGAGTCTGATATCGATCTTGGCTTCATCAAAACCAATGATCAAAGGAAGTGGTTCTTTGTCACCAATTCCATCGCCATCACTATCAGGTGATATATTGATTCCCGCCCTCACATCATCAACAATTAACGAAAGATCTATCTGGTTATCCTTAATCGAGAAATCACCTATCATTATACTACCTAGGGTTGGCATACCATTTATCGAAATCGCAAATTGACCGAGGCCCCCTTCCACATCACACTTAGGTATGGAGATAATTCCAACATCATCTTTTCCCTCAGCTTCATCGGCCTCATTATCAGAAATATCCACATCGCCATCCGATGGGTTTGCAATCTTTTCAAGCATACCTACAAGAAATTCTGAAAATTCGTCTGATGAGAAGAAATTATTTACGAAGGGGATTAGAATCGAGTCCAACATAGAATCAGATAGTGAGACATCTAGCGCCCCCTCCACACCTACACGACCGACCTCATTATCATAAGGACTTAATACCTTACCCCAACCGAAGGTCCAGGCGAACTGCTCCATACCATCCGGCGTATCGAGAGTAGCCACATTGATCCCAACCCTTGGAGTCAACACTACTGCAAATTCACCACTAGCATCTGCACATACCTCATGAGGTTCCTTCCTGTTAAACTGTAATGTGACGCAGGAAAGATTTCCGCCGAGCTTAAATCTCCAGTCAATATCTGGATATTCTCCGGAGTCATACGCTGGCATGGGGGATGGAGAGATAAATTCCAATGCAGCTGCACCACGCGACGTGCTAAATTTTACATTCTTTACGCTTGGGCAGCTCCCCTCGACCGCAGCATTGCACGCTGAAATGGTCATACTATTATCACCTGCACCAGCAGGAACACCTATGATAAACCTACCCTGCCCTCCCTGTTCAACTGTCGTTTCACATGTGATGATTTTAGAATCACCCTTCTGATCCTGCATTAAGTTGTCTATGGAAACCTTCACTCCTCCTGTAGAGGCCCCTATAAAATCACAATACTGGCAATCTCCCAGCAGATCTACCGTGACCATAACCATCTTATCATCTATCACCTGCTCCGTTCGTATATCCGGGTTATAGGAGACTTTTGAATCATTCAAAACCGGCGCAACAACTTTACTGCTTCTAACCTTCTTCTCGACAGATTCGCCTGACAACCTGCTCGCGGATATGGATATCGTATGGGGTCCTACGGAGTTCATCGGGATACCTACGGAATAACGTCCCTTTGCATCTAAACAGAATTCAGCCTTGGGTGATATCTCATCCCAACAGCCTGAACTCTTTGGATTCGTTGTATTCACATATTGAATCTTTTTGGTGTATTCATTCTGAACGGCCACGCGGATACTGGCTAATACTGAGCCCTGTCTATCCATCGTACCTCTTATAAGCAAAGAATCGTCCGCCACACTTCCTGGTGGGGTGTCGATACACAGAAAACCGGAACCAATCTCACATCGCATCACAGCAGGTTCTTGAGGTACCTTACACATGCCAGGCAGCCTACCCTTCACGACTTCTTCTTCCTCCTGCTCCGTTTCCTCCTCAGTCTCTTCTTCACTTTCATCTGATATGGGGGAATACTCATCACCTCTGGCATCATTCACGACAGATCTATCCATCCACCATGACGCAATTCGTGATACAACGCCGGAAGGCTCCGCGCGCACCTCATGGCATGTAAATATTAGAACGATACAAGCCAAAATAGATGCAACTATTTTGCATTTAATAGACATATTCAATTTTTTCTTAATCCAAATATCCTCTTATTTATAATGAATGTCATATTGTCGGCCTATACATAAAAAAGTTGCGATAAAAAAGGCATTGCATGTCATATCGATGACGCACCGGGCTGGAACAGTGCATATTGCTGTATTTACGGGTAATTACGAGAATTTACCACATCCACTAAAATACAAATAAAGAGCAACTTTTTTACCACCTCGCCGATATCAGTACATGCTTCTGAGCATGTGGAGAGATCCATGCTCAGATGTTATTGAACAATTAATTGAGTTGAATAAAATAAAATGAAAACAATTAAATTCATAGCTGTGCTTATAGCGGTTATAATATCCTCCTCCGGATGCGGTGGACAGGATTGGACACCTGTATATTTTCAACCACCGGATCAGGATGATGAAACTTCCAAGTCTCCCAGCGAAAGTCTTGGCGGCAGAAAGTGCACGGTTCAATTTACATCTAAACTTTGTGTGCAGATAAAGGGCGATAATATTGAAGCAGGATTGCAAGAGGGTGAGGAACTCTGCGGTGAGGTTCCTCCCTTTCCAATCCACATCAACGGCTCAATAGCTTCTATTGAAGGATCAGAATTCCCCGATATAGACTTTGAAGGTGGTGGCCTTCCGGCGCCCATCACATTGAATGCGAGAGGTGACAGCGATGGTTCCACCAATACTGGTGAGGGCCCCGCAGATGGATCTGGTAATATTACTGTAAACGATTTCTCATTTTATATAGTGGCCCTTGGGATTGTTGGTGAAGTTCCAGGCCTCAGCCTGACAACCGGAAGTACGGATGAGTTACCTCACCTGCCTTCAATAAGCGGATCTCCCCCTGATGCATCGGGTGCAATGACGATGGTCATTGGAACAGTACTTGGCTCCATCATTCCAGCCGCTGATAAATATCTAAAGGGCGCATCCCTCTCTGCAACGATGACAGGTTCAATATCTCCACCTCTCACTGAGTGTGGAGGCGAAGCTGAAATAAATATTGAAGTTAATAAGCTCATCATAGACCAGGATGGTCAACAGACCGAGTCTCCAATCCCTGAAGGGAAATACATGGAGATCTCTAACGGCACCTTTATAGCCGAAAGCGATTCGGATATCGGTGATCGCTTCGAGAGCACAGAGAAATTCAGAGCAACGAATGTCGGCTCTCAGGCTATTCGCATTAATGTACCGCCACAGAAGGGACCTTTTTACATAACCTCGGTGAACTCTCTTTCAACAACCTTAAATCCACAACAATCTATAGTGATGAACGTTGCTTTTCGACCAAAGCTCGATAATTCAGAGCCCGGAGATATCAGTGAACCTTTATCCATAGGACCCGATCAGTTTTTCATGACCGCATCAGCGCTATCTAAAGCTGGAGATGGATCTATCAATCTCGTTGATGATGATGGCGCCGTGGATCAACCCGATGTAGATAAAGTTGAGGTCGGATCCTCCGCTTTGCCAGCTAATACAGAAAAGGCCTTCTTTCTTTGCAAGGAAATTGAATGTAACGAAACTAAACTCATCACCTCATGCAGGGAGTGTGACGATCCATCTTCACAACCCTGTGATCTCCTTCCTGTATCCACGGATGGTGGACCAATTGGTGAAGTCGATGCAGACTGTAAGATTGTCAACCCAGATGCCGTCCCTCTTTATACAATAGATCTAAAGGGAAATGCAGGCGTGTCGCTTGATGCACAAAAACAGGTCTTGGCCATCAGAAACGACGGTGTCTCAGATCTTAATATCGCTAAAATAGAGATTGAGGAAATCAAAGGCAGTAAATCAATTGGACAGTTCTCGATACCTGATGGAGCCATATTCATTGCGACGAGCTTCAAGGATGTCAAAGATAGAGTGAACAAGGCCCTTGATGGAAAGGGAGACTTGCAAGGAACAAAACTGCCCTTAACTCTAAAACCGTATCAAAAGGGATATCAGGAGAATTCATTATATGTAGTTGTCACATATCAGCCTAACGACCTTATAGGAAGTGATGGCCAGAGCGCAGGAATAGGCAGCAAGGTCAAGGATAAAGCCACTCTCAAGGTAACAACGGATGATGGTGAAATTGAGACTATCGTAACAGGCACCACGACAATTCAAGAAACTCCAGCACTGGAACTCTATTTTAAAACATCTGTTGGCGCTAGACATGTCATTGATGGCGGAGAATTTCCCCTTAAGGGAGTTACCGCAGAAACCGAGGACCTGGCAGTTCCCATGTTCCTGAGAACTGCAGACACATCGCAGAACATCTTGAGAGTAATCTCTATCACGATCGACGGTGATGACGAAAAGATGTTTCAGTGGCTCGACACAGAGGACAAAATCGCCGCTGTAGAACCAGCTACAGGCAAAGGTATGCGATGCTCCATTCCAATCATTGACGAATCCACAGGAGATATGATTGACGAATCTTTCGAATTAAAACCGGTATCCCTATCACCAAATGGATTTGATCTACCGCCTGGTGCTTATACAACGGATAGTATGCCACTCTTTGGATGCTTGAATTTCCATCGCGACGATGCAGAGGCTTTCAACAAAAGAATCTTTAATGCCAATATGACCGTTGTAGCACAAGAACTTGATGCCACGGGAAACCCTGCGAAAAATCCGGATGGCAGTTACAGACAGACCACGCTTACCGCAATACTCAAGGCGGCAATCAATCCACGTTCAGGAAGACTGGTAATGAGAATTACGCAGACGATGTCTGGGATCCTCAATCCAAAATTTCCTGGAATGTCTTCAATTACATCGAAGAAAGATCGTCAATATCTCGTTGATAGTGGCAAGATTAAGGAGACCGACTTCGAGGTTTTTCTTGGAGCGATAATACTAGATCCTTTCGATGAAATGACGATAGATACATTGGATGGAGAAAAGCACTTAACTGTTCCAAACGACGGACTAACCGCAATCTTCAGAGCACTAGACACCCATCCAGTCGATGATGACTATGAAAATGAGTGGCTCTTTGATTACGCAAGCCTGCTTCACGATGCCAATCGTCCTGAAGGAAGCAGAGGAATATTTGAAGATTATCCAAATGTCCCCCCTGATACGTCGGCTAATGGATGGCGTATATTCACCGGAACGCTTTCCTATCCAGGCCCCCTACCACCGCCTGGCACGAAGAACCCTGAAATGCCATCGGACTGTGCTGTGGTCAATCCATGTGATCCTGAGGGATTGAAAAAATTCACGAAGTCTGGCGTAGGGTCTGATGGAAAAGGTGCATGCGCTTTTTTCTATGCTAGCGGAGGTAGGTACGACAGTCCCGCATTTCATACTGAAAGTGAAATGCCCGGCGGTGAATATGAGAATCTATGCAATCGTATAAATGAACCTCAGACCCTGCATGATCTTGATATAGGCTACTCCTCAGTGGATGGAGCGATCACCTTTGAAGAAGTTGGCCTTAGATTCTTTGGGCCGACCTATTTTCACAACCCTGGTGGCCCACTTGGAAACTATCCTCCTATGGATGAAGTCTTTCACATGTCATTCACAACAGAGGTACTAAAACCGCAGAGAAGTCCTGAGGATTACAACGTTCTACCTGATGAAAATATTGATCTATCCAAGAGCGAATTTAAGATAAACCTAGATGATCCCAAGTTGAATACGGTGCCTATATGTAAGAACACCGTTAAGGATAAAGTCTTCGGAGGGCAGCGATACAGCGGTTGGAGGTATCTCGAAGGACTTCTCTTCAAGGACGAGGAAGCAACTATTCCGGCTGGATGTCCTGAGGAGGACAATGACTACACTGGAGGCTCAGCCTATCTAAGAGGACGCGATGTTGATCATGAAACCGGTGTGTTTACCCTCGTCACGAGTGCAAAATTTGGATCAAACGAGGAGCTTTCATTCGCATTCAAGGATGTCATGATCTTTGTCGTAATGAATGGATGGCTCTGTGATCCCATGGGAAGTGAAGAAGATTTTGAGGGAAGCTTATGCTTCGATGAAAAATTTAACGAGCGTGACGCGATAGGTCAGATATCGCTCACCGATTGATGCATGACGCTGGTACAGTGCGTATTGTTTCGGCAAGCATAAGCTGCAAGTGGTAACACGTAATTCAAACTGAATGCTATTTTATGGGCGATAGAATATTTCCAGATTTTCAACTGAAGGACCCTACCGAAGCTCTTACATTCTGGGAAGGCGTCGGTGTGTCCGGCGAGTTCAAGGTGGGCATTCCCATAAAAACGCCTATCTCTGAAGGTAAAGGATTGGTACTGGGAGGCGCATTAAAACTTGAAATGCCAGACACGTTCAATGGAACGAACAATATATATCTCCAATACCTCTCAGGCACGTCTGAAGGCAATTCAGCTGGAACTGACAACAAACAATGGTCTTTCCAGCTAGCTGCTGGGACAAAGAAAGGTTTTTTTTCCTACTTCGATAAGGATGGCAATTTTAGAATTAGACTTTCCCAGGAAAGCAGACCTCTTTGGGGTATAGGCGAAACTACGATAGGCAATCCAAACAACGCATATTCCAGCAGCAGCCATACTCTCTCTATAGGAACTGAAACCGGGGCCACGGCAGATTTCATGATAACGAGCCGCCTGAGAGCAAGTATCGGAGTTGGTGGCTACTACGGAGTAGATTTTGCTGGCAGCGGCTCACCGTATAACCGACTCAAGCTAGCTATCATGTTGAACGCTGAGATCGCATGGTCTTCCGCTTCCCTGTCATCAGATGGAAACGCCGACGTTTCAGTAAGCCCGCTTACGGATGTCTTTGAGTTTTTAAAACTCATACATGGCGGCGTATTCAGATACTCCTTAAATGCAACTCTATCCGATCAGCAGGAGATACTCGGCAATTATGGAATTGAGGCCGGCGAGGGTGGCCCTGGACCATTTCGCAACTTACGTTATTTCAAATTTGCCTCCTCCCTACTTGGAGGAATTGGAGATTCTACTGGCACCTATCTTCGATCCAAAGCTTATTGGGGATACTTTGCAGGTCTGATGGCTAGAGGAGTAACCTTTTCCATTCTCGATGGTGATGCCGGAAGAACAGGCGCCATTGGAGATTTTCTGGGAGCAGCTCGCCTCGGTTCATATGCTATAGCGGGAATGGAGTCGGTTTCGAAGAGAAGAGCCCTATCCGATGATGATAAGATTCTTCGTGAAGGATGGGCGAACTTCGGCTCCTACTTACTCAATACAGTCGCAACCGGCATAGGACAGGGCACAGGCTACGAACCGCTTGCATCGGCTGGTGCCAGCGCGAACATGTCGATAGCCTTCCAACCCGGATTAGTATCAGACTTGACGAAGAGGATGGATATCACAGCAGGAGCAACTGTGGTTAACCCACGCTTTGCACTGAACCTCCATAGGGATTGGAAGAAACTTCCGCTATTCACTTCCATGACAGTTTTTCTCGGAGGAAGTGACAAGGAGATTGAGATTCATTCCTCGATGGGTGCTCAATACAAGTGGACATATCTAAGGGTGTTGGCAGGTTTGGACAACGATCTATTCTTCGGCGATGACGCTGGTGCACATGTGGGTGCTATGGCTGGCCTAGATCTTATAATACCATTCGATGGAAAAGATAGCGGGGCTGGAATTTCTGCTGGTGTGCGATGTTTTGTGAACTTTCAGGGAGATTATGATTGTGCAGTGTTGGGTGGAGCAACCTTCTAGTCTAATTGTCATCCTGATTTCTGTATAAACTTTTCGTAATTATATATATAGCAACCTCACCCTCAACATGTTTATGGAATGATTCACCCTTCTCTATTTTTTTTCTAATTTCGGTAGAACTGATATCTGGTATGGTTGAAGCTTCACCTCTCGGCACCTCAATTATCTCTACGATCTCACGAATCTTATCGAATTGATACCAGTCCGGTGCCTCACGTCTTACATCGGTGCCAGTAACCAGATAAAAACGACAATCTGGATTCTTCTTCCTGAGATGCTCTATTGTTCTAATTGTA
Source organism: Deltaproteobacteria bacterium (assembly GCA_018645265.1). GTDB lineage: Bacteria > UBA10199 > UBA10199 > 2-02-FULL-44-16 > JAAZCA01 > JABGOS01. Next base: position 36,459 of record JABGOS010000068.1, read on the forward strand.
TGGCTGACACCACCCAACTCTTTCTCGGTATGCAGAACTTTTATGGAGAGCATAAGTCTCCCCAACGCCAGTTTAAGCATTTTCAATCTATGTTCGAATTTCTCCAGCACCTTGCTGAATGGATGGTTGTAACAGGGGATGACCCAAACCTCATCCACCAACCCCTTCGCTAAGAGCCACTTGCAAATAGCGGTATGGCCGATATGAGGCGGGTTAAAAGAACCCCCAAATATTGCTATTCTGCGTTTCTGTTTCTGCTCTCTAAAAACCATGATCCCAGCCTTGCTAAGTTTATAATAACCTATTAATATACATAAGAATTATGAAACTCAACCGCGTTCTTATAATATTTAAAAGTTTGAACGACGTCATCAAAACGAACCCTGATGATGCTGATGCCCCTTCTGACCATGAGGGGACCCTGACACAGATACAGGATGACCTAGATGAACTAGGCATTCCGAGTCGCGTTATAGGCAGGGATAATATTAAGAGGGGGTTTAAGGGTGACCTTTTGATTACCCTGGGCGGTGATGGCACCTTCCTGGCGGCTTCCCATATAGCAGGGGATATCCCTCTTCTGGGCGTAAATTCCATGCCAGATCATTCCGTGGGTTTCTTTTGTGCTTCAAATGCATCGAATTTCAAGGATGCGATATTGGATATATTGAAAGGGAGGCTGAAGTTAAGAAAATTGCCTCGCATGGAAATATCTATCGATGGTAAGGTCCTACCCTGTCTTGCACTAAACGATGTTCTATTCGGAAGATCCTCCCCTGCGGAGATGGCGAGATATGAGCTCAGAATTGGGAAACGCTGTGAACACCAGAAGAGCTCGGGCGTATGGATATCTACAGGTGCTGGATCAACCGGAGGCATCCACTCCTCTGGCGGCAAACCGATGAACATCGAATCCAAATACCTGCAGTATATGGTTAGGGAACCTTATGCCCACCAAGCCAAGGTGTATAGCATACTTAATGGTCTGGTTAGGGGGGGTCAGAAGATCGAGATCATCCCAGAGAGAGATGCAGTCATCTACGTCGATGGTCCGAACATAGTCTATACTGTGAGGGAAGGACAGAAACTCAGCACAAGAATCTCAGGTAAAACGTTAAAGGTATTCCTTTAAAAGGTTTTATACACTTTTTAGGAATTGATCGCTTTTTCGTCGTTATCGGATGTAGCCAGCTGTCTTGCAATTCTCTCTATAGGATCAATCGATGGCACTTCAGCGTTCGCTGATTTCGTGGCACCCAATTCCTTAAGTTTCCTCGCACCCGGCATCACCCTGTTCTCCCAAGAGCCCACAGCCTTGTTGAAGGAGTCTATAGCCTTGTCGAGACCAGATCCCACTCGAGAGAAATGATCTGAAAATGTCACAAAGCGCTCAAAAAGATCCTTACCGGCTTCTGAGATCCTCTGTGAATTCTCGGCAAGTTGCTCATGCTGCCAGCCCATAGCCACCACCCTTAGCAAGGCTATTAAAGTCGTAGGAGTGGATAGGATTACCTTACTCTTCATTCCGTCTTCGATGAGATCACGATCCTGTTCAAGCGCTGCTGCGAAAAAAGATTCGCCTGGTAGGAATAGAACTACAAAGTCTGGCGCATTATCGAACTGTGACCAGTAGGATTTCTGCCCAAGTTTTCGCATATGCTCCCTGACAGCCTGAGCGTGCGCCGTCAATTGCATCACCCTGGAGTTTTCGTCAGGCGACTCCAGAGCTTCCATGTAAGCGTT
>JABGOS010000155.1 GCA_018645265.1 Deltaproteobacteria bacterium
GCTTCTATCGATGAAGTCATTCGATGCTTCTAAAAGAATAGTTGGTAAATGTATGGATATAATGGCGGCGTAAATATGTTTAAAAAGTATCAACAAATTCATTTCGTAGGTATCGGTGGAATCGGGATGAGCGGTATAGCGGAGGTCCTGATAAACCTAGGATATCGCGTGACCGGTTCTGACCTCAAGGTTTCTGATACTACGAAGAGGCTCAAGAGACTTGGTGCTAAGGTGTACAAGGGGCATAACAAGAAGAATGTAGGGGGAGCTCATGTTGTCGTTACCTCTTCGGCGGTATCCGGTGACAATCCGGAGGTTCGTGAAGCCAAAAGAAGTGGGATCGTTGTAGTTCCTAGAGCCGAGATGCTCTCCGAACTCATGAGGTTGAAATACGGCGTTGCTATTGCAGGAACGCATGGCAAGACTTCGACGACGTCACTCGTTGGATATGTCTTCAACAAAGCGGGTTTGGATCCAACGATCATTATCGGTGGTAAGGTCAAGAGTTTTAGATCGAATGCAAAATTGGGTCGTGGAGATTTTTTGGTGGCCGAAGCGGATGAGTCTGACAGGTCATTTTTGAAATTAGCACCTACGATCGGTGTGGTGACAAATATAGATCAGGAGCATATGGAGAACTATAAAAACTTCTCAGATATGCAGGATGCTTTTGTAGAATTTTCGAATAAGGTGCCCTTCTACGGTGCTGTCGTAGCCTGTGATGCCCATCCAGTAGTGAAGAGGGTTCTTAAGAGGGTGACCAGGCCTTGTATAACCTACGGCAGTAAAGATTCCGATTATAGAGCGGAGGATATCGTTCAGATGAATGATAAAATCCATTTCAATGCGTTCTATCATAAGGAGAAGCTGGGGAATATTAAACTCAAGATGACAGGTTCGCATCATGTATTGAACGCTTTGGCGACCATAGCCGTGGCACGACATCTCGATATTCCATTTAAGACGATAAAGTCTGCGCTTGGAACATTTAGTGGAGTTAAGAGGAGATTTGAAATTTTATCCAAAAAGGGACCTATAGTCGTGGATGACTATGCCCATCATCCTGTAGAGATTGCAGCTACCATTGAGGGTGCAAAGGCAGGGTGGCCTGATAGGAGGATTGTCGTAGTCCTCCAGCCTCACAGGTATTCCAGATTGGCAGATCACTACGATGGATTTATACGCACTATGAAGGATGCGGATGCAGTTGTAATAATGGATGTGTACTCAGCTGGTGAGAAAAAACACCGAACATATACGGGGGAAAAACTATGGAAAGACGTTTGCAAGAAGTATTCGAAGAAGATGGTGGCGTATGCTCCGACGACGGAAGAAGTTCTTGCGACTCTGGGGCCGTGGTGCAGGAAGGAGGACTTAGTGCTCTTCCTGGGAGCGGGGAGCGTGACACAGACGGCGAAGAGCTTCATGAAGAGCTTGACCTCTCCTCGTTCAGTCCGCGCTTAAGGGCACGCTTTGAAAAACAGGCTGAGGAGGATGTAAAACTTACCCGAGATCAGAAGGAGAGTTTGAACGCACTCTTTCCTGAGAACAGGGTTTTATTTGATAGATGTATGTCGGAAGAGCTAGCGATAGGAATAGGCGGAGCAGCTGAAGCCTTTTTAACCGCAAACGATATGTCTGAATTGAAAAAGATCGTCGGATGGTGCGGCGAGATGACGGTGGATTATCGCTTCATAGGTTCTGGTACCAAGACGATTGTCAGAGATGGTGGTCTGAAAGGGGTTTTGGTGAGGCCGGGTAGCGAGTTTGATTTTATCAACCTATTGACTGAAGGAGAGGAAGGTTCAGTTCTGGAGATTGGAGCGGCTACTGGGGTCAGAAAATTTATAGGCTGGTGTGTGGAAAAAGGTTTTACTGGGGCCGAAGGGCTTCTTGAAGCAGGGGGTAGTGTAGCCGGATGTGTCATGACAGCAGCTAAGCTAGCTGAAGGCTCTGTAGCTGACATCATTGAGGAGATAACGATAGTCAACAAGGATATGAGGGAACTGACTCTTAAGGGAAAATCCCTCCGATTTGAATCATCGGGCCTGAAGATTCCGAGGACAGCGGTAATTACCCGCGTCGTGTTTAAACTTACAAAAGGCGATGTCGGTGAAATAGCCAAGACTATCGATGCAATCGAAAAGAAAAATTCGGAGATTTCTTCCGGGAACATGAAGTATATGTCGAGGGTGTTTCAGGACCAGGAGAGAATGAAGGCATCCGACATGATAGACGATGCAAGTCTTCGCGGTATCAGGGTGGGTAAGGCTAGGGTTTCAACCGTCGATGGCAATGTCATTATTAATGAAGGTGATGCAAAGCCAAAGGATGTGATGGTTCTTATGAGCTTGATCAGGGATACGGTCAAGCACGAGACAGGTATAGTATTGGAACCGGTGATATCAGTAATAGGCGATAGGAATTAAGACTAAGATTTAATGTGATGAAAGGTTTTTCTATGGTTGGCAAATGGACGGGTAAAAAAATAGCGATGTTGATGGGGGGAACCTCCAAAGAACGTGAGATCTCTTTGAAAACAGGTACAGCTATATCCAAAGGTCTTCGCTCCCGTGGATACAATATAATAGATATCGACGTCGGGTGTGGCTTCAAGCTAGTAGATGATTTAAAAAATGCTAAACCTGACGCAGCGGTGATAGCGTTACACGGAAAATTTGGCGAGGACGGATGTATTCAGGGCCTGCTCGAGATGCTTCGCATTCCGTACACGGGGGGTGGTGTTCTGGCATCGTCAGTTGGAATGGATAAGGCCTTAACTCTGAAAATCGCTGGTGACCTTGGAATTATCTCACCCCGTGGAGTTGAGTTGAATTTAGAGGAACGGGAAATCGATGAATTCCTGCAGGGCTACTCCATGGATAAACCATTGATAGTCAAGCCATCAAGGGAGGGTTCGACTATCAATGTCACGATTGTTGATAATGTTGATGCATTGAAGACAGCGATCGAGAAGGCATCTGAATCAGATAGTAGAATTATCATTGAAGAATTTATCAAGGGTGTGGAGGTTACGGTCGGCGTGTTAAATGGACGTGCACTTCCAACGCTCGAAATAGCTCCAAAGAGCGGATTTTACGACTACGAATCGAAGTATACTAAGGGTATGACGGAATACCTGGTTCCTGCGAGGATCAGTGATGCCTCCGCTAAGAAACTTCAGGTTTGGAGCGAGTCGATATATAGAGCGATAGAATGCTACGGAACAGCTAGATGCGATTACATTGTAGCGGAAGGCGAAAAACCATACTTCCTCGAGATCAATACGATTCCAGGGATGACGGAGCTCAGCCTGGTACCCAAGGCAGCAGCTGGTGAGGGTATGTCATTTGAGGATGTATGTGAGGAGCTTCTGAATGGAGCTGCTTTAAAAGTTAATGTTTAGATGTAAATTCTTAAATCAAGGAATGGGATGGGCATTTTTAGGGATAGACAGACGGTTAAGAAGAAGCAGCAATGGATGAAGAGGCTTAAGCAGCTCGAGCGTATACTTCTATCCATAGCAATAGTTCTCGTAGGCATGGCTTCGCTCTACGGCATTTATAGACTCGTCTTCTTCGGCTCATCCTTTACCGTGGATAGAATAGTTGTGGAGGGAAGCTGGCGACATCTATCGGCGGAACGTTTGGCAGATCTTGCGGATATAAGAGGTGATGAAAATTTATTTTGGATCTCGATGGACCAGATACACGACAGGATTCATCAGAATCCTTGGGTCAGAAGGGCTGCTGTGAGGAGACGTCTACCTGACACAATATGGATATATGCTGAGGAGCACGAAGCAGAAGCCATTATTTCTGACAGTGCTCTATTCTATGTGGATGAATACGGGGAGATATTCAAGGTTCCCGAGGGTGGTGATGATAGGGATCTTCCGGTGCTCACCGGAGTAGACGTTGGGGAATCCCGGAAAATGAAATCTGGCGATAGGGAGAAAGTCCTAGAGATGTTAAAGCTGATACGGATATTTAGTAATTCTGAGTTTGGGAAAGGAATCGATGTTTCTGAGGTGCACTTCGATGAGGTCGACGGGTATTCGCTGACAACAAAAAAGAGGCCGATGCAAATTCTTTTCGGACACGCCGCCTTTGATGACAGGATGTCGCAGATAGACAAAATGAGTGCTGCGATAAGGGGTCATGTGGGGCGGATCACATATATGATGGTAAATGAACCAGGGAGACTTATTGTAAAATATAGTTCGTCCTGAGCTCGAAGGATCATAAGCCATTTCATAAGGGCTTATGATCTCTCGGGCTTTAGGACAAAAGAGAGGGGGAAGTATTATGGCGAAACGAGATGAACTGGTGGTTGGAATAGATATAGGAACCACCAAAATATGTACCATCGTTGGGGAGGTGACTAACGAAGGTATCGATGTGGTAGGGATTGGCACCCACCCTTCGAAGGGGCTCAGGAAGGGTGTCGTCGTCAATATCGAGAGCACGGTATCTTCGATAAGGAAGGCGGTTGAGGAAGCTGAGCTTATGGCTGGATGTGAGATCACCAGTGCCTATGCTGGAATAGCTGGTGGACACATCAAGGGAATAAACAGCCACGGTATCGTTGCGATCAAGGATAGAGAGGTCGGAGTGATGGACGTCGAAAGAGTGATCGATGCGGCGCAGGCGGTTTCGATTCCACTCGATCGTGAGGTAATTCACGTCATACCTCAGCAGTATATCGTGGATGATCAAGATGGTGTTAGAGAGCCTGTGGGTATGAGCGGGGTTCGGCTTGAGGCTAAGGTGCACATAGTAACAGGTGCAGTTACATCGGCGCAGAATATCATCAAGTGTTGTAATCGCGCTGGTCTTAACGTGAACGACATTATTTTACAGCAGCTCGCTTCATCGGAGGCGGTACTATCCGCTGACGAGAAAGAACTCGGAGTAGCTCTTCTCGACATCGGAGGTGGAACCACTGATATGGCGATCTACTCTGGTGGCTCGATCGTTCACACCGCGGTTCTGACTCTAGGTGGAAATCATCTGACGAACGATGTGGCAGTTGGTCTCAGGACTCCGACACACGAGGCTGAGAAGATCAAACAGAGATATGGATGTTGTACCGCTGGTATCGTACATAAAGACGAAACGATAGAGGTGCCATCCGTAGGAGGAAGACCTCCAAGAATTCTTTCGCGACAGATTTTGGCTGAGATTCTTGAACCAAGGATGGAGGAGATCTTTGTTCTGGTCCAGCAGGAGATTGTGAAGTCAGGTTTCGAGGACATGATAGCTGCCGGCATGGTCTTAACGGGCGGTTCGTCAATGCTTGAAGGCGCTGGCGAACTAGCCGAGCAGATCTTCAACCTTCCAGTTAGAAAGGGAGTGCCGAAGAGAATCGGCGGGCTCGTAGATGTGGTAAAGAATCCCATGTATTCAACCGGTGTTGGACTTGTCATAGCGGGTTCTCATTCGAAAGAGGATAAGAGATTCAAAATCAAGGATCGTAATGTCTATACTAAGGTTAAGGGTAGGATGAAGGAATGGCTTGGTGAAATATTCTGACAATGCGAACCTATATAATGAATTGAGATAAAAGGGAGGATTTTATGTTTGAATTAGTCGAAAAACACGCACAGAACGCCAAAATCAAAGTCATCGGCGTAGGTGGTGGCGGTGGCAATGCCGTAAATACGATGGTTGAATATGGATTGGATGGGGTTGATTTTATCGCAGCCAACACTGATCTTCAGTGCTTGCGCGCGAACCTATCGCCCACGAAGATCCAGGTAGGTAGGGAGCTCACGAAGGGGCTCGGTGCTGGAGCGAATCCTGACGTAGGGAAGAACGCAGCCCTTGAAGATCAAAGGGCGATTGCTGAACACATCGAGGGCGCCGATATGGTTTTCATAACCGCTGGAATGGGTGGCGGAACTGGAACAGGTGGAGCTCCGGTAATTGCGAAGTTAGCAAAGGATATGGGTGCACTAACGGTAGGTGTTGTGACGAGGCCATTTACTTTTGAGGGAAGACATCGCGGGGTGCAGGCGGATCGCGGTATTGCAGAACTTAGAAGCTCTGTTGATACGCTTATCACAATTCCGAACGAAAAGTTACTCGAGGTTGTTGCGCACGATATGACTGTCGTCGATGCTTTTAAACAGGCTGACGAGGTTCTCTATCAGGCGGTAAAAGGTATAGCTGATCTAATAGTAGTGCACGGTCTTATCAACTTGGATTTTGCAGATGTGAGAACAGTTATGAATGAAATGGGAATGGCACTTATGGGTACGGGTAGGTCGACCGGAGAGGGACGCGCTCTTGAAGCAGCGACCAAGGCCATATCCAGTCCGCTTCTCGAAGATACATCGATCAAGGGAGCGACCGGTATCCTGATCAACATCACGGGTGGAGAGAACATGACTCTTCATGAGATCAGTGAATCTTCACAGCTTATTCAGGATGAGGCGCATGAGGATGCGAATATACTTTTCGGAGCAGTTATAGATAAGAAGATGAAGGATGAGGTTCGCGTGACAGTTATCGCAACCGGCTTTAACAAGCCGCTTACAAGGATTGCTCGTCCATCGATAGCGACAACTAACAACGCGCATCCATTTGGTACAGCCGGTTCCGCAGGCAAAAACTCGACGATGTCTACGGGAACACAGGCATCCGCTGCCACGCATCAGGTTTCTGTGAAGCCGGTCTCCTATCCGACCGCTGCTACCAGGCATGCACCGCAGAATGCGTATTCAGCAGTACCGAATCAGCCAATTGCGGTGAGGCCGGAGGATTTCAAGGCGGAGATGAAGGAGATGTCTAGGGATATCGGTGTGTTGGAGTATCAAAGCGATGAATATGACATCCCGACGTTTCTCCGTAAACAAGCCGATTGACAGGAAACCCAGTATTTGTAAGGTTTTTTGACAGTTCGGGGTTCGGTGAGCTATAATTAAGAAACGGTAACATCTATTAATTTGTCAGGAGTCTAAATGTCTTTGTTGCGTCGTTATAACATATTGGTTCTCATAACGTTTATTTTGGCGATCTCCTTGGTTGCATGTTCTGGTGGAGGCAAGCGGGGTTCAGTAAAGAACTCTGGCGAGTTCATCAAGCAATATCAGTTGAACAAGCTGCCTACATTCGATATCCCCGTCGAAATAAATGACAGGGTTGTCGCCTGGATCAAGTATTTTCAAGGACCTGGCAAAAGACATTTTGCGCGATACCTCAGACGTTCCGGTAGATATATACCGATGATGCATAAGATCCTGAAGGAGGAGGGGATGCCTCTCGATCTCGTCTATATTTCGATGATCGAGAGCGGGTTCAATCCTCATGCGTACTCGCATGCGCATGCGGTTGGCCTGTGGCAGTTTATTCGTGCCACGGGCGGTCGCTATGGCTTAAGGGTCGATGGATGGACGGATGAGCGACGGGATCCATATAAGGCTACTCGCGCTGCCGCCAAACACTTTAAGGATCTCTATAGAGATCATGGTGATTGGTACCTTGCGATGGTAGGTTACAACGCGGGACCTGGGCGTATAACGAAAGCCATCAGAATATCAGGTTCACGCGATTTCTGGGATATGGCGAGACACTCGAGGGCGCTGCGCGCTGAAACACGTGACTATGTTCCAAAGTTCATTGCGGCTGCTATTATATCGAAGATGCCGGAGAGGTTCGGTTTTAAGAGTATCGATTATGAGGAACCACTCGAATATGAAAATGGCGTTGTGGATACGCAGACCGACCTGCAGATTATAGCTGAATGCGCAGGTGTTTCTCTGGATACGGTTAAGAATTTAAATCCTCATCTTCACAGAGGTGCAACGCCTCCAGTAAAGAACTACAAGGTCCATCTGCCTAAAGGGAAGAAAGCGATCTTTCAAAAACGCTTCGCAAAGATTCCCAAAGATGAAAAGATCAGGATAGTTCAATACAGGGTTAAGGGTGGCGATACGCTCAGCAAAATAGCAGGGCGTTACAAGGTGAGTGTAAAGGCCCTAGCATCTGCGAACAATATCAAATCTTACAAGCGGCTGAGTAAGGGCAAACTCCTTACAATACCTGTTAAGGGTGGTAAGGCCAGAGCCTACAGTGTTGCATCCAGCGGCGGGTATGGCAAAAAAACCGTCTATCATAAGGTGCGCAGGGGCGAGACTGCCGGAGCTATTGCCAGAAAGCACGGTGTTAAACTCTCCCAGCTTAAGAAATGGAACGGTCTGAATAAACGCTCGACGATCCGCGCTGGTAAGAAACTTAAGATCTACAAGAAGGGTGCGATAGCTAGGGCTCCGATTAGACTTACGGATACCGTTTCATCTACACCTTCCACCGCGCTAAGACCTGGAAACGATGTTCACTATACCCTTAAAAAAGGCGAGACGCTCGGCGAGGTTGCTACCCGCTATGGTGTGAGTACGAAGGAGTTGATGGCATGGAATAAGATCAAGAGTTCGAAGAAGGTTCGCTCCGGCAAAAAAATTCTAATTAAAGGGACGGGTGGCGAATCAAAGGAGACGGTTGAAGCTTCCAGCACTGAAATTGATCTTGTCAAGCTGGACGAACATATGAAGCGAGATGACATAGATCCTGTAGGTACAAGGTCCAGAAGAAGGGGAGGAGGGACTAAGTATCACAGGGTGAAGCGCGGTGAGACTTTGGGGGCGATAGCGGGGCGATATAAAGTCAAAACTAAAGAACTTATGGCATGGAATAACATCAGGAATCCTAAGCGCGTCAGAGTTGGCAGAAAACTCAAAATCAAGGGCGTTGCTGTATCTGCTAAGTCATCAGATGTACCAGCTAAGGTTGCTTCAGTTAACTCCACTTACACTTACAAGATGAAGAGTGGCGATACGCTGGGTGGTGTTGCAAATAGGCATGGTGTGTCAACAAAACAGCTTATGGCATGGAACAACATCAAAAATGCGAAGCGTGTCAGGGCTGGAAAAACACTAAAGATCAAAGGCAAACCTGTATCGAATTCCTCCTCTGTAGCGTCTGTTGAATCTGATGTCGAAACTGAAAGACCAGTAGGTGAAGTATCACCACCGAAGGCAGTTCATTCAGGGGACTCAGGGCGTTTTTATACATATAAGGTGAAGCGCGGTGAAACGCTTGGTGGTGTTGCCAACCGTAATGGAGTTTCTACGAAACAGCTGATGGCTTGGAATAAGATCAAAAATCCGAAACGAGTGAGGGCTGGTACGAAGCTGAAGATAAAGGGTAGTGCAGTTAAGAACGAGCCACTAGAGCCAGTCGTTACAGCTGAAGTAAATCCTAGAGCGACGAAGGTTTCGGGTTACAGTACATATACGGTCAAATCAGGTGAGACGCTTGGTGGTATTGCTAATCGTCATGGTGTTACTGTGAAACAATTGATGGCGTGGAATAAAATAAGAAATCCTAAACTTGTTAAAGTGGGAATGAAGCTTAAGATCAAGGGCGGTACGAGCTCTGTCATTGTTCCTAAGCCTGTAATTGTAAAGAAAGTTACACCGGAAGATGTGTCACCAGGTACACCTGTTAGATTGGCCCAAATGCCTACTGCCAAGAAGGTAAGCCCAGAAGTTGTTTCCGTTTATAGTGTCCAATCAGGCGATACACTTTGGAGCATAGCTCGCAAGTACAAAGTTACGATTGCCCAGCTTCAGAAATGGAATAACCTGACCGATCCATCAAAGGTTAAACCTGGTGTGAAGCTCAAAGTTGAGAACTGACATTATACACCCCCCCCATAATCATTGATGTTTTAAGGTCATAAATTGATCGTTCTTCAGATCTATGGACTGAATCCGCAAAATTCTTTATAATCTTTCTTCACGATAAAGGGGGGATTATGAAGAAATTTTCTGCATTTATACTCTTCGGAATTACAATCATCTTAGTGTTCATTTCGGGATGTGGCGAAAGCTCATCTACAGCAGGCAGTGGTGTCTCAATAACATCTGCAGTAGATGCTGATGAGAATGATCTTTCAACTACGACCGAAGGTATCAATCCGACATCGTTCGATATAACCTTTTCTGAAGCTATGGATGAGGCATCACTTACGACAGATGGGGGCATAACATTTACGTGCGAACTTCCGGATGGAAGTTCCATTGCTCAGCCTACGGTGGCCATCGCCGTTTCAGAAGCAGATGATAACACATATATGGTTACGATAACGGATGTGGATGGAAACACCCCCTACAGATATCAGCTGCTCAATTGCACTTTGACAGTTACAACTAATGTCACTACCGCCGAGGGTACGGCATTATCTGAGGCTGTTGAATATTCATTCTCAAACGGTTGTGCGGTTGCTGAAGACTTCAATGCCGATAGCCAGTCGTGTTGGACTGATGTTGCAAGCTGGGACGCAGAGGCAGCTGCATGGCCGACCTGGGACGCTCTGCTTAATACGTCAACGGGGTTACTCTCTTTTGAAACTGCCAGTAGCACACTACTCTTCTCCACCGAAGGAAGGCTGGCCGACGACGGTGCCGTGATTTATAAGGAGGCAGCAGCAAACGAAGAGGGTTTTAGTGTGACGGTAAAATATGTAGACCTGCTGAATCATGGCTCAGCGGTAGAAACTGATAACCTAATTGTAGGCTTAATTCAGGAAGACCCCTCAACTATGGAAGATCCTGGAAAGGATGGAACCTGGGTTGGAGCTATGCTGATTGAAGACGGAGGTAGTCTGACCTGTGGAATTATGTTCCAGGGTGGCGGCAGTAGAGCCATGGCCTTTCAGGAATGTGGTGGCGATGATACATTTTATGTCAGGATGAGATTTGCTGGGAGTGTATTTCATGCGGAGTACTCTACTGATGGTTCAGCGTTTTCTACAATGAATGATATGACCGAAGGGACGTTCCCTTCAGATTTTTCGGGTTATAACTATATGTTACTTATAATGGAAACCTCAGATGACCCAGATACGATCTTTAATGTAGACTCTATTATCGTAGAGGGCATTTCTTCGACGAGTCAGTACTAGTCCATGCAATGATTGTAGAATAAAAAAGGCCTCCCGAAGGGGAGGCCTTTTGCTTAATGTTAATCTTTAAAACTAAACTACTGCCTCTCCTCGATGAGCTGATTTACTACGTTAGGATCTGCCAACGTGGATATATCACCCAAGTTGCTGACATCACCTTCAGCAATCTTGCGAAGAATTCTGCGCATGATCTTGCCTGAGCGCGTCTTCGGAAGAGAGTTAGTGAAGTGAAGCTTATCAGGTGTTGCGATCGGTCCGATCTCCTTGCGAACGTGAGCGACGAGTGTCTTTTTGACTTCATCTGAAGGCTCGTTGCCAGCTTTAAGCGTAACGTAAGCGTAGAGGCCCTGTCCCTTGATGTCGTGTGGAAATCCTACAACCGCTGATTCAGCAACTAGAGGATTTGAAACAAGTGCGGATTCAACCTCAGCTGTTCCGATTCTGTGACCGGAGACATTGATGACATCGTCAACGCGACCCATAAGCCAATAGTAACCGTCTTCATCCACTCTGGCGCTGTCGCCCGTGAAATAGACGCCCTTGAACATTGAGAAGTAGGTCTCTTTGAAACGCTCGTGATGGTTGTACACGGTGCGCATGATTCCAGGCCATGGCTCTTCGATTATGAGATATCCACCCTCGTTAGCTGAGCACTGTGTTCCATTTTCGCGTATAATCTTCGGCTTCACGCCAAAGAACGGGAATGTTGCGGAACCTGGCTTCGTGTCGATTGCGCCCGGTAGCGGTGAAATGAGAATTCCACCGGTTTCTGTCTGCCACCATGTATCCATGATCGGCGCTTTCTCATTGCCGACGTTCTTGTAGTACCACATCCATGCTTCCGGATTGATCGGTTCACCGACCGAACCTAAAACGCGGAGCTTTGAGAGGTCATGCTTCTGTGTCCACTGCTCGCCCTCTCTCATTAGTGCGCGGATGGCTGTAGGTGCCGTGTAGAAAATCGATACGTTGTGTTTCTCACATACTTCCCAAAATCTTCCTGCGTCCGGGTATGTCGGTACGCCCTCGAACATGACAGATGTGGCACCCGTTGCGAGAGGACCATACACGATGTAGCTATGTCCTGTTACCCAACCGATGTCGGCTGTGCACCAGAAGATATCTTCTTTGTGATAGTCGAAGATGTACTTGAATGTTGTGGCGGCATAAACCATGTAACCGGCTGTCGTATGAAGCACGCCTTTTGGTTTGCCAGTTGAGCCTGAGGTATAGAGGATGAAGAGCGGATCTTCAGCATTCATCTTCTCAGGATCGCAGGTTGTGGAGGCATTAGCCATTACATCGTTCCACCAGCTATCGCGGCCTTCGCTCATGTCGATTGTTTCACCGGTATGTTTGAAAACGATACATGTAGTGACCTTATTGCCTAATGCGTCACATTTCTTCATTGCATCGTCGACCGTCTTTTTCATCGGAATTGATTTTTTTCCGCGATATGCGCCGTCACTCGTGATGACACATGTTGATTCGGAATCGGTCATGCGATCGACTAGTGCTTCAGCTGAGAAACCACCGAAGACGATGGAGTGAATTGCACCTATGCGAGCACATGCGAGCATGGCAATTGGCAATTCAACGATCATCGGCATATAGATTGTTACGCGATCGCCGCGTTTTACACCCTTATCCTTCAGGACGTTTGCAAATTTACAAGTTTCGTCAAGAAGCTGCTTATAGGTATATTTCTGGCTATCCTTGGGGTCGTTACCTTCCCAGATGATTCCTACGCGGTCGCCGTTACCAGCTTCGACATGACGGTCGAGACAGTTCACGGTGATATTCGTCTGTGAGCCTTCAAACCATTTGATATCGATGTTGTTGTCGAAATCGTACTCACGAACCTTATCCCACTTTTTGAACCATGTGAACTCTTCTGCTATTTCGCCCCAGAAACCCTCCGGGTCACTGATCGAGCGATCGTACATTTTTTTGTAATCCTCAAAGCTCTTGATCCAGGCCTTTTCACGAAGCTCTGTGGGGGGTGAGAACTTTCTGTTCTCCTCCATCATCGATTGAATAGTAGGTTTGTCCGACATCTTCTCCTCCTTCCAAGGAAAAATTGTTAACGTACTGAGTAATTCATGTCCTAAGAGCGGCCCCTTATATTGGTAATGACCTGCATTGTCAACCTGAGAAAAAGCCTGTACTGACGGCATTTGCTGGTAATCAAGGGTACTCACGGAGGTTGGATCTTTCTAAATAATAAATAACCCTACCAGGGTTTTTCTATCGAAAAAATGCTTAATATTTGTATTTATTAGCGTTATTAGAGCTCTTTATAGCTTTAATTAGGTTGAAATGGCTATTTTTCCATAAAAAGCTGTAGCTAGCGTCATTCATGTAAAAAAGTGGGCAACTTTTTGGATAAAATGACGAAGTTGCTTGGGAGCAACGTACTATTATTTTGGAGGTCTAAAATGAGTTTTTGTGCAGAGATGATCACAAGGTTTAAGAGTGAGGATGTTAACCTTCTTCAGCAATTAGGATTTTGTTGGCAGGATGGTCAGTGCGTAGAGGGAATGGGGTCCATATCACCTGATAGTCAGGTAACTGATACCACGATTGAACCACAGGATTACCTAAAGGCATTTCAAAATCTATCCAGCCTTACAGGTATGCCAAACATTTTAGGCGCTTGTGATATTCAAAAGCTCTTTACGGGTGAGGGGATAGCGAGGGTTATAAAAAACGATCCGATGATGTCGCAAATAATGAGCGGAAGTGCGCTTGTCTATGGTGAAACGGAGAATCCAGGAAAGATTCGTCCGAGGCATTTTAAGAGACTGGTAACTTATGCCAAGATTGCTCTTAACATCTATTTCGGGAATTTTGCTAGCGAAACTAAGGCCGGTAGAATGAAGGCTCTTAAAATAAATGGAAAGTACGATAGTGAACTTAAGGCGGCGGTTGCGAAATTTCAAACTGAAATGGGCATTCCATCCTGTACCGATCTTCAAAAGGGTGAGTGTATGGGAAAGACAATATTCGGTACGCTTGCCGTTAAGGTGAAATATACGAAGCAGGAACTCATAGCGAAGCTCGATGAGTTTAAAAAATCTTTCGATGAGAAGAACTCTGGAAAATCGTATCCAGTTGCATACTTTCATATGGGAGAGTTTCAGAGGGGTGAGTATGCCGATGCACAGAGCGTTCTCTTCGAAGCTCTTAAATGGCTTGGGAAAATATCTCCGAATTTAAGGTTGGTAAGAATTGCGCATAGGGAGAACGCAGAGCAAGCCCTCAAGGAAATCTGTATGAACTATGGAACTATTCCGGGTAATTTTGGTTCGAGTTCACTCAATATAGGGGGATCTGTGATAGCTGATGTCATTCGAGAGCTCAAAGCTGCTAAATAGATATCACGCTGAATTGATTATGATTATCAAGGCCATCGAGTTTCGATGGCCTTTTTTACAGTTGCTTCGGGTTGCTTATTGGACTAAGTAGCGCCATGACTTTATCTTAGAGGAAGCTACATTCAAAACAACGGGAGGACCTATGGCCGGCGAAGGAAAGAAAGTTTGGATGGATGGCGAGTTTGTAGATTTGGATGATGCAAAGATTTCGGTTATGACCCAGACGTTGCATTATGGATTCGGCGTGTTTGAGGGTATAAGGTGTTACAAGCTTACAAACGGTGGATCGGCGATCTTCCGTCTGAAAAAACATGTACGCAGGTTGTTTGACGGAACAAAAATCCTTTCCATGGAAACGCCCTTTACGGAACAACAGATCATCGATGCTCATGTGAAGGCGGTCCAGGTAAATGGTTTTGATGAATGTTATTTGCGTCCGATAATATATAGCGATATCGGTTCATTCGGCCTTGCAGCGATCAATCCTACACGCGCTGCTGTAATAGCTCGTGAGTGGGGGACGTATCTGGGAGAGGGTGCTCTCGAGAGGGGAGTTCGAGTGAAGGTATCTACCTTCAACCGTCACCACGTGAATGTAGGTATGGTTCAGGGTAAGATATGCGGTCAATATGTCACTTCGATATTGGCTAAACGCGAGGCTATAAAGGATGGATATGATGAAGCGATTATGCTCGATACGGAAGGTTACGTGGCGGAATGCACTGGCGAGAACATCTTTACAGTAAAGGATGGAGTTATCCGCACCCCTCCTACGAATTCTCCGATATTGCCAGGAATAACTAGAAATAGCGTTATTCAGCTCGCAAGCGATATGAATCTTGAAATTCGTGAAGAGAGGTTTACCCGTGATTTTACTTATCTCGCGGATGAGGTCTTTTTGACCGGTACGGCAGCCGAGGTAACCCCCGTTAGAGAGGTGGATAATAGGGCTATAGGAGCTGGAAAGCCTGGTCCAATAACGCAGCGTCTACAGAAGGCGTATTTTGACGTGGTGCGTGGTAATGATGAACATTACAAGCGCTGGCTTACGGTTATTTAGCTCGTAGAAAACGTCATTTTTGGAGCTTTTTTTATGAAAATGCCCTCCCAACCAGGAGGGCATTTTTTTATTTTTTTTTAGTGCTAAATTTGCTATAAAAAACAGGATAATAGTAGCGAAGCTGTTAACTCAGGCGTACACAGCCTTATGGTCTAAGGATGGCGCCCAGAATTTGGAGGGGAATTATGGTGAAGAAAAAAAGAACGACGAAAAAGAAAACGGCTAAGAAGAAAAAACGGGTCGTGAAAAAGAAAAAAACAGTGAAGAAAAAAAGAGTCGTAAAGAAGAAAAAGAAAGTCGTAAAGAAGAAAAAGAAAGTAGTAAAGAAAAAGAAGAAAGTTGCTAAGAAGAAAAAGAAGGTAGTAAAGAAAAAGAAGAAAGTTGCTAAGAAGAAAAAGAAAGTCGTAAAGAAAAAGAAGAAAAAGGGTTCCAAGAAGGCATTTGGGGGATACACAATAAATTTTAAGGGCTGTAATGATTCAGTAGAGAAGGTGTTTGGTGGAACAGCTATCGCTCCGAGCATGATGACAAAGAAGCTGTGGGCCTATGTTAAGAGGAAAAAACTCAACAAGAAATAGTTGAGGCGAAATAGAAAAAAAGCCCCGTCATCCAGGCGGGGCTTTTTTATTGTAGAAAAATTAATTCTTCTTCCAGATATGTGCGCCGTATATATTTGCAGAGATAAGGTAGTTCGGTTTCATGAATGAACTTAGATAATTAAATCCACCGATCGGATAAGCGTCGTATCCCCTGATTCCAGTCCCCGACATATCTACGATAATATCGGGTGGCTCTTCCGTAAGGTCGCTCATGAGCATCTGCCAGGAGCTGTCATCTGGTTCGTCGATCCTATTCAAATTCTCGAAGCCCTCGCGTGCGTTGGTGAGGTAGGAACAATATGAAAATCTAGAAGCTGGAACCCTCTTCGAATAGAAATATATGTCAGAGTTGTGTCCCCATACGAATATCTTGGCATCCGGCAAGGTGGTTTTTGATATGAAGGCTCCGATTGTACGTTCAGCTGCAACCTTCTTGGGTAATTTTCTGATCTCAATTACATGTAGGGCGAGGAACCCAACGATAGGTCCTATCAACACTACGTATGTTATCGTCCTTAAGAGGGCTACCTTTTTTCTAAAAAAGGGCGCAAACCATGAGGTATAGCCTAGCGCTGCTAATATGGTAAGCGGTGGTATAAATTGTAGGAAGTAGTGCGGGAAAAATCTTCCGCCCAAAGAGACGGTTATAAAGGAGAGAAGAATCCATGTGAACAACACTGCCTCACCGGCTGGGAGATCCCCCCTGCGAATAAATTTTACTATATGTCCTAGGGCCAAGAT
The DNA here is from genome assembly GCA_018645265.1 of Deltaproteobacteria bacterium. GTDB lineage: Bacteria > UBA10199 > UBA10199 > 2-02-FULL-44-16 > JAAZCA01 > JABGOS01. The sequence goes on from JABGOS010000155.1 coordinate 16,746, forward strand.
CCAAAGTGGAAGCGATGCTGCCACGTAGATTCCAATCCTCGTTGCCCCCATTGCCAGTGTTTCCGATAACGATTGCATCGATGTCGCGTAGCTTACATTTTCAAGCCACACCCACCTGATGGCATCCTCCAATGCGCCTATTCCCAGAAGGTAAAATGCGCAGAGGGCGAGGGGAATGATGAAACCTGAGGTCGTCAAACCGATGTTTTTCAGAATTGTTTTGAAAGTATCAATCTTGGGGCGAACGGATATTATTCCTACAACAATTGCCGGTATCATTACTACGGCCACCGGTTTTGCGAGGCAGGCTATGCCCGCCATCATTCCTGAGGTAAGCCAGCCAGAGCTCTGTTTTCGTATCTTCAGTCCTGCAGCGGCGAAGTATATCGAAGCGGCGCAGAAGAGGTTCATGAGCGTTTCTGTGTTGGCCGCAAGGAAATCATTGAGGTCGTAGCCCGACTGATATGCTGTGAAAAGTAGGAGCGCAGGCAACCTCGCCTTCGACCCGCCGACCCGTTCAGCCGCGAGTACGAGGATTAAGCCTGTGGCGATGACAATGAGCATGAAGAGGATGTGCACAGCCTGCATATTCCAAACACCGCCAGCTTCAAATGCGAGTGCGTAGGCCATATGGATAAGTGGCGGTTTCTTTTCAACGAAATCGATATAGGGTTTGCCGCCATCCATCCAAACTGCTGTCTGAACGGCGAAGTCGGCCTCGTCGATATTGAGAATTGGCTCGAGGAGCGTGGGTAGACGCGTGATAGCAATCACCGCGATGCACAGCGCGATCCATCTATATTTTTTTCTAATTTGAGCCGATTTATCGATCATAAAATGTGTCCGACACCTTTTGTGCAATTCCTTGAAAAAGTGTCCGACACCTTTTGTGCAATTCCTTGAAAAAGTGTCCGACACCTTTTTGTGCGCACATATTCTCATTTTATCGTTGCGAAGCGCAAGTGATATGAACTATGCACTGTTTTTCTATGCCACCTATTAAAACAAAGCCGAAGAAACGTTGTCCGCGCTGCAAATCCGTGAGGATTGAAAATCGACTCGACGGATCGAGGTGGTGCGTTCGCTGTGGTCAGCGAATTCGAAGCGACGGTAGACTTATTCCCTCCAGAGATCGTCGCGAGGATGCCCCGGAGCCTTCTAATCAGTTGAATTTATTGTGATATTGCTATTCTAAAATGATGCTAAAGAGGTGTCCGACACTTTTTAGCGCAATAGCTCAAAAGGTGTCGGACACTTTTATTTGATGCAATCTTGTGGTAATCGTCCGAGAAAACCTTGCAGACTGATGCTTGCTTCAATTCGATGACATTTTCTCTTTTCTATAGATTTTTTCAATTTCACTAGCGTATCCCTGATTGGCATTACCCTTGGATGGGGTACTCTTGCCATCATGAAGGATAGATCCTCTAATTTACCCAGATAACTCTTTCCAGGTGCGCCAAGATTATTGAGTATTTTTATCAGGTGGGTCTATCAAGTGATGTTACCCGCTCTTTGACTCTCCTTAGACGTCATTTTGATGGTGTGAAAGAAGGTGCTATTGGCGAGATCGGCCAATATCTGGGAATATGACTGAAAAGTGAAAGAAATCGTATGCTGGGGTACATGGAGGAAGGTGGAGGGATGATAATATCATGATATTCTTGCGATATTTTGGTTTAAACAGTTATATCTTACTTAGGGAGGGTTCGGTTTGACTTGGGCCCTCTTCTCTGCTTAAACGGGGCTCCAATTTATTGAAAACTGGGAGGTATTGCTATGTCAGACTACAGAACGGGCGGCGATAGATATGGAAGGCATCGCGTGCTCACCCCCGATGGCGCGTTGCCACAAGCTGCTACCAGAGTAGATAACTCGCTACCCATATATGACAATGAAATTCTGATAGATGTTAAGACCCTGAATATTGATTCAGCATCATTTCGTCAGATGTGGGAGGCGAATGATGGCAACCCCGATGGTGTTGCGAAACAGGTTCTGGAAAACGTCAAGAATATGGGAAAACAACTGAATCCAGTTACTGGATCAGGCGGAATGCTATTGGGTACGGTCGCCGATATGGGGCCGAGCTATTCAAACCCTAACGCATTAAAGGTTGGGGACAATATCTGTACGCTCGTATCGCTTACACTTACGCCGCTCATCATCGATAAGGTGAAGCAGGTGCGTGAGAGCGAGCAACTTGATATCGAGGGTAAGGCGGTTCTCTTTGAGTCTGGTGTCCTTGCGAAGATTCCTGGGGATATGGATCTTAACGTATGTCTGGCCCTTCTCGATGTTGCGGGTGCACCGCCTCAAGCGGACCGCCTCGTGAATAAGGGCGATACGATCTACATTATTGGCACTGGAAAATCTGGAGTGCTCTGCGCTGCAGCGATTCGTGAGAAGTTTGGAAAGGACTGTAAAATTCTCGCATCCGCTACGCGTCAGACGAGCATAGAGACATTTACCGGTCTTGGACTAGCCGATGAATGTTTTATCGCAAATGCGCTGAAGCCAACGGAAGTGCTCGACAGGGTTTCAAAGGTTACAGATGGTAAAATGTGTGATCTTGTCATCAACACTGCAAATGTCGAAGGTACCGAGCTCTCGTCAGTCCTCGCATGCAAACAGGGCGGGAAGGTATACTTTTTCAATATGGCCACGAACTTTCAGAAGGCAGCTCTTGGCGCCGAGGGCATTGGTATGGATGTTGAAATGATCATAGGTAACGGTTACGCCCCCGATCATGCCAACTTTACGCTCGATCTCTACAGGAAGAACGGGGCTGTAAAGGGTTGGTTTGATAAGAAATTCGGATCGTAAGCCTAAAGAGGTTTCTATATGATAAACACAAATGATTCCAAATACTATCAACGCATTCCCCTCTGGAAGGATATATCACTGGAGGAATGGAATACTCGTGAGTGGCAGCTTAAGAATCTTGTGACCGATGTGGAGATGCTCTCCAAGGTCATAAAGCTCACCGATAAAGAGCGTGCGAATATTGAAAGAGCTTCCAGAGATTCCAAGTTTCAGGCCACGCCGTATTATCTCTCGTTGATAGATGAGAATAATCCGGAGTGTCCGGTAAGGATGCAGGCTATTCCTACGATTGCAGAGTTGGAGGAGGGGCGTGGCGATCTCCTGGATCCGCTCGCAGAAGATGCAGATTCTCCGGTTCCAAGACTAGTACATCGCTATCCGGATAGAGTGCTTTTTCTGGTTTCAGAAGTTTGTTCGATGTACTGTCGCTTTTGTACGCGAAAGCGCCATATACTTGATAGAACCTCTAAGCAGCTTTCCTCAGAGCACGATAAGGCGATCAACTACATCAAGGAGCATCCTGAGGTGAGGGATGTTATACTCTCCGGTGGCGATGCGCTCATGCTTTCGGTGGATATGCTGGAAGGTATAGTCTCTAGGCTCAGAGCCATTCCTCACGTCGAGATAATTCGGGTTGCGAGTCGCATGCCATGCGTTCTTCCGATGGGTGTTACCGATGCATATGTACAGATGTTGTCCAAATATCAGCCTATATTCTTCATGACACACTTCAATCATCCTTTTGAGGTTACACCTCAGGCTGCTTCGGCTTGTGATAGAATAGCTGGGGTTGGAATGCCGGTGCAGAACCAATCGGTTTTGCTTAGAAAGGTAAACTCCGATCCAAATATCATGAAGAAACTGTCTCACGAACTTCTCAAGATGCGTGTGACACCGTATTATATCTATCAATGCGACCTTGCTGAGGGGATAGAACATTTCAGGACGCCAGTTTCTCAGGGTTTTGAAATCGTAGAGAACTTGAGAGGACACACGTCAGGTCTTGCGCTGCCGACGTTCGTCATTGACGCACCTGGCGGCGGTGGGAAAATTCCGGTAATGCCAAACTACTTGTTGACGATGAGCGATAAGAGCGCTGTGATGAGAAATTATAGAGGGCTCATGAGCAGCTATGCCAATCCACGAGATCGTGATTGTAGCTGTTCTACCTCAGAGGAAATATCAAAAACGTTAGCTGAGGAGAAACCGATTAATCGCGCTTATATGGATTTGGTTGATGGTAAAAGAGTAACTTTAAAACCAGAGATTTAACGCGTCTTGAGTCTAGAGGCGTATGAACGATTATTTATAGATTGAGAATATATGGCTTACAGAAAACTAAATTTAGATAGAGATAAAATCGATAACTGTCGTGGTCTTGCAACCAGAATTGCTGCACCGGTGCAGAGGTATATCGATAGACACTCCACCACATCTACCGAGAGAAGTGTGTTGCGGCTCTTCGGCATCAACGACGCCCATATGGAGATGCCACATGTCAGCCTGATCGTTGATAGGTTGAGCAAAGACAAGCTTCGCTTGGGGATAGCGACGTGGTTTTGTAGGGCACTTGTCCATACGGGACTTAAGCCTATTCAGCTCGCTCATGAGCTGGCTACCGATCATATCAAGCTCGAGAACATGCCGGAAGTTCCGTTCGATAAGATTAAGAAGATTGGAATAAAACTTGCGCAAGATGGCGTCAAAAAACTGGATGACGCAAGGACGAGCAGAGAAAAGCTCGTTTATAAGCTGGGAAATCCACCAACGCCCTACAAATACTTGATAGTTGCAACTGGGAATATATACGACGATTGTGCACAGGCTGTATCAGCGGTCGAATGTGGTGCCGACATTATAGCGGTCATTAGAACAACGGCGCAATCACTTCTTGATTATGTTCCAAACGGAATAAGTACGGAAGGTTCAGGCGGAACCTTGGCAACGCAGGACAACTTTCGCATAATGAGGAAGGCGCTTGATGATGCTGCCAAGAAGGCGGGCAGATATGTGAGGTTGGTTAACTATTCATCCGGTCTCTGCATGTCGGAGATAGCAGCCCTTGGTGCGCTTGAGAGGTTGGATGTTCTTCTTAACGATTCGATGTACGGCATTCTCTTTCGCGACATCAACATGAAGCGCACCTTCGTCGATCAGTATTTCTCAAGACTTATATGCGCTCGTGCAGGGATAATGATAAATACTGGTGAGGATAACTATCTCACTACCACCGATGCATATAGAAATGCACATCACGTATTTGCGAGCCAGTTTATCAATGAACGATTCGCTCTAAACGCGGGGCTGCCTCCTGAGCTGATGGGCCTTGGACATGCCTTTGAAATAGATCCGAATGTAGAGGACGGTTTTCTTTATGAGCTAGCGCAGGCGCAGATGGTTCGCGAGATCTTTCCAAGGGCTCCTATTAAATACATGCCTCCGACAAAGCATATGACGGGAGATATCTTCAAAGGTAACGTTCAGGATGCAATGTTTAACATGTCGGCGATCATTACTGAACAGTCGATTCAGCTCCTTGGAATTCCCACAGAGGCGATGCACAATCCTCATTTGCAGGATCGTTTTTGGGCTCTTAGAAATGCAAATTATATTTTCAACAACGCCAGAAGTCTTGGTGATGAGATTACATTCAATCCCAATGGGAAGATTGCGCGTCGTGCACAGACTGTTCTTGAAAATACACATAAGTATTTGAAGAAAATCGAGACGGCTGGCCTAATGAAAGCAATATCCAGGGGGATGTTCGCTGAAATAGAACGTGATGAAAACGGTGGTAAGGGTTTGGAGGGTGTCTTTCAAAAGGACAGAAGATATTTTAATCCGGTTTTAGATTTATTGAAGAGCGATGACCGACAAGAGGTTGCCAGTAATCGGCGGGGCTGATCACTGACCATTGATTGTCGATCACTAAAAAAGAAATGCTCAAAGTTAATAAAAAGAAATTAAAGGCATATGGCGATCGTCTGGATGACGGGGCGATGCAGTTTTCATTCACACTACCTGTATCGGTTTCCCCAGAAGCTAAGGAAACTGCTAAGAGATATATTGAGAAGCTGGGTCTCAAGGATGTGTCGATAGCGACTATGGAGCCTATGGGTGAAGGCTTTTCGCACTTCGTGGGATATGGCAATGCGAAGCATACAATCGATATCACCAGGATACACGTTCCCAAGGTGGATGCTTCCTTCATGGATTATGAGGGGCTCAAGGAATACATGTCCGACCATTTCAAAGAACCTCTAGTAGTAATAGGTGCCGCTATAGGTGCTGATGCCCATACTGTGGGTATAGATGCAATTATGAATATGAAGGGGTATGATCACGACTACGGCCTTGAAAGGTATCCACTGTTTAAGGCACATAACTTGAGAAGCCAAATCACGAGTGAACAGTTGATCGAAAAGGCGTTAGAGTTAAAAGCAGATGCCATACTGATCTCTCAGGTGGTAACGCAGCGTAATAGTCATATCAATAACCTTAAGACATTTAAAAAACTTGCTAAGGATAATAAAAAACTTGCGAAGGATTTACTCCTGATAGTTGGCGGGCCGAGAATCGATCACGGTTTGGCTCTTAAGTTGGGGTTTGATGCTGGTTTTGGTCAGGGCACAAAACCATCGCAGGTTGCGAGCTTTATCGTAAAGGAGCTGATGAAGCGCAGGGGTATCAAGGAGGGTGTTAAGGCTGAGGAGAAGGGGCCAAAGAAAGAGGGCGATAAGAAAGAGGTTTCACAATCTAAGGAAGATGGCAGGCCTCAACGCAGCAAATATAAAAAGAAAAAAGGGTTCTACAATAAGAGGAATAGACGTCCAAAAAAGAAAACAACCGATAGCGAGGGCAAATAGATATGTCAGGAATAGGCGTCATCCTCAATCCGTATTCGAGATCGAACAAGAAGAACCCCGAGCGAATTAAACGCTTTGGGTTTATCGTTGGTGATAAGGGCTCGTGTCACGCTACTGAGACGATTGACCAGATTCATGACCTCGCGCATGAGTTTATGGAGCGTAAGGTCGAAATCCTGGGCATCTCCGGCGGTGATGGGACAAACCACAAGACTCTCTCGGCCTTTCTGGATGTGTACGGTGATAATCCTTTGCCCAAAATAGCAATACTTCGCGGCGGTACGATGAACAACCTGGCTGGTCAGTTTGGAATTAAAGGCTCTCCTGAGAAGATACTCTCAGATCTAATCCTCAAATATCATAACGGTGAAGCGTTTCGTGAGGAGAGTATTCATCTCATAAAGGTAAATGGAGCCTATGGATTTCTATTCGGGATGGGACTGATCGACAAATTTATCAACATCTATCAGGATTGCGAGGGTGGTCCTACGCCTCTGCGCGCTTTTTTACTTCTGGCGAGAGCTTCTATCTCCTCCCTCCTCAATGGAAAGATGTCGCAGAGATTGTGCGAGCGATTCAATGCCCGAATATATGTGGATGACAAGTTGATGCCGTTTAAGAACTATATGATGATATTCAGTGGCACCATGCAGACGCTGGGTTTTAATTTTAGACCACTCTATCGAGGCAACTCCGAACCTGGCAAGTTTCAGTTCGTTGGAATATCTGCGACGGGCAGGCAGCTTATCATGTCATTTCCAAAGGCCCTTATGGCTAAACCTTCAAATTCGGAATACTATGTCGATGAGCTGGGCAGTAAGGTGGTCCTAGAATTCGATGAGCCGATGCCATATACGCTCGATGGCGATCATGCCGAGGAGAGTGCTAGCAGAATTGAGATAACCACAGGACCAAAGCTCAACTTGATCATCCCTTGATTAACTGAAACTTTCCATTACTTATATCGCTCTTCGCCTGATCATAACTTTCCGGAGTTCCTAGGTCATTCCAATAATCGTCATAAAGATATGCGCCGACGCGTGCACCCTTTTCGATGAGCTTTTTATAGCCGTCCTGAATGAGGCAGGCTTCAATTCCTGCTGGTGGAAATTCATTCAGAAGTTCAGGGCCCACTATCTGGAGTCCCGTATAGTGATATTCGCCCTTTTCAAAGCCCTTTATGGTTTTGTCATCGCTTACATCTATCGGAGTGTAATTAGAATCAGGGGGAAGTTTTTTTAGTACCATCGTAGCTGAAAAGTTGTTGCGGGTATGGTAGTCCACCAAATCTGAAAGGTCCGTTTCTATAAGAGCATCAGAGTTCAGTGCGAGAAGAGGTTCCTCCTTGAAGAAGCTGCCTGCTTTTTTTACTCCGCCGCCAGTGCCTAGAATTTTTTGCTCGATGGAATAATGAATCGTTATTCCATATTTTGATCCATCGCCGACGTGTTCCCTAATCATGTCACCAAGATGATGTAGGTTGATAGCTACTTCGGTTATTCCATATTTTTTTAGATAATGCAGTTGATGATCTATCAGTAGTTCACCATCCAGCGGCAGCAATGGCTTTGGGGTTGTAAGTGTTAATGGTCTGAGCCTGGTCCCGAATCCTGCGGCGAGAAGTATGGCTTTTTTGATCATGTCCTGTCCTGTTTCTTTGCCGAAGCAATCATGAGGTTATTTTAATTTGATGCTTCTTTTTAATTCAGGTGTGTATTTTTTTAAAATTGTTAATAGTGTTTCGTGTCCAGAGGTTCTTGTGAGTGCCTGAACTACATATTCTAGCGATGTGGGAATAAATTCAAGGTAGTTTGGATTTCCCTTAACGCGGTCTATATATACAAATCTACCAGAATCCTTAAGCTTTCTCTGTATAGTTATGAGGTCGAATTCTTCCCTCACTTGATCTTCGCTTCTGCCGCTTCCCTTGGCATAATTGCCGATGAGATGGAAGAGAAGGTCATTATCCAGTTCTATATACGAATCGCGCAGCAGTGATACGAGATCGTAGAGTTTTGGACCCATGAGGGCATCCTGAAAATCTATTATAAAGAAGGTTCCATTTTTTATAATAATATTTCGACTTTGATAATCGCGCAGTGTCAGACCGTACTTCATGCCTTCTATCTTTTCTGTAATGGAACGGGTCTGTCTTTTGAATTCATCGAGATCCGTTCGTGAGAGCTCTACACCCCTAGCCTCAAGACCGTACTCCAGGAAGTGATCAAATTCCCAGTTGAGTAATTTGGCATCGAAGGATCTTTTAAAGGCTATACAGTTGGCACTGATATTGTCATCGCTTTGCTTTTGAATCTCTATTAAGAGATCAACCGCGTTCTTATAGCTTTCGTTAAGTGCTTCCGAATCCAACCCTTCTATGCATGTAGATAGAAGCTTGTCGCCTAAGTCCTCCAGGACCATAATTTTGTCATTATCATTGTACCTTAGGATTTCGGGTACGTTTAAACCGATTTTCTTTAGATATCGATCCATATTTATAAAGGGAAGTTCATTCAACACCTCTGTGCAATTGGTGATCTCTTCTGAGGGGGAGCTTTTGCCTTTCGGCATTTGCATCATGATGAGACTCGAACCGTCGGAGAGATGAATTCTGGAGTATGTGCGATACGATGCGTCGCCGTGAAGTTTATCTATTTTTATGACCTTTGAAGCGAAGTTTAGTTCGTCCGTTATGATCTTGTCGACTAGTTCATTCATTCAGTCACCGTAAGTGTTATATCTGCATTGCTGACATTTCCATCGACGACCACTATCACCGAATTATCGCCAGGTACCGCATCGTCCGGGATGATCGCTGTAAGCGATTCGATCTCCGTATCGGTAGGTGAATCAACTAACGAGTAGGTGATAGCGTTCGTAGCGGTGCTTCCTATCATTATGATGTTTGATGGACCGGCTATGGAGAATCCAAATCCAAATACCGTAATTTCATCGCCTGCCATTGCGTCTATGGGATCAACCCTAGAGACTATAGGGGGCGAGTTTGTAGGGACGTCCGCCGAAAACTCGTTAGACGATCCCCCGCAGGCGACCAGGAAGATTACGATAAATATGATTGTGTGTAATCGTATCATGAGTTCCATAAGCTATATTGAACCGATCAGATGATCAAGGGGTAAGCATCCATATCTTCTCAGAGAGGTTTTTATGGAAGAAATCGCGAACTTGAACGAGTAGATCGCTAAACCTCAAGGGATTGAAGTAATTGCTAAGGAGCTGGTGGCAGTATTTTGCGGCGAAGCGGTTTGCATCCCTATATCTTTGAATTTCAGATGGATCCAGTGCCGGATCGAACGCGTGGTTTTCAAACTGCATGTTGAATAGCGCAGGTGATATCGAGCCACCATCCGAATGGGCGATTAGGTGAAGCAGTAGAAATTTGTCCACCTCAGCCTGGAGTTCGAGTTCGAGCTGGGTGACCTTGCGGCCTTTTTCTATACACTCACAGAGATATAGAAAATGGCTCGTCCCTTCAATCACACAGGCGAGTGCGTCAGGATCATCAAGTGGGTTATTATTTTCGATTGAGCGCAATATGTCGGGAGATATGTAGAGGCCGATTTCCAAACCATCATCTGATTCCCGAATGAGGAGTGACTCCCTGTTCGAGAAGCGATTGCCTATACTTACATCCTTCTTCTGAGCTTGATCGGTTATGATAAACCTATCTATCTCCTGCGGATTTTGGATGTCGTAGATTCTGCACAACATCTTGTACAGCTCTACAAGTTTCATCTCATTCCTTTCGGCTTTTAGATGAAATATCTATTCCTTTGCGCTCGAGCAGCTCCTTGAGTGTGTCATCCCCGGTAGCAATCCATCTTTCGTATATTCGCACGAGATCGGCATCGGTGTTGGCATTATTCCAGGGAGCTACCGATGATACCACATCAACGAAACCTGCGAACTTTTTTGAAAGCTCATTGTAGAGATCTGAAAAAGTGCCGCTGCTTCCATGTATGTTAGCGAGCGTGCTATAGGCGGATCCGCCGATGGATATGTAGTATGATGCATCCATGAGACCGCGGTTGATGTTATCTCCGAAGAATCCAGCTACGACTAGCGCCTTATCGCCTACCTGTCGTAAACATCTCTGCTGTTTTGCTTGGCTACCGCTCATTGCCTCCATCAGAAGAATCGAGAGCGGCTTTTCAATCGCCTCTTCGCCGGAGGCCATCGTTCCTTCCGCTGAATGAAATTCCTCAAGGAGATTTACGATATAGAATTCCACGAGATCCATTGTCTCGATCCTCTGCTTTTCGAGGGCTTTCTGGACCTTCTCGCGAAGGATCTCGGTAAGCTTCGACCCGTGGATTATCTGGCTGCTCATATCAGTCACCGTAGTTCTAACTATGCAATTATTATACCATTTTAGCGTTTTGCTTTCCATGTCGAGCGCTGTACGACGTGCGCAATAAATTGTTATCTGTATGATATTATACAGGAAGTTGTATTTAATTGAAATATGAAGTTGTGGGAAACAGATCACATAGCGCAAATTGCCTATATATTTCCATGTAGATGCGGAGCCGCCTCTTCAGCCTTTTCTTCTGACAGCTCTTCGGTAGGTTTGAAGAGCCCCTTTGAAGTGCACTTGAGAAGAACCGTTCCGGTACAGATTTTTAGAAGATAGTTTGAGAACATCCAAAGTAGGGTTGCTGCGAAGAGCATCTCCTTCGGTGTGATGAGCCCGTCGGAGAATATTGGGCTACTGATGTATGGACTCAGCAGTTCAACCATAGCCGCATTCGCTGTGCCGAGACCACCAGGTGTTATCGGTAGGGTCCCGATCAAAAAAACCACCGGTACATTTCCTAAGATTCTTACCAACGAAATCTCAACGGTGAAGGTCCAGAAGAGGACGTACATAGATAGGATTATCGTAATATGAATCGGCATTCTGAGTAGGGCAGTCTTTAGATAGTCGGAGAGCTTCGCATTTTCGAATATATGAAACGCCTCCTTCTTCCTCAGTCCCTCTATAATTGGAATGCGAATATGCCTGCCGATCAATTTTTCGGGAAGCCTTCTCCAGAATGCCAGCCAGATCAATGTGCCTGCATACGCCACGATTGTTATTAGTTGTATCGTATATCCAAGATCAACACCTGCGACGGCATATTTCTGAAATAGGGAACCAATAAAAGCCAGGGTTATGATCCACATGAGATCAATGTAGACGATGAAGAGAAAAATTCCGAGAGCCTTGAATATCGGGATGTCATATTTGCGTTTAAGATAATATCCGAATGCCGCCTGGCTCGCTGCGTAATTTAAAATCATGATGAGATAGGTGACGCCGCGTCCGGCTAATATATCGCGAAATTTTACGGGATGGGAGAATCGCTTGATTACCTTGGTCATACTCCAGGCGTCGATCAGGTAGAGAATAAGGAAGTAGCTGATGGAGAACGCGATGAAAGCCGGAATATTTACCAACCTGATCGCATCTAGAACCTTGGAGGGTGGATACTGTTGAAACAGGTATACAAAAATCGCTATGGCGATGCCCCATGGGGCTATCTGTTTGATATATCTAAATGTTTTCTTCATAAGAAAGCACGCAACTTTTATTTGAATGATGCGATAAGAAGGTGAAAGTAAGGGGTCAAGTGAGCAGTGTCAACTTACATTTAACGTGATCATATTTGGCGGAGACGGGGAAAGGGGCTTCTCCGCCACCTCAAGTCCCCCATCTCTTTCCCCAACAATAGCCGCGAGGCACTTCGGTGCTTCGCGGTTTTGTATTGATAACACTATGTGCAGCTAGATTCGTCTAATATTATCAATAAACAGGGTGAAAACCATCTAATCCCACCGAGTGAGCAACTTTTACAAAAAAATGCCGATAATAAAAGGTAAGACGAAATAGCTTTAAGGGAATGGGATTTCTCTATGAACAGGACATTTTTTCAAGCGCCAATGCTGGGTCAGGTTGGTCCGCACATGTTTTCCTGCATGCCATTTGGGGAAATGTATTTTTTTGGAGGAAGTGCTGTTCAATCCGGTCTTATGACTCACGGTCTGTACCCTGTGGTGCAGAACGTAGGTACAACACCTGTAACTCCTGTTGGAAATGGTGATATCTATCTTGGGGGAAAAACCGCTTCAAAAGTTCATCAAGCAATCCCCGTTGTATTACCTGCTCATCTGCGGATGCTTGCCATGCCTGAGGGTTCGAATGACTTGCCCCTGGCATTAGATTTTATTGTGCCGGATGATCCAGAAATATTCTTTCGTACGTTTCTGCCAAACGCTAGCGATAAACAGTTTCAAAAAGATCACCTTGATAAAGCTCTAAATGTCGGTCGTTTGTTGGGAAGCGAGACTTTGGTGTATCTTCTTGGTCTAGGAAAGAAGATGGAGGGGTATGAGCAGCTCAAGGGATTGATAGATACTCGAATTATGAGTGACCTATATCTTTTGGGAAAACGCCTGGAAAGGATAGAGTCAACTCCATACATGGAGCTGGTTCGTAGGCATATCGGTGAACATGTTGCAGCTGGGACTGCAGACATAAATGTTTTCTTAAATATAGCCGATAACCTTCCTCATCTTTTAGCAGATATAAAATTTGTAGAAACCTTTGGTTATGATGCCTGTGCTAACGCTTCAGAGGTTTTCTATAGGGATGTCGGTGCTTTTACCGATCAAATCTTTAAACTCGATGAACTAGGTCTTTTGAAAGCTATAGGTCTTGATAGAATCATTGAAAGCGGGGCAACGCGTACAGACTTGCTTGCCAATTTTTCTAAGCTTGCTCAGTATGCTCCAGATATAGCTGCGCTGCCTGACGATAAGAAGGATTTTATTTTGGCTCAGAGGGCTTGTTCGATGAGAACAATTGCCTTGATGTCGGATTATGAAATGATTTCACTCTATGGGTTCGAGGGATATGTAGATCTTCTTCCTCTTCTGAGCTCTACAGACGTTAGATCGGCACGGACTCTTCTTGAAACGTTAGGAGTTGTAGATGAAGCTGTAGTCGAAAAGTGGATAACGCTGTTTGATGGGCAGAGTTATGGAAATTATAATGATCAACTCATGGAGGTAAGATTTATTATAACTGCTAGCGATAATTCTTCGCTCTCCATGATGACAAGCTATATTGATTCGGATAGTGACCCGGCGGTTATCTTAATGCGTTTGAAGAATCATCGTCTTCTGGAAGAACTGAGCAGGTATTACGGTGTGTCGCTGGATGATAAACATCTAATCGAATATGCGATAAATCTATCTAAAGATGAGATGTCAATCGCTCATCGAAATACGTTAGGTGCGTTGAGTATGGAGGATGCATTCAAGGCGGTTATATATCGTTTCCAGCAGCTTGAGTCATGGTTTGGGACAACGGCCGTGCATAGAATGAAGCGTGTGATGCCAAATTATGAAATACGTGCGCCTCTAGCAGTTTTTAATATAAACGATAGATACAAGCTGCATCTAGAGCTTGGTAATTACGAGGCGTATACCGGTTTGCAGTTTGCGATTTATCATCAGTCTGATGATGGCTGGTCGGTTCCTTATTATAAAAAAGGGCATCTCGCCGCCGTAGGGTTTGTGGAGACCGAGGATGGTATAGCTATTACAAGGCTTCAGGGTGGTAAGGATCTGGGTTCTAAGCTGGATGAATTCAAGAAATATTCTGGAGGAACTTCGCCGATAGTTTGGCTCGCCTACGCAGTTGGACAGGCCCTGTCAGCGAGAGCGGCCGCTGAAGGTAAAGAATTCAAGCTGTTAAATGGCAAGCATGCGCTATATTTATATCCTCATAAGACGGGTAAGAATCCGGAGGGGATCGCTGGTATCCAGGATGCACTGGCATATATTGGAGATAAACCGAAAAGCGATGATCGATCCGAGGCTGGAGATAAGAAGCTAAGGGAGCATAGGAGAGTTGTTAATTCTATAGGGCTATATAATTCTACTGCAAAGAGGCTAGGTTTTCGAAAGGGTGTCGGGGATGATGAGTCGGGAATAAACCCCTGGTATGTTTTTGATGTATCCCGGCGTTCAGCATTCGGAGAGAAGTTTATGTTCCAGTTGGATAGAAGGGGTGATGTCGAAGCATTTCAATCTTCAATAGCTCAATTCATGGCCGCACTGCGTAGTGTGCAGGTTAGTTCGTTGGATGAGTACGATCCTGAATGGGTCAACAAACAGGAGATGCGATTCCTCGAGCAAAGTGAAAATCCATTCCCTAATTACTTCGGTATTGACTGAGCGTTATGATTTGAAATTCAGAGCTATCAGGTATCGTTCGGAGGATGTTTTACGTGTAGCCTCCGGAACTATAGTGCTTACCTTTTTGAAGTGAATCTTTAAAATTCTTACGTACTCCTCGAACTCCTGCCCAGGGAATATTTTTACTACGAAGTTACCACCCTCTTTAAGAAGCTTGCGGCATATCTCTAGAGCTAACATCGCCACTTCATAGGAGCGATACGCATCAGCGAATGCAATTCCTGAGATGTTTGGAGACATATCAGAGACGACTACATCTACCCTGCCGCTAGCCATCAGTTGAATCTTCGTGGTGGGATGTTCATCTTCGAGGTCACCCTGAATAAACGAGCAATTTTTTGGAGGTTCGATCTTCAGGGGGAGTAGATCGATTCCGATGATCCGCCCCTTGGTGCCAACCATCTTGGATAGTTCCTGCATCCAACCTCCGGGGGCACATCCGAGATCAAGAACGATATCCCCCTTTTGTACGAGTTTAAATCTTCTCTGAAGCTCATCAAGCTTGTATACCGCCCTTGAGGCCTTCTTCTCCCTCTTCGCTTTCTTGTAAAAGTGGTCTTTTCGTTTGTAGGCCATAGTTAACTCGTTGATTGATGCTGATGGTATGATTATTTTCACCTTTGATAAAGGCCGATTTTGAGCGGTGCTTAATCATATAATGGTGGTGACTCAAATACCCAAAAATCCCAAATTGGGGTCCGGAATACCGAATTTCCATGAAAACCCCATATAAATTATCAATAAATACAAGTAGTTAGCATATACCAAAGTGGCAAGACTCTTGCAATATAAGTCGGTGAGACAAGGAGGTTTGATATGATTAATGGAGGAATGGGACAAGTTGGACAGACATCATATAAGGACGCGGCTGCCAGGATCGCCAAGGCTGCGAGCAGCGAGTTCGATGTAACCCCGAACAAGGCGCTCCTATCAAAGGTTTTGGATGCTGCAGTCGGTTCACTAAAGAGATCAGGTAGCGTGGATGCCGAATCAGTCAGGACGGCGCTGGACGCTGCAAGATCGATTTTTGTTAAAGAGGGATTCAGTCAGGGTGCCTTTGCTACAAAATTTGGATCAAAGGGTGAGATCTCGGGAATCAAAAGGTTTCAGACTGAAGCATCAGACTTCACGAAGGCGAGGATGGAAAACGGCGAAGCGATAGTTAGAATAGCAAAGCAACTCATGGGAATGACACCTGATGAAGCTGGTCCAAGGTTAGCTGGAATAATAAAGAAACATGCTTCCGTATAAGGGGGATATATGACACGCAAAAGAAAATGGAAAAAGGAAGATATCATAAGACTTTTTGAGATACTGCTTGAGAATAATTCACCGCTGGTGAGCCACCCTAAATTTAGGCAGCTTCTTACACGCGATGAAAATCTCTTCACGAACCAGGTGACGCGCGAAGCGAACGGAAATATTGCATATCGTACAGTTGATTTTGATGTTGAAGATCTCGGAGATGATGAATTCTGGGATAGGATTGCAAGCACACCTTATAATGAGCTTATCGAAGAAAACGCAGCGGTAGCACTTGTAAAGATGGCAGAAAAATTGAACATTTTAACTTAAACAGCCCGTATGGATCTGGGAATGATACCCTTGCTCTAGAGAGTGAGGGTATTTTTTTAATTGCTGCTTGGTTTTTTGGTTCTACCGTTATAATGACAGTTCATGGTCGGCCTCGGTACAATCGTAAACGTCATTGCAATTCTGATAGGTTCCACTGTTGGAATTCTGATAGGCCACACCATTCCAAAGAGGGTGCACGATATACTCGTTAAGGGGTTGGGGCTTTTTACTATAGCTATCGGCGTAAAGATGTTCATTGATACCCGGCAGCTCATCATAATTCTACTTTCAATACTAGCAGGAGCTGCGCTTGGGGAACTCTTAAGAATTGAAAGGCATCTCGAAAATTTTGGGGAGAGAATAAAATCCATTACGAAGATAAAGGAGAGCAGGTTTATAGATGGATTTATGACGGCTAGTCTCATCTACTGCATAGGTCCTATCGCAATTATGGGAAGCCTATACGATGGAATCGACGCGAATCATGAACTGCTTTTCATAAAGTCAATTTTGGATGGCACTGCATCTATCGGCTTTGCTGCTGGGCTTGGCGTAGGCGTTCTCTTTTCATTCGTTCCGGTTTTATTTTATCAAGGGGCCATTACGATAGCCGCCATGTATATGGGACACCTTTTTTCGAGTGCCATGATCGTTGAGATAACCGCCGTCGGTGGTGTATTAATGGTGGGGCTTGGAATAAACCTTCTTGGCTCACTTGGCGATAGGGATCGAATTCCGGTGGGAAACTTTCTCCCCGCAATCGCCATAGCCCCATTTTTGACCTGGCTGCTTGAATATTTCAGTATTTCACTATAGTCCCTCCAATCTCTATATTTTGCTCTTTCCTGGAAAAAGATAGCAACAAAATGGCCCATTCAACCGATACTTATAGTGAATGGGTAAGAAGATTACATAGAGATTTCAGGGAACTGGGGAGATTCCTCGGATTCCCATTTTTTGTTTCAGGGATTGATAAGGAGCGGTTGGGGAACCTGACCTTAAATCCCAAAAAAAAGTAAGACGTTGATATTGTTGGATAATATTATCAACTATCTTTGAAAAAGAAAAAGGCGAAACCCTTTGTGGATTTCGCCTGTGGGCAAGGAGGGAATCGAACCCCCGACACGAAGATTTTCAGTCTTCTGCTCTACCGACTGAGCTACCTGCCCATTTAAAAAAGATAAGTTGTTAAAAAACAAGCACTTCCAAAAGCGGAGGGGACGATAGTAGATAGATAAGAAGGTGTCAAGCTAGATAGGCGAAAATGAATTTCTTCATATTTTTCAACGCTTGGCTTGGTTATCTTCAAAGGGGCTCAATAAGGGATGGCATTGAAGGGTGTGGTAAGAAAAAAGA
Source organism: Deltaproteobacteria bacterium (assembly GCA_018645265.1). GTDB lineage: Bacteria > UBA10199 > UBA10199 > 2-02-FULL-44-16 > JAAZCA01 > JABGOS01. The sequence continues at coordinate 34,634 of JABGOS010000155.1, forward strand.
TTTTAAAAAACATGGGGTTACCGTTGACGGTATGTGGTCCGATATGTTATATAGGAACACGTTCTCGATGGGGGAACCCGGATAAACAGTTGATATTATTGAATTATTGTCCAGCTGTGTCAAGGAAGACCATAGCATAAGGAGGAGTCATGGGAGAGAGGCGTTCTGCACTGAATAAGGAGTTCAAAGTTGGTGATGTCGCTGTATATCCGGCACATGGTGTCGGAACGATCGATTCGATCGAGGAACGCGAAATTGCCGGCAATAAGCATAAATTTTACATCATGAAGATTATCGACACCGGCATGACGATAATGGTCCCGACCGGAAATGTTCGAAATGTGGGTCTGCGTGAGGTCATCAATCCCAGTGAAGTCGATATAGTCTATGATATCCTTCGTGAGCGCGATATCTCGATCAATGAACAGACCTGGAATCGTCGTTATCGTGAGTATATGGACAAGATAAAGACCGGTTCGATTTATGAAATTGCTGAGGTTCTTCGCGACCTTATGCTTCTTCGCTATGATAAGGAACTCTCCTTCGGCGAGAGAAAGATGCTGGACACGGCGCGTACATTGATCGTCAAAGAGCTAGCAATCGCTCAGGAGATGCAGGAGGATGATTTAGCCGAAGAGATCGACGAAATATTTGCCGATTGACCACGAAATTGACCATAATTCCTAAGGCCTGCTCATTGTGAGCGGGCCTTTTGTTTAGAGATATGACCGTATAATAGATTTCCCTTGCTACCAGTAACATGGTTCTTTATTGGTGATCCGATGAAAACAGCAGCAATAATAGCGGCAGCTGGCATAGGAAGAAGAATGGGAGCGGGAAGGCCCAAACAGTATTTGGAGCTAGCCGGTCGTCCCATCATATGTCACACGCTCGACAGATTCGTTGAAGCATGCGTGGATGAACTTGTAATAGTTGTTGAACCTGGCAGGGAGGGTTCGTTTAAGGCTGAAATACTCGGTGATTTTGGGTTTCCAGATGGATGGCTCATTGTAGCTGGTGGGGATGTTCGTCAAAGATCGGTTTACAATGGACTTTGTGCTACCTCTGAAGTGGATGTTGTGATGGTACATGATGGTGTTAGGCCATTTATCACGAAGGCTCAAATTGAGCTCTTAGCGAAGACCGCCTTGGACAGAGGTAGTTGTATTTTAGCGAGCCCTATAAAGGAGACTGTCAAAAAGGTCGATGCGGGTGGGGCGATTATGGAGACGGTTGATAGGAGCGATCTTTGGGGCGCACAGACGCCACAGGCGTTCAGGCGTTCTCTGTTGATGAGTGCTATGGAATCCGCATTCAAAGAGAATTTTATGGGAACTGATGAGGCGAGCATTGTTGAGAGGCTAGGTGAGAAGGTTTCCGTAGTGGAGGGTGACAGCAGGAATGTTAAGATTACGACGCCATCCGACTTGATAGTCGCTGAGGCGATATTGGAGGAGTGGAGATGACCATTCGAATCGGCATCGGATATGATATTCACAAGTTGGTGGAAGGAAGAAAACTCGTTCTAGGTGGCATGGAGATACCTTTTGAAAGGGGTCTCAAGGGGCACTCGGATGGGGATGCTCTCCTTCACGCGATATCTGATGCGATGCTTGGTGCTCTAGCGCTTGGCGATATTGGAAAACATTTTCCGGATACGGATCCAAAGTATAAAGATGCTGACAGTAAAATGTTGCTCGGCGAAGTTCTTGATAAAATCACCTGCAAAGGTTGGAAGTTAATAAATATAGATGCAAACATCATCGCTCAGGCACCGAAGATGGCGATGCATATTGAAATGATGCGAAAAACTATATCTGAGATTCTCTCTCTGCCGATTGATTGCATAAGTATTAAGGCAAGAACCAATGAGGAGTTGGACTCTTTGGGTAAGGGTGAGGCCATCGCGGTGCAGACTGCGGTATTGGTTGAGAAAAGCTGATTCTAAACTGTCTTTGAAAGGATGATTAAATGTCACTCGTTGTTCATAATACGCTCACTGGTAAGAAAGAGGAATTTCAACCGATAATGCCGCCTAAAGTCGGAATGTACGTCTGTGGTATTACTGCATATGATTCATGTCACCTAGGTCATGCCAGAGCTGCCGTCGTTTTCGATATGATAGCGAAGTATCTTAAATATTTAAAATATGATCTGACCGTCGTGAAGAACTATACCGATGTTGATGATAAGATTATTAAACGCTCCAACGAGGAGGGGATCTCATGCGATGAGATCACAAAAAGATATATCGGCGAATATGAAAGGGATATGGGGGATCTTGGTGTTGCCTCTCCGGATATTTCCCCAAAGGCTACGGAGCACATAGACTGCATGATAGGTACGATAGAGAAGCTCATAGAGAATGGCCTCGCATATGAAACTGACAGTGGCGTTTATTTCTCCGTAAGAAAGTTCAAGGGGTATGGAAAGCTTTCGAAGAGAAATATAGAGGATCTGGAGAGTGGTGCCAGGGTAGATGTCGATGAAAAGAAAAAGGACCCTCTGGATTTCGCCCTGTGGAAGAGAGCGAAACCGGGTGAGCCTACATGGCCATCTCCGTGGGGCGATGGAAGACCAGGCTGGCATATCGAGTGTTCCGCGATGAGTTCAAAATATTTGGGTCAGCCGTTCGATATTCACGGTGGAGGCCGCGACCTTACCTTTCCACATCACGAAAATGAGATTGCTCAGGCTGAGGGTGCTGAGGGTGAGAATTTTGTAAAATATTGGCTGCATAACGGCTTCATCAATATCAATGCCGAGAAGATGAGCAAGTCGCTCGGCAATATAACCAAAATTTCGGATGTCCTTAAGGCGTATGATTCAGAAGCTGTCCGCCTATTCCTCTTGTCAAACCACTATCGTTCACCCATCGATTACACGAAGGAAGCTATAGATGAGGCAGCCGTATCATTGGATAGGTTTTATGATACTGCGGATAGGATTCATCGCATTCATCCAGGCAAATCAACAAGTGACGTCCCGGAGGAGTTCGGTGAAGCGAAGGAT
>JABGOS010000076.1 GCA_018645265.1 Deltaproteobacteria bacterium
CGGATTATACGATGTAGGTTAACCTGCTGTTTCTATACCTTAAACTCTCCCTGCTTGGTAGCCAGAGATTTGGCATCCGCCTTGCACACCAACACCTGTGGTTTGGATAGACAACAATTAAGAAGGGAGGGTTTTATGTTATCAGCGGGAGGAAAAATAACGCCTCATGTAGACCTGGACAGGAGGCCAACGAGGGTGAGTTTCACGCCAAAGGATAGGGCCGCAATCAAAGCTTTGGCACCAAAGGTTGAGCGTGCGTTTAAAATGACAAGTGAGTATTTGAAAAAATTGGCGCCGCAATATGCCAGACTCAAAGTCTTTGATGACGCAGAAACTCTTGCGGGTCAGATAAGACAGCCTCAAACAGCAGGTCCTAAGAGCAGGCAGACGTATAATCTCACTTTTCGAGTAGAGCTCATGGATCGAAAGGGAAGGATCGTGCGGTACCATGAAATGAAAGCGCGACATCCGGTCAGGCCAGGTGCAGAAAAAGATGCTGAGGGAAGAATATCGAGGAGTTTTCTATCATGGCCTACTAGAGAAAAAATGGCTGTGCACGAAGCTGTACATCCGGCAGATAGGTCGCGTCGTCTTAGGGTGGATTTGGATAGACGTGATGCTGTTAGGATGTTCGCCACTGGACGTCACATGGTAGGAAGTCGTAGAGGACATTCCTATAGAATAGTAATAATCGGCGGCCCAGAAAAGTAGGGTTAAGTAGATTGTTGTGATTTGCACCCGCTATTAATATGCGGTCATCGGTTGCATGGATAGTAATCCGGCTTGAGTCTGCAGACGGTTTTGTAATGGTGCGTTGCCTGTAGGGGGTTCCTATCCATTGCGTATGAATTTCCTAGTAAGAAATGGTTCCTATAGATTGGAGAATATGAAAGTGCGCGTTTAGATCTTTCAAGGCCGCACTTTGTGGTGATGCAATTTCTGGAAGTCGCATTCATTTCATAGATACCCAGGAGATGGAGATCATCAACAATTGTTGCGGAGTGTTTGGGGTGTGTCTGGGCTGTAATGGGTTTTAGAAGGGGGTCTAAAAATAAACTGAGACCTTTTGGTAATTTAAATGAAGTGTACACATGATCAATATCAGAATCACTGTACATGGTGTCATGAACGTTTGGTTGGGATAGACCCATGATTAGAGCGATTCCCTTTTCCAAGAATATTAATTCTTCACAGCGGGCAATTTTTCTTTTTAACAGATCGTCGACTCCGAGTTCTCGAAGTTCTGGATCCGTGCTATAGCGTATGCCAAGACCTGATGCAGATTGAATCATCCGGTACATCATTCGAGCCTGTATTTCTAAATCACCAGCGGGATGCGGTTTCCATGTTGCAGAACGCAGTTTGGATAGAACTGATTTAATGCTGTCTTCAGAGTAAAAAAACCAGGGGATGAACATTCCGTGCTGTCTGAGTTTAGAAGCAAGTAGAGCGCTGCTCTTTCTGGTACTCGTTCCATCCCTTTTAATCTCTGTAATCCATTCCTTGTACTCTGTAGTAGCCTTTTCCAGTGCTAATTGTCGGACTTCCTGTGATGATACAGTGCCATCGGGCTCGGCAGGGGTAGTTTTGTATGGTTTTCTTGAAAAATCAGTAGTTGATACGCCGGTATCGAAATCGCTTTTTTGAAGGGTTGGATATTGTGTGACGAGTTCTTTACATATTCCGTAGCCTTCAGGATCGGTGCTCTTGAGTGCATTGCAAAAAGTTGCAGTCATTATCCTAACCCCAGATTGAAATAGGTTATCCCTCAATGTTCTTTTCGCATATTCTATGAAAAAGTTGTGAGGAAATTTGTAGTTCATTTGATTGCGATATTTCCAATGCTAGAGCACTGTGGGTGTTTATTCGGTCAATAGATATATTGTAATTATATCAATGGGTTGAGGCCATTAATGACAGGCTGAGATGAAAAGTGTATACATGTAAAAAAATGAAAGGGGACAATTATGAATCGCAAAATATCATTTCTTATCGTTCTTGCTGTATTGACGCTCATCTGTTCGTCGATGGTTGGTGTCGCTCATGCCAAGGAATGTTCTGTTGGTGATAGAGCTGAAGTTTTGTGGAAGAGTAAATGGTATGCCGCACAAGTGAAGAAGGTTGAAGGTGCTCGCTGTTACATTCATTACGATGGTTATGCTGACTCTTGGGATGAATGGGTAGGTTCTAAGAGAATTAGGGGTTGTACGATAGGTAAGAGTGATTCCTCTGGTTTGTATTCTGTGGGCACTGCGGTTCAGGTCAGGTGGAAGAAGAAATGGTGGCCGGCTCATGTGATTGCTGTCGGTAAGAATTCCTGGAAAATTCACTACGATGGTTATAATAATTCATGGGATGAGTGGGTAGGGCCGAATAGAATTAAGAAATAATCGATGAACCGAATCATATTTTAATAAAATTTTGATAATCGCAAAGCCTTCTGGTGAGATCTGTAAATCATCAGGAGGCTTTGTTATGAAATGAATCCAGAACATCAGTATAGGCTTGATTTAGCTACGACAATATATTGACGTTAATCCTCTGTTTTGGCGCCTATCATCAGCATTAACTAGAATATACCTTTTAAATTCATGTCTCTATAGAACCCATCATTGGTATAGAATATGCAAGTAATGTCCTTGCCTATACCTAAACGGCGGGGGGATTGTGAGGAGTATCCGTAAACAAACTACGGGGAAGCGAAAAGTGAGTTGGATGTTGTCATTATTACTTTCCTTCCTAATGATATTTGGTCCTACTTGGTCTTTTGCAGCAAATAAATATTCCAGTAGAGAAGGTGTTACGCGGATGAAGGTGCCGTATACGGCTCGTAAGTTTCATGCAGTCAAATCTCAAGAGCTCCCACGTGATTCGATTAGGTTCAACATGAACCAATATCATGCAGGTGAAGTTGAAGTCATCGATGCTAGGCGTGAACTTTTGAAGCACGATGATGATTTCTACAGGTATCTAGCTGAGCTCGTCGTTGCTGTGGGTGAGAATTATTCAGTTGGTTCGCCTCCTAAAATGTTGCCGGTAAAGACTGATATTGCAAATCGTGCAAGCGATAATACACGTCGAGGGATGATGTCATTTAGTTTCTTCAGATGGATCTTTCAAAATGATGTGCCTCAGAAAAGAGGTGAAGCTACTCCTCTCCTTTTTCCTGACGATGCTGATCTGCAAGGGATATATTCAAAAATTCATAAGGCTTCTAAGGCGATGAAGCCGTATCTTGAGAAAGTTCAAGAGAGTGAAAGTAAGTCACTGAAACAATTTGATCTCTTCTGGGAGAGATATTCATACGTTCCTGGCGATGAGGGTAGTGCTCAGTTGGCAACCAAAATTGCACTATTGGAAATGGCGCATTGGATAGCTTTTCTTGCACCAGAACTTCAGATTATGCCGGAGCTGAAAGATGCTCCCCAGTGTCAGGGTGAGGATATACTGCGCAATCAAATAATTCCAGCGCTCTTCATGACATTGTTGGATGGCGACTACGATCTATTTACCAAAAAACTTCAAGATTACCATGAGGGGCTCTTGTGTATAAACTCGGAACAGTCCCAGTGGCTCGCGATAGCCATGCCTGTCGCTTATTACTACGTAACGATGAGTCATGATTACCCATTCCTTCGTGACAAGCTTGCAGAGGCACTCTTCGTGCCAGCGATGTTGCTCGCAGATGTTGTAAAACATCATCCGGCAACTGTAAAACCTCTTGTCAACTGGTTGGGGCAACAGCTCGATGAACCACATAGATTGTTTGATGTGAAGAGTTTTTTAAAAACCAAAGGTGATTTTGGAAGAGTATTTCTATTCAATAGGGAGCTTGGAAATCTTCAACAAGTTTTGATTGAACTTCCGAAGCTAAAAACAGCTGACGATTTTGGTGATGAGATGGCAGGTTCCAGCATTCCTTCAAGATCGCAGGGTGCCATGGAAAGACAGTATGGTCGAGCAATGGCGCGTGGTGGGTATGGTGCTCAGAATATAGGCGAGTTAACCACGAGCTATGGCGTTCCTGAATCCGTCGCTTATGAAACTATCTGTATGGCAAAGCCCGAAGAGTGGCGCTCGTTTCGTGGGAACATGAAGTTTGGATATGAGAGTTGGGCTTACGAAGCTATTAGAAAATTACTAAATCCCGAAGCACTAGGTTACGGACTTATGGGATGGCACGAGAGTTTGTACAAGCACGACAGTGTCAACCCTCCAGGAGTATGTCTACCGCAATCCGAGATAGTGCGATCGGGTGGAGGCGCTGCTGGAGGTGGCGATTCAGGATTGGGCGTATCGCCGACCCGTAGTCTCAGCTGTATTATTGACAGCGTAAGGCGCCCATCGATTGGCGAATGTATGGATGCGGTGAAGGTGGAGAGAAGGCAGGCGGTCAATCCGACAACAGCATGTATGAGTCCTGCTGGAGGTGATGATGCCACTGTGCCATCTTGGTATTGGGAGGGTCCAGGGGATGAGTTTAATGTTCCTGCCCCCGGAGGAGATGATGGTGACGGTGGAGATGATGGTGACGGTGGAGATGATGGTGAGAGTGGAGATGATGGTGATGGTGGAGATGATGGTGATAGTGATGGTGGCGGTGGTGGAGGAAAGAAGAAGAAAGGACCCAAAATACCAAATAGGGATAGAGAACCAAGGCAGCTTCCAGAAAGACCTGATGACCTTCCTCGGGAAAAACAGAAGGAGTTAGATAGTTTTAATCAGGCATATAATGAATATGTAAAAAGAGGTGTTCCGATCATCAATAATGGTTTTAATAGACGATTAACCGCTAATGAAATCGATACCATAAAAAATGCTTTCGGTGATTTGTTTCATCACCCGTGGGTCTTAAGGGGATATTTCGATGGAAGTAGAAAGGCGATACAATTTCTAAAAAGAAAAGATGTACGCGATGTCGTTCGTCAGGTGCTAATATCAGAAGGCATTCCTGTCCAACCAAGTGGCGGTGATCCTGACGACATTCTTGATCAGGCTCTCGACCGGGGTGGCAGCCAGGCAGCCCTCTCTCCTCAGCCAGTAATTTTCTATGATGTAGGTGAAACGACGAGAACTGCAAGGGGTTGGGGTCAGGCCGCCACCTCAAAAATAGGGGTTGGTATAATTGCTGCAGAAATTTGGAGTAATAATTTTGCTGACAAAGATAATATAGATGAGAGAGATATCACTTTTTTCAATGAAAACATGGAGACCTATTTCGCTCATGTGGTTGTTCACGAAGTGCTCGCTCACGTTCTTAGAAATATTCTTACTTTTAACACGGGAGGCCTCGGTCGTGGAGTATTTAGGGATCACGAAAGTATGCCGAGAATTTTTGAGGCTATGAAGGCAGCTGGCATTGGAGGGGTGCCATTTAACTTAACCGAGGTGATCGCACTTGAAAGGGAGCATATGCAAGAAACGGTTAACCCGTCTTGGGGTGGTGTAATGTATCCAGATTTGGATGCGGGAACATATGAATTTCATGTAGACGGTATGGATGAAGATGCAGGCGGTAGTGGTAAAGGGGGTTCTTCAGGTGGTCTGAGGTCCTGCCCGCCATGGACGACAAGCTGCGGATGTAATGGTGCGATGGAACAGGTTTCGTCATGGCAGAGTTGTCAGCCAAAGGGAAATTTAATCAATAGTCAGGTGGAGGATTTGGGCGGAAACGTGAGCTACTATCCTGACACAGCTTCATCACATAGTTCATTCCCATCGTGTACGACTGGTGCTTGGAATGATGCAAATTCCGGGACGATGGAATGCGCATTCATCGACTGCGGTCCGAGGCAGAAGGCAGAAAAGGGTACAGATGGACAATGTCATTGCGTTGCATCAGCTTCATCCACTGCCAATCCCCTTGAAGCATTGATACCCGATAAGGGCTGTCATGATCGCGATTGTTCGGGCGATGGTGGTGCACCAGGTTCGGGTGATGGTCCTCCAGGTGGCGGCGGTAATGATCCGCTCATGTGATGATATGTCGGTGAACTGATGACAGCACTCATCACTCCAATTGACTTATTTATCTAATGATTTAACTACATGACAATATACGATGACTATCCGATTGAATAGATGTAGAATTATCGGATAATCACGGATGGCTATAATGAAAAGTCGCATAATCACAACCACTGTTGCCGTCTTGGCAATGTCGATGCTGGCTGGATGTCTCAGGACTGAGACAGATCCCTCACCATCGCATATAAATCCGAACGCTCCAATAGTTCCTCTCGAAGATGATAGGGAGGTGTACGACAATGAGGTCCCGGGAGTTCTGAATCTCTATGTGGAAGTCCTGCCTGGCGGTGCGACCATCGAAGAGGTTGATGATGACACGGACTGGACTGACGACTCCATTCCTGAAGCCAATGTAAGGGTTTCGGAAGATGGATATACTTTTGGGAATGGTTCTACCTCTTCTGATGCGAAGTTGAGACAGCGTGGCCACTCAGCCAGAAGCGCAGCACAAAAATCCTATCGAATAAGATTCGACGATGAAAGTACAGAGTGGAGAGATTTAAATACCTTGGAGCTCAACAAGCATCCTTACGATCTTAGCAGAATGCGTCAAAAGTTGAGTTTTACCTATTTTCAATCGATTTCAGATTTTACGAGCCTCATAACACAATTTATCCATCTCTACATAGATGGTACTGATTATGGTCTGTATACCCTTATCGAACGTTGCAATGAGGAGTTTTTACAGAGGCATGGGTTGGATGAAGAGGGGCATCTCTATAAGGCTGAGGACTTTGCATTTTACAGATACCCGGACAACATTATGGATCCATCTGATCCCAACTACAGTTTGGAGAAGTTTGAAGAGGTTTTGGAGATAAGGGGCTATGATGGAAACCATGAAAAACTCATAAATATGTTGGATGAAGTGAATGACGAGGAAATCGATATTAACACGGTTATAGAGGATAATTTTCAGAGGGATAACTATCTTACCTGGTTCGCTATAAACATTCTTCTACAGAACTATGATACGAATTCGCAGAACTTCTATCTGTATAGCCCTACGAATTCGGATGGCTGGTATTTTTTGCCTTGGGATTATGATGGCGCGTGGGATTTTTATGGACAGGCACAGGAGGCAGCAGCAAACACAAGACCTAGATGGACTCAGGGAGTTTCTAATTGGTGGAATGTTGTTCTACACAAGAGATTTTTAAAGGATCCGGATAATGTGCAAGCCCTATCCGATAAAGTTGCCGAACTTCTAAATGTATTCACTGATGTAGAGACTACACAGCTTGTAGAAATATTAAGTGGATGGATATTCGACATTGTTACTGCAGAACCCGACATAACAGATTTACCTACGATCGCCGACGATATTGACGATAAGATCGACGAATATGTTGATGAGCTGGATCGGCTTCCCGGTATTCCCGCTGAATCATATGATATCTATGCCGACACTTTGGACAGACCTATGCCTGTTTGGTTGGGTGATCCGATCCAGGGCGATGGTGTGATAGCATTTAACTGGGACGAGTCGTATGATCTGCAAGGTGATGCATTCACATATGACTTTCAGGTAAGCACAGATCCATCGTTTGCTGACGCCGACATCATCTATGAGAGCTTGGATCGTGAGAGTAATGAGATAGAGGGAGCGTCCCTAGACAGTGGAACATACTATTTTCGTGTCATTATAAGGGGTGTGGATGACCCAGATAATAACTGGCAGATCGCGTTTGACCAGTATGAGGCTGGTGACAACTACTATTACGGTGTAAAACAGTTCGTAGTCGAGTAAGTAAGTATCAACTAGTCAGGCTTTTTTTCTGGTATTGGAGTTTCCTTTTCCTGATAAAATAATCTTACATTCGCTGTGTCGGTTAGGAAATCAATTTCATTGATGAAAATGCTTACCACGTCTAGACCGGTGCGTTCCTTGAGGTCCGCTATCATCTCCGGTTTTTTATCGGGAGAGATGAGCTCGATTTTTTCATATCTCACTACCTTTGAGTTAAGTCCCCTTCGTAAAAATCTTAATTCAAGGAAATATACGCTCAACATGATTATCAAGTTGCACAACATTATTTCGGCGTAGCTTATCCTCTTCTTGGAAAGAGCGTTTAGGACGCCGATGATTATGCAGATGAATAGATATGTCATTTCTTTGATTGGAATCTGTTCCGTTCGATATCGTATGATCGAGAATACCGCGAACAGACCGAAGGCAAAGCCCATCTTGAGCTTAAGGCTGTTGAGCAGTATGCAGGCTAGAAAGACTGAGATGTTTATCAAAAAATATGAGATGGCGTAATTTTTCTGTCTATAGCGAGGGTAGAACACCAATCGTATGATAACAAAGACCACCAACAGGTCGAATCCGAAGCGCATGGCGAGTTCCCATACGCCTCGGAAGTCGATGAGCGGATTGCCAAATAGCTGTATATTTTCCAGGTTCGCTAAGAAATGCATATTTTCCTTCTCCTATATGTCTGCCGTGAGGTGGACTGTTTGTTAAGAGCTATAATCCTTTTTTTAAATCTACCGCTTCTCCTTGGGTTTTCCATTAAAAATATACCAGTACAATATTTGCTGAATGTACCTGGGTAGGAATTCAGTTCCTTTAAAGCTAGAGCAAACGGTGAACGCAAATTCAACCGTTCCTGTTTTATCTCTGCAATAGCGATTGTGTGTAGGTCCTTCTTTACGCCGGTCATATTCTTGAAGGTCAGATTAAAATCGATCGTGGCGCGCTCCTCAAGCTCACGGCTCGCCAGCGTCACTCTTGAAAAGGATATCCATATCTTTGGCTTCAGCAGTCCTAGGTCTACGATATGAGATGAGGGGAAACGATTTCTTATCTTGGTGATCATGCCATCGGAGAGTTTCGTGGCAACAGAGTCCTTTTCGTAGCGCTTCTTTACAGTCCGTCTCTTGTTGTCCTTCAGTTTTACTTCAAAATATTGCAGTCCAGAGTCCATATATTTTCTGTGTCGGAATTTATATCGATTGAGCTTCTGGTTATGATGATGTCGGTAGCAGGTGAGAGCGTCTGTATCAAAGTACAGGTTCTCATATTCAAAAATTCTCTTATTCTCAATTTCTAGAATCCTATAGTGTGGTATCAGTTGCTCTATGAATCTTTCGAGTTTCTCTATAGGAAGCAAAAACTTTGTATCCTGCCTTTTCATAAGCCTTAATGAATCGTTGATATCGCTGATCTCTCCCAATGAGATCGTTTTGAAACTCTGTAATATGTTCAGCTGATCTTCCATTAGGAATTTGCGCCGCCCCCATTTGATATTGGAAGAAGGTATCATATTTTAAGGGGTGTTTATAGATCAAAATTGCTTACCTGTTTGGCTGTTGCTGGTACGGACAGGTTGTAAGTCGTTGAGATGTCAGTGAATATTGCTTTGATTCTGTATCGGATATGCTGTATAGGGGTTCTAGATGAGGAATATTGTCAGAACATGCCTGATCATCCTTCTGCTATCCCTGCTCTCAACGGAGGCTGGAGCTACCTCCGATTTTCGCCTCTGGTTTGAAGGGGGCATCAGATATAAAATTACGAAGAAGCTGCGCTTTGGATTCGATCAGCACTTTCGGTTGATGGATGATGCGTCGGATATAGAATCGATAAGTCCTGACGTACATATTCGATATCGATTGCTCAAGTATCTTAGAATTGGCGGTGGTTATCGGTTTATCATTGAGCCGCTTAAGAGGGATGGTGCTACACGCGTCGATTTAAGCCATCGTTTCTATGGCGATGTTATCCTTCGCAATACATTTAAGAAGCAACGCATAACTCTGAGTTACAGGTTGCGATATCAGGAGCAGATCGTAACGAGGAAGGGTGTTAGGGATACTGTAAGATTTAGGCATACTGTGAGAAATAAGCTCCAGTTTGATCTGAGGATTAAGAAGTGGGCCAAACCATTTCTCAACGCTGAGGTTTTTATTAGATTCGGTGATCCGGATGGATATCTACACAAGTGGCGTGTGGGAACTGGTGCGAAGTTCATGTTCAAGAAGGCTCACGAGTTTACAGTTTCATTTCGTGGAGAACAGTTTCTCGATGGGTCGGGCGATAAGGCTGCAATTGCATCGCTTGGCTATCATTACCATTTTTAGATGTAAGTAATTGGAAAGGAAGTAGGAGTGAAAAAAATGATCGCTGTGATTTGTTTGGCAATAATTTTGGTCGTAGTAGTTGTTATGTATAAGTTCTTCGTTTTTCATTCACCGAGGGATACCTCCTCGATATTTCCTAAGAAACAGTATGTTATAGCGCATAGGGGAGGTTCTAAGGTTGCACCTGAGAATACCATGGCTGCATTCAAGCTTTCGTCGGCGCTGGGTGTCCCCTTTGAACTGGATACGATGTTGTCGAGGGATGGTCAGTTTGTAGTCTTTCATGATAAAACTTTAGAGCGGACGACCGATGGTGAAGGCAGGTTGGTGGATAAAACTGCTGTAGAGCTTGCGGCGTTAGACGCTGGAAGTCATTTTTCACATGAGTACAGTGACGAAGGGGTGCAAAGGCTTGAGGATGTGCTTGATTCCTTTGCTGATAAACAGACGATAATAATCGAAGTGAAGTGCAAGGGCGATACGTGTAATGAAAAGATGTATGCAAAGGCGTTGGTCGATTTACTTGAGCGTAAGAATCTAAAAGGTAAAGTTCTTGTGGCATCCTTTAATCCATTTATTTTGGCGGAGGTCAAGAAAGCAGATCCGTCGATATTTAGGGCTCAGATATACTCTGATTTTAAAGGTGAGGACCTGCCGATCTATGAAAAGGTTCTGGTGAGAAACCTGTTGCTCAATAGGTTTTCGTCACCAGACGCTCTTATGGTCAATTATAAGTTGGTGGACGAAGGGTATGTCGCAAAGATGCACGATCATGGTTATAAAATATTCGTTTGGACCGTTGACGAACCGGATGAGATGAGGCGGCTTCTAAGTCTTGGTGTCGATGGAATCATCACAAATGAGCCTGTCGTACTTTTGGGTTTGATGAGTAGGTGATCGAGCAGTGTATTTATGCTGCGTCATAAAGTAAATATCTATATAAATCATATAGATGAATCTTTATAAATGACGCAAATGCGCTAATGCGGCGTACCGTGACATCTACCTACTGGACGTTAAATTACCTGGCTAATCAGGAGGAAACTATGAAGAACGTTGGTACTGATCTGACATCAACTGCTGTAAAAGGAAGTGAAATCTCGGCATTGGCAAGGGGAATTGATGCTGGCGAATATGGGCTCTTTATCCAGTTTGGTGGAATGGCGAGTTCTTATTATTCTGAACTTAAATCCGCATGGGTGAGTTTTCCGCATACAAGGCTGCTTATTGAGGCAGTCTGTGATGTGCTCTCTTCAGAGTGTAGCAAGGAGGAGTTGTCATCTACGGGGTATTTCGACGAAGGAATTGATCCTCGCAAATGGTTTGACGGTGAAACGCCATCTGAGGAGCATCTGTTGAGTTCGTCAATAGCTCAGCCGCTGCTTTTTCTGACGCAGATGGTGAACCTTATGATTCTCACCAGGAACGGTGGTTTTGACTGGGATTTTCTTTCGAAAAACCTAAAGGGTGTTGCTGGTCATTCACAGGGAATTACCCCTGCTGTGCTTCTGTCGATAGGCCTCGATGATGATACGATCGTTGAGAGGGCGAAGGACGTTGCGGTTTGGCTTCTGTGGAGGGGTGTTAGGATGCAGCAGGCTTATCCTCCAGCTTCTATTCCTAAATATCTCCAGGAGAGAGCTGCGAAGAGCGGTGATGATTCTTACTTAGGGCCTATGGCCGCGGTGAAGGGCTTAGAAGAAGCAAGGCTTCACGAAATCCTATACAAGCTAAATGAAGATCTTCCAGATAATGAACGGATTTATGTTTCGCTGAAGAACGGTTGGAATAGATTCGTCCTCTCCTCCCACATAGGGTCATTGGTGTTGCTCAGGGAGTTGTTGGAGAAGAAAAAACAGATTGCTGCAAGGGATGGCGGTGAGGAGTTCGATTACGACTGGGAGTATCTCAGGGTAACGGCTCCATTTCATTCTCCCTATCAGCGACGTGCTATGGAGCTTTTTAAATGTGATACAGATAGGCTTGGAATTAAATTTCTAGGGGAAGACCTTAAAGTTCCGGTTTATTCCACCAGCGATGGTTCGGATCTTCGTTCGGTAGAAGATCTTACCGATTTTCTGATAGCCGATGATTTCTGCGGTGTAGTCGATTGGCCAAGAGTTCTAAAAAATGCATCAGCAGATAAGGGGATTACACACATCATCGATATGGGTGCCGGCGATTCGACTGCCAAGCTTACTTATTTAAACAGGGTGGGTGATGGAATAAGGGTGCTTTCCTTTTCCACTCCGGATGGGAAAAAGGAAATCTTTTCGCACGATGATAAGCGAGTGCAGATAGGACAGGATTGGCGAAAATATGCTCCGAAACTCAGGCGGCTTATAGGTGTCGGAGATGATCATAGCCCGCGTTACACGATAGATAACTCCTATACGAGGTTTACTAAGTCATTGCCTGTTTTTGGCGGTGGTATGACACCATGTACGGTGGAAACCGATGTCGTCTCTGCGGCTGCAAATGCAAATTACATCGTCGAACTGGCTGGCGGTGGACAGGTGACGGAAAAGATCTTCAGGAAGAGGATGAAGAAACTTTCAGAGGATCTAGAGCCTGGCAGGGGTGTAGTTGTTAATACGATGTGGCTCGATCCCTATCTGTGGAATCTGCACTATCCGTTGATCATTCAATTAAAGAGGGAGGGGTATCCAATCGTTGGTGTTACAATCTCTGCTGGAGTTCCCGAAAAGGAGAAAGCGAGGGAGATACTTAAGGCGTTCAACTCAGTGGGGATCTGGTGTAACTCCTTTAAGCCTGGCGGTACGAATCAAATCAGACAGGTTCTGGAGATAGCCGATGATAATCCAGAGTTTAAAATTATGATGCATGTGGAAGGTGGAAAGGCTGGAGGACATCACAGCTGGTCCGACTTGAGAAAGCTCATTCTGGAGAACTATTCCAAAATAAGGGGAAGGGGTAACGTAGTATTGTGTGTCGGCGGTGGAATTTGGGATGAAGAAAACGCTTCCAGCTGGCTGGCGGGTTCGTGGCATGGAATAGATAGTCTTCCTAAAATGCCTGTAGATGCTGTATTTTTGGGCACTCGTCTGATGGCATGTAAGGAGGTCAAAACATCGGCTCAGGTGAAAAAACTTCTCGTTGAAACGAAGGGGCAAAGTTCCTGGGTTAGGAAGGGAGAGTTTTTAGGTGGCATGACATCTGGGATATCACCATTGGGTGCGGATATTCATTATGTTGATAATCATGCATCTCGTTTTGCCAGCTATCTCAATCGTGTGTCGGAGATGGGTGATGATGAGATCCGTGATATTAAATCTGAGTTGGTTGAGGGTTTGAATAAAACAGCTAAGCCATACTTTGGTGACCTCGATGATATGACTTATGAGCAGGTCTTAAGAAGGATGGCTGAGTTGATGGCTCCAGATAATATCGATCAACATATTCCGTGTGATGGTAGATGGTATGATGCTTCGTTTAAAGAAAGATTTCAGGAATTTGTAAGGAGGGCTGAAGCTAGATTTGGTGGTGGAGCTAGGAAGGTTCTGAATTATGAGGGTCGGCTCGATCGACCCGAGGATATTATCGATGAATTAAAGTCTGTATCTCCCGAAATATCCGAATTCAAACTTCATCCTGAGGACGTCGATTATTTTATAAGTCTTTGCAAAAAGCCTGGTAAGCCTGTGAACTTTGTTCCTAGAATAGATGGGGAGATTAAGAGGTGGTTTAATTCAGATAGTCTTTGGCAGTCTCACGATAGTCGATTTGATGCGGATGGAATATTTGTCATTCCTGGTCCTGAATCCGTTCAGGGTATAAAAAAGGCTGATGAACCTGTCGTTGATGTCCTGTTAGGGTTTACAGGTCAATTTATCGATGACCTGAAGAAGGAACTGAATGGCGATACCCTTGATGTAGTTAATTACATAGGTGAGGAGAGGAGGCGTGTGCCAGGCGGTGTAACGGGTTCGTTATCTGCCGCTCTCACATCACCTTTCATTATCGATGGCAAAAATATCACGCGAAATTTTATTAACGGATGGTTGAATGGTTCTGATAAGAGCGGTCTCTCCTGCAGGAAGGATAGTGAAGGAAATGTATATGAAGTATGGCACAACGATGGTTGGTCTGTTTCAAGTAGAGATGGAAGGATTCAGGCATCGTACTACTATGAGAGTCCAGGAGGCAACGCCGCTCATCTCAGCTACCAAATGGAATATAACCCGGACATAGGTATGGCACCGCTACGACTGTTATCCGGAGAGAGGGAGAAATCGGTAACTGAATTTTATAAGGCGGTGTGGGATTTAGATAGTCTAAAGAATAAGAGTGACGGGGTGCTCAGTGTAAAGATCGATGAAGGGCAGGTAGCTAAATATGCTGCAGCAATTGGTGACAACAATGTAGAGGTGGTGAGGGGGTTGAATGGTCATTTTGTTGCACCACTCAATCAAGTATTTTCATTTTGCTGGCCAGCCATTCTGACGTCAATATTCGATGTATTGGGTGAGTTGGATCTTCTTCGCCTTGTGCATCTTTCAAATGAATTCACGGAGGTGGAGGGGTGCATCTCAGAGGGTGACGAGCTGGAGATTGAAGCGATGCCTGCGAAGCTTGAGGAAGATCAAAACGGCACTAAAGTTCTTGTTCGATGTTTGGTGAGAAAAAATGCTTCAAAAATAATGGAACTCATAAGTGAATTCTATATTAGGTCGGCCATTGTAAAAACGACAAGCGCGGGTGTTGGGGGGGCAATAGAACCGGATGCTGTGGATAATAGCTCTGAACTTCCTGTGCTAAATCCGGTTACAGTTCTTCGTAAATATATAACATCTCCCAGGTCAGCAGAGACCTTTGCCCGTGCATCGGGCGATTATAATCCCATACATTTGAGCAAGGGCATTGCCTCACTGGCGGGTTTTGGTGAACCTGTGATGCACGGTATGTGGCTTAGTGGTTCCTCCTTGGGTAAGATAACTGAACATCTCTTGGGTGGGTCCTACGACAGGGTTCGAAGCTATCGTATCGAATTTTTACAACCGGTGTCTCTTGATGAAAGAGTTGAGCTCCAAGTTGATTATGTAGCTAATAAAGATGGAAGAAGTTGTTATGAAATGAAGGTGTTGAGTATCGATGGGAACGTTGTGGCTAGCGGTCGGCTGGAGTCCTCAAAACCTGATACCGCATATCTCTTCACAGGTCAGGGTTCTCAAAAACAGGGTATGGGAATGGATGGGTATGAAAGATCTTCTGCATCAAAGAAAGTGTGGGATGATGCGGATGCTTTTTGCAGAGGTGAACTTGGTTTTTCTATTTTAGAGATCGTCAGGGATAATCCACGTTCAATTAAAGTTGGAGGAGAGATTCTTTTTCACCCAAAGGGCGCGCTGAATCTTACGCAGTTTACTCAGGTGGCCTTGGTTGTTTTGGCGATGGCACATGTAGCAGAACTTAAGGAAGCTGGCTTATATGTAGATAACGCTGTTATAGCAGGGCACTCACTAGGTGAATACGCGGCTTTGGCTATAGAGGGTATAATATCTCTGAAGGAGGTTGTGAAGATCGTCTATCATCGTGGTTTGACTATGCAACACTTCGTTCCTCGTGATGAGAAGGGTAATTCCCCGTACAGAATGATCGCTGTAAGGCCGAATATTGCGGGATTATCCCATGGTGATCTGATGAGTAAGGTTGAGTCCATAGCATCTGAAAATTGCGGACATATTGAAGTGGTCAACTTTAATATCATGGATGAACAGTATGCTATTACTGGCGAGCTAGCAGCACTTAGCAAATTCAAAGAGTTCTTGAGAACTCAAGAGCTAAAGATCGGAGCTGCAAAGAAAAGCTACATCGAGCTCTCTGGTATCGATGTCCCATTTCATTCTCAGGTCCTAAGGCCGGGCGTTGAAGTGTTTAGAGAAAAACTCAAGGAGACGATACTCTCCGATTTTGACTTTAAGCGTCTTGAGGGAAGGTATATTCCCAATTTGAATGCAAAGCCGTTTGAATTAAGTTGGGAGTATATTCAGGGCGTGTACGAATATACACAGAGTCGAGATCTGAAAGAGCTGATTGATAAAAAGCAGAAAACATCAATAACATCTGAAGCTGCTAGAACGCTGCTTATAGAGCTATTGGCTTATCAATTTGCATCGCCAGTTCAATGGATCAAGACACAGGATGTTCTTTTAAATGTTCTCAGTGTTGAGAGAATAATAGAAATTGGTCCGGCACCAGTGCTTGTTGGTATGGCGAAGAGAACCATGGGTAAGCTAAAAAACAGGATTAGATATCCGGATGTGCTGCACGTTGATGCTGACAGGATTAATGTCTTTGAGACGTCACCCGTCATTCATGATGAATGTACTGTTGAAAAGGACGCTGATAGCAATGAAGAGAATATTAACGTCGTGCCTGCGGTTCAAGAGGTGAAAGCGGTTCAGATCGCATTACCTATCGAGAGATCTGAGGCATGTGATGCACCTGATATCACGGCTACTGTAATTGATGCGCTGAAGGTAGTGTTAGCATTGAAAACCAAAAGGTCTGTCGATTGTATTGTTGATTCCTCTACGATAGAATCGCTTTCAGGAGGGAATTCCGCGAAGAGAAATGAAATATTGGCGGATATCAGTGCTGAGTTCAATATTGCTCAGATAGATAATGCTCATAATCTACCCTTGAGCGAGCTTTCAGCTCGGGTGGAGTCTGCGAGTAAATATACGGCTCCTGGTTCATTCCTTCGGGTCACAATAGACAAGGTTATTAAGGAGATCTTTCCAGTTGCGCTTGGGGATATCGCAAAGCACATGAAGTCGGAGTGGGGTTTCGGTGATAATCTGATCAATGCAATTATAATACATCTTCCTGTGTTTTCCAAAGATGGGGAGTCTGTTGACGGAGGTGCCCTATCAGAAATCGGTATAAAATCCAGAATTACAGATCATAATGCCGCTATTTCTTGGATAGATTTGATGATCTTGGAGTATGCAAAATCCAAGGGCATAGCAATTTCTAAGCGTCAGGTCGCTTCTGGAAGTGGCGCTACTGTTGACTCAGCAGCGCTGGAGGAATTTGAAAGGAAGTACTTCGGTGTAGCCTCAAACCTCTCTAAGGCAGCATCTGAAATTTTGAAAGCATGTGGTGTGGATATCTACGAGAGTATTCACCAGGAGGACGAGGGGATTGTAGCTGAACGGGAAGCGTTGGCATTGTATCGTTCGGAGTTGGGCGATGCATTCGAGCAGGTGATCACCCCCCGTTTCGATCGTGCAAGGCATGTTGCATTTACAAGTTCAATCCAATGGTTGAAACGAGATCTCGTAGAGATGTTCTATGGCAATATGAACGATGAAAATGTCATGGATGATGCCATATGGAATCTGCTGAAGCGAAGGGTTGCCAGCGCTTCGAATGATAGCACTATAGTAAAGATGGTTAACTATTTTGCGTCCTCAATGCAGGATAGCAATATGGTCAATAGATGGAGCGAGCTTCAGGGCATTATCGAGGGAACTGAGGATGTATATTGGCCGCAATCAAAGGCTCTCAAAATACTTGCAGAAGATTTGCTAAAGAAACGGGATTCATTTGATTGGTTACAGGTGGACGGTGACGCAACTCAAGGGTTGGTTAAGGAAATAATCAGCAAGTCTGCTGATAAGCCGTTATCCTTCCAGAACAAGACTGTTCTGATCACCGGTGCGGGGCCAGGGTCAATAGCCGAAGCTATTCTAAAGGATTTAATTTTAGCTGGAGCGAAGGTTATAGTTACAACCTCTGGCCTTAATAGGGAGCGACTAAAATCATACAGAAAGCTCTATCAGGAGTATTCATCACTCGGTTCTGAGATGCATCTTGTGCCGGCATCGCAGGGTTCGAGAAAAGATATATCTGAACTTCTCAATTGGTGTTTTGAGGCGGATCTGGCCCCTGACATTCTAATTCCATTTGGAGCATATACTGAGAAAGTGCCTCTCAATATGGTCGGACAAGCGAGATGGTCGGCTGATATGAGGGTGATGCTCGAGGGGGTTGAGTGTCTGGTTACGGGGATAGCCGACAGGTTGGGGCAGTCGGCTTCCGATCAAACTTGTGGCGTCGTCATTCCGCTTTCACCTAACCATGGGACCTTCGGTGGAGATGGTGTTTATGCTGAAACCAAACTCGCCCTCGAAGCGATGATACATAAACGTTTTTCAGAATATGATTTCTGGGGAAGTAGGATGCGAATGATCGGCGTGAGTATTGGTTGGACGAGGGGTACCGGCCTTATGAAGGGAACTGATTCATTGGCGGGTAAATTGGAATCCAAGTATGGCATCAGAACCTTTTCCAATGAAGAGATGGCTTGGTTGATCGAAGCCCTTATGTCGGATGAAATATTCGATCTTTCAGACAAGGAGAAGGTGTTCATCAAGCTCCATGGGGGCTTTGATGGAATAGATGATATAGCTCAGGCTATTAAAGGCTTGGGTGATAATGTCACACCGGAATCGAAGGAAACTCAAGAAAGTTCCCTTATGAGAAAGGCGAAACCAGGCTGGTTTTCCTTTCCCGAAACATGTCTGCGCATGCCAGAGCGTCTTGAGAATGATGAGTCATCTTTGGATGATACAATAGTCGTCGTAGGGATGGGTGAGGTATCGCCATTTGGTAGCCATCGTACGCGTTGGGATTTTGAGAGAAATGGTAATATTTCATTGGAGGGTATTGTAGAGCTCGCTTGGATGATGGGACTTATAAAATATGAACAGCGGGACAACTATGTCGGATGGATAGATGTTGCGAGTGGTGATTCTGTCAATGATATCGATATGAAGAAGTTGTACGAGAAACAGATTCTTGAGAATACCGGTGTTAGGATAGCGGATCCGACGCAACTCGGTTTTGATCCCCAGAGTACTCTGGTGTTAACAAATGTAGTTCTAGAAGATGATTCCTGTTTTCCTGTTTCTTCGTTGGATGAAGCAAAGGAGTTTCTACTTAGGAATGAAGGGTTTGCTGAAATAGTTGAGAAGGAAGGTGGCTTCCTTGTTCGCCTGAAGAAAGGCGCAGTTATTAAGGTTCCCAAATCAGTCAAATTGAAGCGTTACGTTTCAGGACAGGTGCCTGCAGGATGGGACGCTGTGCGCTATGGTGTTCCGAGGGATATAATAGAACAGGCCGATCGCAATACTGTTTTTAGTATGGTGGCCACTGCAGAAGCGTTCCTTGCTGCAGGTATAGATCCCGAAGAGTTGTATGAATATGTGCATCCGGCTCGTGTTGGCAATACTCAAGGTAGCGGTCTTGGAGGAATGAAGGCAACAGATGATCTCTATCACTGCCATCGAGAGGATAAGGAACGAAAGGGCGATGCTCTACAGGAGCTTCTCATTAATGTTATGCCCGGTTGGGTCAATCAAACGTTCGTGGGTAGCTACGGTCCGACAGTTCCAACGGTTGCCGCATGTGCAACTGCCGCTGTTTCGCTAGGAGTGGGCTACGATCTTATCAAGTCCGGTAAGGCGGATTTTGTCGTTACCGGTGCTTCTGATGATCTGAACGAAGAGGGCTCGATAGGTTTTGGAGATATGGGTGCGACGGTGGATTGCGATGAGATGTTGGCTAAGGGTGTTGCCCCCAACCAGATGAGCAGGCCGAACGATAGAAGGCGCAATGGATTTATCGAAGGCCAGGGCGGCGGTGTGCTTCTTCTTGCCAAACTATCGAAGGCGGTGGAGATGGGATTGCCTGTATATGCAGCCTTGGCTTTTACAGCTACGCATTCGGATGGACATCAGACTTCCATTCCGGCACCGGGGCTAGGTCTCGTAAATATAGCCGAAAAGGATGCTGGTATCGATGGCGAAGCTCCACTTATTTCTGCGCTTAGTAAATTCAACCTAGGTGTTGATGATATCCATGTAGTTTCAAAACATGACACTTCGACCAATTTAAACGATTCTAATGAGAACGATCTACATCAGAGGATAGCGAAGAAGTTGGGACGTAAGGATGGCAATCCTATTCTGGTTCATTCTCAGAAATCTATCTTGGGACATGGTAGGGGGGGTGCTGCGGCGTGGCAAGCGAATGCAGCTATTCAGATTCTTCTCGATGAAGTTGTTCCAGGAAATCCAAATTTAGACGATGTAGATCCTGCATTTGCTAAATATGATTTAATGACATTTACCGACAGGGCTATTCCGCTGCATAGACCGAAAGCCGTACTCCTTACATCTCTTGGTTTTGGGCATGTTGGCGCGGCGGTTCTCTTTGCACACCCTCATAGCGCACTTAATAAATTGTCTGAAACGAGTTGGGTGAATTATCGGGATAAATTGAAGAAGCGAAATGAACGCAGTGTCAGAAGGGGCTGGGAGAATATGTTGGGCATGTCAACGATGTTTGCCGTAGGAGGTAAGAACTTATGAAGGGAATCGGCGTTGATGTGGTGAGCGTATCAATCTTTAAAGAACAGGTTCAAAGTAGGGATCTCCCCTTTGTGAACAGCAGTTTTACCGCCAATGAGGTTGAGTATTCCTTTGGAGCTGTAAGTGAGCGCCCAGAGCAACACCTTGCGGTTCGATACGCTGCGAAGGAAGCTGTGATAAAGGCGCTTGATCAAGCTAGGGGAGAGTTATTTCAGCCTATCGCTTCTGTGAATTATAAGCATATAGAGGTGCTGTTGGATTGTGCTGGTCGACCGTACATCGAATTAAAGTCTGAATTGAAGGTGTATGCTGATGACCTTGGCATAAGAGATATCAAAGTCAGCCTTTCACACGACAACGATTATGCGATCGCACAGGTTTATATAGCCTGACGAATGCGATCATGGAGATCTATGCAGAGCAGATATTTAAAAATTTCTAAGACTATCCGGCGACTCCTCATAGCTAATAGAGGTGAACCTGCGATGCGGGCCATCCGGACCTGTAGAAAACTGGGCATCGAATCTGCAGTTATCTATTATGGTGATGATGCAGCGAGCGATTGGGTAAGTTCGGCTGATTTTGCGTATAGGCTCTTTAAGCCTGAGGAAGTTGAGGAGAGTCCATATCTGGATGGAGAACAGATCATTCAGGTGGCTCTTGATAACGAATGCCAGGCTGTATGGCCGGGGTGGGGTTTTCTCTCAGAGGAATCTTCCTTTGCCCGTGAAACTAATGCGGCAGGCCTTATTTGGGTTGGGCCGTCAGATTATGCCATGAGCTTGTTGGGTTCCAAATCGGAGTCTTCGAGTTTGGCGCGTGAGTGTGGTTTTGAAACTATACCTGAGATCATGCTCAAGGATGGTGAAACACTGTCATCAGAAATTGATATGAGCTATCCGGCCGTTATTAAACCCGCACTGGGTGGCGGTGGCAAGGGACAGGTGATAGTTCAGTCGGAGGATGAACTTAGATCGAAGGTGGATGAGGTCGCTAGGCAGGCGAGAACATTGTACGGTAGTGGTGAATTGGTTATTCAGAAATATTTGGAAGGTGCAAGGCATATAGAGCTGCAAATTATTTCCGATGGGAAAGGTTCCTCGTGTATTCTGGGAAGCAGGGATTGTTCTATTCAGAGAAGGAATCAAAAGATTATTGAGGAGGCTCCTCCTATATCACTTAGCGAAGCTCTTTTAAAAACTGCATCAAAGGCGGCTAAACTACTTTTCGAGAAATCGATGTATTCCAGTGCAGGCACGGTTGAGATGCTTCTGTACGGTGAGCATCTATATTTTCTAGAGGTAAATACGAGGTTGCAGGTTGAACATACCGTAACTGAAGAGAGCATTAGGGTCTCCGATGATCAGGGGATGGCGAAGTTGGATATCCTGGCTGAGATGCTCAACATTGCAAGTGGGGAGAAATTGTCCTTTTCAGAGGATGATATCAAATCTCACGGATATTCCATTGAGGCTAGAATCTACGCCGAGGATCCCGAAGAGGGTTTTGTACCGACGCCAGGAAGGGTGTGTTTTGTAAGGTTTCCAGAGGGTGAAGGTATTCGTGTCGATACTGCATTTGTAGGTCCTGAGGTAATGGTAAGTAAATATTTTGATCCGATGCTTGCTAAGGTCGTAGCGAGTGGAAAGACCAGGGAAGAAGCCATTGGAAGGTTGATAGATTCCTTGGGAAGGACTGTTATCCTTGGCATCAAAACCAATATAGACTTTTTGCGACGCATCGCAAGCCATCCAGATTTTTCTAAGGGCGCGTATCATACGGGTTTTCTTTCAGAGGCTGGGGAGTCTCTTTCGCCATCTAAGGATCGCATCTATATGGCATGTTCTATTGCAGCATCAATTGCATATATGAGGGCGAATGCTGAATCGTATAGGGGGATAGGAGATTCTAGAATTGTCAATCTTGAGGATGCTCTGGGAAGGTTGCCTGAGAATCGTATAGACTATCAGGTTACAGCAATGAATGATGATTATGTATGTGAGGTTGGCGAGTGGAACGAGGGGCAATTTGCAGTCAAGAGTGGTGATAGTTGGCTATTTCTAAATATCGATACACTGAGTCCGTACGTCTACACTGTAAGGGATTCCAAGGGTAAGTCCCATGAGACCTTTCTCTATGCTACCAATGGCAAGTGTCAGATGGTCTTGGATGGGGAATACTATCATCTAAATGTGGTGAAGGAGGGTGCGGGACAGGATAGACGCGATCCACATGCTGCACCTTATGGGGGCAGGATTATCAAAATATGCGTAAACGAAAACGATCACGTAGAGCCTGACGATGAATTATACATACTGGAAGCTATGAAGATGGAGAGTAGGGTGCGCTCCATATCTTCCGGTGTGGTGAAGGGTGTTCTTCTTTCCGATGGTGATGCTGTGGAGGTCGGTGAGACGGTGTTGTTAGTCGATTCTGATGAGGTCGTTGGGAGTGAGCGGGTGGCTAGGAAGATCTTAGATCTTCATTCACAGGATGATTTGAGGAATGACCTTTTCTCCAAACCCCATTCGTTGATGGAAGGTGATAATGATATTCATATTGCCTGGAGTAAGCATTCCACGTTTATACGCCAGATACCGGAATTGTATTTCAAGGGATACGATATTGCTGCCGATACTGCGAGCGTGGCTTTTGATATGGTATCGAAAAGGGATGCTAAGGCATCGATAAATATTTTATCGAGAGTGGCTAAATATCTGATTGCTGCGATAAGACTTAGAGATGAAGATGTAGCCGACGATCTTTTGAATTTCATAAAATATCCAAAGAAGCAGTCAGCTGAAGCCAGCGTTCCTAGTGTGTTTAAAGATGCCTTTGAGTATTTTGGTGTAACCAGTATCAACAGTAGGGATGAGCTCAGTAAAGTTTTGCCTCGCATGCTTCGCTGGATAAGAAACACGGATCCAAAACATCTTCATGTTATGGTGAGTATGATTGAAAAGCATTCTTTGAAAGGAGCTGGCTCTTCAGAGCTGGTTGCCACGATAATTGGGTTGGTTCAGTCTGGCATATTTGATCTTGAAGGCGAATTGAAAAGTAAGCTTCTTGGGTTTCTTCGCCTAATCGATGTAAATGAATATTATAAAATCATCAAACCGCCAGTTTCCTTGGATTATCTGGATGAATACGAAATGCATAGAAGTAGGCCCCTATCAAATCTTTCAGAAGCGGAGCTCTTGCGAATGAGGGAATGTGCGCAACATGGTGAGAGGTTGTATTATAAGGATGATTTTTCATCCCTTCCACAGTGGCTGAGCGTGCTTTTTGATAGGTGGTATGAAGGTTTTTATATGAAGGAGATGGCTGTAGGTGATGGTACGAGCAGTGCTGGCGTTCAATTGTTTGAGCTTAGGAATAAACAGAATTCCGGCGACAAGCGTTTGCTAGCGATAGCCATTGTGGATACGGAAAATGGACATGAGAAAGATGGAAAACTATTCCTGCCAAACCTTGAAAGGGCTGGGATTGAGGCTTACAGGAGTATAGCGCAGTATGTAGCCTTGGGTGCAAAATATCCTTTCAATCATGTCTTCGTGATTACTCCCTCCGATCTCGTTTTACCATGGAAGGCTTCAGGCAGTGAGAGTGGGTCGTTCTCACCTATCAAGATAAGCGACATTTCTTCGAGAATTGCGGGTTTTGCACGAAATATTAATGTCAGCGCAACTGAAGTTATTTTGAACTTAGAACGTCAGGGTAAAGTGCTGAGCCACATTCTGGAGATCAGGCATGCTGATCCCGTCGGTGTTATTAATAGACCGCCGTACCCTATTGCGGAGAGAGTTCCAGAACTTATGAAAGGGATGAAGGGGCAGCTCGATGATAAGCAGCATCGTCTGGGTAAGCTCCTCAATGAGGATCGAGCGCGCGTACTTTTCGATGATGGTGAATATGATGAGGTATTCTTTCCTGAGGTTGATTTGGAGAATCAATCACCGGTGGGTCTTCGCGTTTTTAAGGGAAAAATTAGCGGGGCTATGTCGATAGCTTATGCAGGTGATTTTAGAATCAAGGGAGGTGCGCTAGGTGAGAGGGAGGGTAAGAAGTTGGCGGCCTCAGTCGTTTTAGCCTATGTCTCAAATGTTCCGTTGGTGGGAATACATGATGGTGCTGGTGCGGATATACGCGGTTCGGTTGCTTCGCTAGGTTGGGCTGGTGCTTATTTTGGTGCCATAGCTAATACTGGCGGCTTCTCCAGTGTAGAGCGATTTTGGGAATGGTTCAATGGTCATCATGGCAGGGATTATTTTGAAATGGTTTTGGAGTCTCAAGGTTTTAAACCTAATGATGATGGTAGGTGGGTAGCTAGGTCGTTGTCGGGTTATAAACGCATGGGAAGTAAATTCGTACATTTGCATCTGAATCTAGGAGCTACGGTTGGTATGTTGGTCTATGGTGCAGCGATATCCTCGATGTCGCTGATGGTCAACAAGCCACAGGCATATCGGGTGTTGACAGGTGCCGGTACCGTGAAGAAGGTTACAGGTGAAAGTATCAGTAATTATGATTTGGGAGGTGCGAAAGTTCATTCCATGCATTCCGGCGATATCGATGTTGAGTTCGATAGCGAGGAGGAGGTGCTGGAGTGTGCGAGAAAACTTATTATTTCATTTAGTCATTGTAACAGAGCGAAGCATACTGTTGCAATTGAGCCGGATCACTCTGCTGATCCATCAGTTGATAGTAATAAGGTTGTTAAGGGGTTTGATTGCGATTCATTTTTGGAAACTAAGGCTGACTTAAAGGGGGCCTCTAAGCTTCTTACTGGTTTTGGGTCTCTCGGTGGTAGAGTTGTGGGTATTTCTGCAAGTATGTCCAATTATGGTCTTAGGAATTCCAGCACACTAAAAAAACTATATGCATCATATTCAGGATGTCAGGAATTCGACGTTCCACTGATCCTGATAGTGAGGGATAAGTGGTATGGTATTCCTGAAGGTGCTACTTCTGATGTGATGCATGCCAGGGCCGAGTGTGACAAACTCTTTCCTCAACTTACAGTTCCGCGAATTTCAATAGCTATCGGTCCGCGATCGCTGGATGTGGGAGTTCATCAGATCGCCGATATCTGTTGTTATATCGCTGACGGGACTGAATCAGATTATGACATCAATCGTGCAAATGTAATGGCACACATGCAGTATAAAAATATCTCTGAGTGTTTGGATGGGATCTCGAAACTTATATCGTATCTGAGTAGGGATGTTTCCGATGTGGAGGTGTCGAGTGGTTATCCCGAGTTGAAATTACCGCAGAACTATGCGCAAGCCTACGACATCCGAGATTTCATTCAGAGGCTGGTTGATAGAGAGAGCTTCTTGGAATTTCATTCTAACGATGATCTGCCGCTGATAGTAGGCTTCGCATTAATGGCTGGAAATGCCGTTGCTATTATCTCCGACAATCCAAATGTAAACGCGGGTGCTCAAACCGCTCACGCTCTGGGTAAGTTTACAAGGTTCAACAGGATATGTGAGCGCTTTTCCATACCCATCGTTGAATTAAATGATAGTCCGGCATTTCAACCAGGAAGTAAGCAGGAGAGGCTCGGTATTCAGGGTGAGGGAGGTAGGTCGCTTCGTGAGGAGTGTTTGGGATCGGTTCCTAAGATGGCGGTTACGCTCAGGCAGAATTATGGTGGAAGGTATATTCACGCAAATCTAAAGACCCTGGGACCTAATAGGGAGGGGCTTGTCTGCGAAGGTGCTAGGGTTGGAGTTATGGGTGCGGAGGGGGCGGTTGGAATTCTCTACGGCAAGAAGTTAAATGCTCTCGATCCATCGGAGAGGGATGCCGCACGTCAAAAATTTCTCACCGAATATGTCGAGAAGAGTTTGAATCCAGAGACAGCAGTGAAATTGGGTTATGCTAAGAAATTGGTTTCTCTGGATAATCTGAGAGTCGAACTGCATGAATGGATAAAGAGTATCTGACCGAAAAGGTGTCCGACACTTTTTCAAAGAATTGTGCAAAAAGTGTCCGACACCTTTTTTTAATTACAGATTGCAGGGCAAGCTCTAACATAATGATATGTAAGAGTAATATCGATTTTTCACGATTTGAATAAATTCGTCGGATAAACAAGATAGTTGATTGCCGAATATACTCGTTTGGTGAATACTCTGGCATAGATTGAATTCTTACACTGCTCGGAGGTCCCGTGATCTGGTTTGCTGCTCTTGCGCTTATAGCAATTGGTACAGGTGCTGCTGGATGCAACCGCAATAAAGGAAATGGCGGCGGTGATGTCGATCTTGATGGCGGGCTTGATGCGGATGGTGGGGTGGATCTGTCGGATGGTGGGGTGGATCTGTCGGATGGTGGGGTAGATGCTGACGCGGGAGTGCCGCTGCCGCCAGGTTGTAATACACAATTCTTTAAACCAGGATGTAAGATTACCGATATAGATGCTTATGGTAAAACTGTTGCGGTTGTGTGCAGTGATCTGGTTCCCGGTGATAATAATAAAAAATTCTTTCTAGGTGAAGTTGCAGATCCTATGCAGCCGCATAACTTCACACGTTTCAATGCGACATTGGATGCGCTGTCGGCCACCTATAGTGGTGATCAAACAGGTATGTTCTCAGTAGTGCCTCAGCAAATTCAAAGGGGGGCAGTCGGTTTGTATGATGGCGAGTATTATTCTATTTTTGCGGGCGTTGGTCCCACATGTTTGAGCGGAATTACTTTTAATATCGACGGTTCTAAATACACCAGCACTTTGGATGATTATGTATATCCGGCTCTCAGTCAGGAATATCCACAGGTTAATTACTGGCGTCCGTGTGAGGTTGGGTCATCGTTGATCACTCAGAATGCTGGCGGGTACAAAATGTGGTTTCCCGCTAGTGTGGAGTCGACACAGAATAAATTGGGTATACTGAGGGTTTATGATCTTCCTCCAGATACGCCTTATGAATTTTTCGATAAGGATGGTAATCATGAAATTATTCTTTTGAGTGGTGAAGAGCCTACGGCCATTGCGAAGGTCCCAACTGCTTTTTATGATCCTGTAAATACTGATTACAATTTTGCTGCAGTCCTAAACAGTAAGGGCTTTGGTGTAGTCGCTCCTAGTTATGGAATGGCTAATGCGAGTATCGATGTAGTGCGCTTGAATCACCGGGAACCGCACATTGCGGTGGAGGCTACAATTGATCTAGGTGCGTCTCAAGTATTTCCGATGAAGGAGTTACCAATTACAGCGGATGGAAGGTATGTTGTAGTTATAGGTTCTATAAATAATAGTCTGGCGTTGATGGTGGTTGATATGCAGAGCGCCGCTGTAGTTGGTACGCTTGAGGATAGTGCATTGGATATGAATGCTGTAAGTGATGTGGTGGTTAGAGGAAGTACTGCTTATATTGCCACAAATGGAGAAATCAGAATGTATGACATCTCCAATCCTGCATCTCCGATCAGGAAAGAACAGGGTGGTCAGGAAATATTGCCGATTCCCGTTGGTGCTGGCCTGAGTGATATCACGGTCGACGAGGATGGGATCATATATGCTGTGACGGATGACCCTGATGATACTGCTGGTGATGATTCTGCCGTATATGCTATCGATCCTCAGATTCTGACCGATCGGGGATGTCAGTAGTAAGTCCTTCACAATCACAAAAAAAGTGTCGGACACTTTTTTAAGGAATGGTGCAAAAGGTGTCGGACACTTTTTGAGTTATTGTTAGAATTCCTTCTTAAGCTCCCTTGACATGAGCATCTCAAATGCGTCCTTTGGTGCTAGGCCTTCGTATAGAATCTTATAGATGTGTTCCATATTTGGGAGATCGAGATGCCTCTGTATCGCGATTTCATGCACGGCCTTGGATGTTGGCACACCTTCGGATACATGTGGCGTTGATTTTAGTATCTCCTCAATTTTTTCACCCCTACCAAGTCGCAGACCGGTCTGACGGTTTCTTGAAAGGTCACCCATGCAGGTGAGTATCAGATCACCGATGCCGGAGAGGCCGGAGAAAGTCTGAGGTTGTGCACCCATCTCAACTCCCAGCTTTATCATCTCGTGCAGGGAGCGAGTGATGAGGCCCGCTCGGGAGTTTTGACCGAAGCCCAGGCCGTCAGATATGCCGACGCCAATCGCAATTATATTCTTTAAAGCGCCACCGAGCTCTACGCCCTTGAAGTCGGTTGAGGAATAGAGACGAAACCACTTTTGACTGAGCGTCTCGCGAACCCTCACGGCAATATCCTCATTTTGACTGGCGACACATGCTGCCGTTGGCATTTTTTGATAGATTTCACGAGCGAAGCTGGGTCCGGAAATTGTAGCATAGCGCTGCAATATTTCATCACCCAGGAGATCCGAAAAAATTTGTGATGTAGTCTTCGCTGTCTCAACTTCAATGCCTTTTGCAAGATTAGCTATTATGCAGTCGGTAGGTAATATGTCAGCGGATTGCTTGAGAAATGATCTGATGTGCTGACATGGAATTGCAAATACAGCTATCTCTGACCCGTCAGCAGCTTCACCGGCATCGGATGTTACAAAGAAATTCTCAAGTCCGGCATCGGGGAGAAATGTCGTGTTCTCTCTATTATTCTTGATGGAGTCGACAACTTTGGGCTCTCTGGCCCAGAGCTTGATATCATGCCCTGCCAAAGCCAACATGTTGGCTATGCACGTTCCAAATGCCCCAGCGCCGAACACAGTAATTTTGCGATTATTGATCATATATCCACTAAGCTAATATTATTCATAGTTTAAGGCAAATTCCTTTTCCAGGTGATCTAACTTTGTGAGCCTTGTAATGCGTTGATATATATAAGTATTCAAGCGGGTAGCAATCGAATACCATTAACTTGGCAACAAAATCGTAAAAATGCCGAACACCCCTATATAATGAATGATCGAGGTTGGATTTGGGCTGTTCTATTTGGAGATTGATATGATCTGGTTTGTGGCCGTGGCTGCGGTAGCACTTCTCGCTGGTGGATGTAATTCCAGCAGCGATGAAGATAGTGGTGCTGGTGATGTGCGTCGCGACGCGAGGCCAGATGGTGATGCCGATGTTAATGATGGGGACTCAAATTGGTGGAGCGATGCTGGTATAGATCAGGATGATGGTGGTAGACCGGATGGGGATGATGAGATCAATCAGGATGGGGGTCGAACGGATGGGGATGGTGGTTTCGATCAGGGTGATGGAATACAGATACTCCAAGGATGTAATACCCAATTCTTCAAGCCAGGTTGTAAGGTTACCGATATCGATGCTCATGGTAAAACCGTTGCGATTGTGTGTAGTGACCTAGTCCCAGGTGACAATAATAAAAAATTCTTTTTGGGCGATGTTGGCGATCCTATGCAACCTCATCATTTTACTGATCTCAATGCTACATTGAATTCCCTCTCTGCAAACTATTATGGCGGTCAATCCGGTATCTTTTCGATAGTACCTCAACAAATTCAGAGGGGGTCGGTCGGTTTGTATGATGGTGAATATTACACCCTCTTTGCAGGTAATGGTCCCGTGTGCCTGAGCGGCGTTACCTTTAACATCGATGGTTCTAAATACACCAGTACGTTGGATGATTATGTATATCCCGCTCTCAATCAAGAGTATCCGCAGATTAACTATTGGCGGCCGTGTGAAGTTGGTTCCTCTTTAATCACTCAAGGCAGTGTCGGGTATAAGATGTGGTTTCCAGCCGCCGTCGAATCTGCACAAAATAAATTAGGTATATTGAGAGTTTATGATCTTCCTCCAGATACACCATATGAGTTTTTCGATAAGGATGGAAATCATGAAATAATTCTTTTAAGCGGTAAAGAACCGACCGCTATCGCCAAGGTGCCGACCGTATTCTATGATTCCGTAGAGACAAAATATGATTTTGCTGCCATTCTAAATAGTAAGGGGTTCGGAGCCGGCGCTCCAAGTTATGGAGCTGCCAATGCGAGTATTGATATAGTGCGTTTGAATCATTTGGAACCTGATATTGCTGTTCATGCAACGATCGATCTTGGGGCTTCACAGGTGTTTCCCATGAAGGAACTGCCGGTTACATCTGATGGAAGGTATGCTGTGGTTGTAGGTTCTGTGGGTGTCAATTCAGCGTTGAAGATTATTGATATGGAAAAAATGGATACTGTGGGTACGCTTGAAGACAGTGCCTTGAACATGAATGATGTTACCGATGTGGTTGTAAAGGATGACACTGTGTATGTCGCATCGAACGGTGAAATTAGGATGTACGACATATCCGATCCTGAAATGCCTATAAGAAAAGAGGAGGGCGGTCAGGACCTTCCACCAATATCTGTAGGGGCTGGTTTGGGAAATATAACTGTAGATGAAGATGGAATTATATATGCCGTTACAAATGATCCCGACGATCCAGATGGTCAGGATTCAGCTGTTTATGCAATCGATCCTTATATCGTTACTGACCAGGGATGTATGGAATAACATCCTTAATCCGAAAAGCCTCTATAGAGCTCTACTTTCCAGTCCACTCAGCTAGCCACTTATACACTTCGTCATGCCATCTCTTGCTATTCAGAGGTCGTAGTACCCAGTGGTTTTCATCAGGGAAGTAGATGAGTCTTGCTGGAACACCGCGTCTTTTAAGGGCTGTGAAGGTGGAGAGGCCTTCTGTATCGACTACGCGATAGTCGTTAGCTCCATGGATGACCAACATCGGAGTCTTCCAATTATGCACGAAACGGTCGGGTGACCAGCGTTCAAAGTTTCTAGGATTCTCGTAAGGTGTTCCTCCCATATCCCATTCAGGAAACCATAATTCTTCAGTGTTGTAGTAGGCTGAGTAGGTTGAGAAATCACCATCGTGATTGACGAAACATGCGAAGCGATCGGTGTGCCCCTCCATCCAGTTGACCATGTACCCACCGTATGATGCTCCCAGTGCGCACATCCTGTTTGAATCGATCCACCTATGTTTTTTGAGAACGTGATCCAGGCCTAGCATGATATCGCGGTACGGCTTTCCACCCCAATCGCCTTTGATAGAATCGGTAAACTTCTGTCCGAAGCCAGGAGATCCATGAAAGTTGACGGTTGCAGTCGCATAACCCTTTCCCGCAGCTATCTCCATGTTCCATCTATAATGAAAGCGATCGTTCCATGGCCACTGAGGACCCCCATGAACGAAATACGCGAGTGGGTAGCTCGTTCCCTCGATATATCCAGTTGGTTTTATAAACCAGCCCTGGATCATGTCGCCGCCTGCACCCTTGAACCAAAATTTTTCGGGTACGCCCATCTCAACAGAATCCAGCACCTTTCCATTGAGATTTGTTATTCTCTTAACATCACTTCCATCCATATTGCTTACAAAGATTTCTGCTGGACTCGTGAAACTGTCCTGAGTGAATACTAATTTGTCAGCTGTTACCGAGACGTTTCCATTCTGGTGATTCTTTATGACCTTCTTCCACGTTCCGGAATCGATGCTGAGGGCGAATAT
The DNA here is from genome assembly GCA_018645265.1 of Deltaproteobacteria bacterium. GTDB lineage: Bacteria > UBA10199 > UBA10199 > 2-02-FULL-44-16 > JAAZCA01 > JABGOS01. Next base: position 31,986 of record JABGOS010000076.1, read on the forward strand.
CGGTTGTTCACCTTCGGACGCCGCTGGTGCGAATATGGTTTTACCATCCTCTGCCCATGCGAAGGACCAAGGTGAAAAATCCCATTCCTTGGATAGGTTTATGCTCTTACCGGTCGATTGATCGATGAGTGTAATTCTTAATTTGTCGGATTCATAACCAGGTCTCTCCATAGAAAGATACGCAAGATATTGACCATCTGGTGAATAAGCGGGTGATGAATCCCATCCCTTATTCTCACATGTCAGGCAGGACTCTTCTCCTGATGCTATGTCTATCGAAAAAATGTCGGCGTTTGTGTTTCTCTCGGGGTTGGGATCCTTTTTGCTCGTATAGAGAATTTTTTTGCTATCCGGCGAAAAAGTAATCTCCTCCGGTCCGCCCCATGGCCTTGTCGGTATGTCGTTCTTTGATCCCGGGGTAAGGTCCGTTGGTTTTCCTCCTGTGGTTGGCATTATAAATAGATGGCCGCGTTTACCATCCTCCCACCTGTCCCAGTGTCTGAAGAGAAGATCATTGTAGATCTTAACTTTCACTGGATCCTCAGATTTCTTCTTGTCACGCTTAGCTGTACACGCGAGTGTTCCGCAATCAGGGTATACATCGGCTGTGAACGAGAACAGCCTGCCATCTGGGGAGATGCCCAGGCTATCGACATCCACGGGAAGGCGTGAAATTTGAGTTTGTGTTTTGGTGAAGGGGTTCATCGTCCAGATCTGAGCGGTTTTATTGTGGACCTTTATGAAGGCGATTTTGTTTCCCTTCGGAAACCAGCGAACGTTGTATTCCGTGTTTGCATCGTTTGTTAGGCGCTTTAGTGTTTTTCCATCGATTGAAACAAGCCAAAGGTCCTTTAGATTTTTGTTTTTCTTTAGGTCAGGTTTTGATGTGTTGAATATGATCCATTTTCCGTTCGGGGAAAGTTGCGGATCGGATATCCTATACATCTTGAGCATGTCATCTGTCCCGAAGGGATGTTTCCCTTTGGCATGTGCAGGAATGTTTATGAGAAAAATGGCAATTAAAGAGATTATAATGGCTGGTAGTGCTCTTTTCATTTTGCAACCTCCTTGAAAGTTGCCCGACAAGATAACAGATGAGTTGAAAAGTCAATTGACTGTGGGAACTCGCTGGGATAGCCAAGGTGCCATGAAAAAGATAGAGGTCAAAGCACCTGCAAAAGTTAACACCCTGCTTAGGGTTATTGGGAAAAGACCTAATGGCTACCACGATCTTGAAATGGTGATGGTACCCTTATCCCTGGCAGATGAGCTTACGCTCACCTCTATTCCATCCGGGATTGAGATATCAGTCGATGGTCAAAGTGATGATGGGATGCTGGGGGAAAAGAATCTCGCATATCGGGCTGCCGTTGCCTTCAAGGAGGCGGCCTGTATCAAGGATGGCGTGAGAATCGATCTCAAAAAGCGAATTCCTGTAGCGGCAGGTCTTGGAGGTGGGTCGTCGGATGCTGCCTCGGTATTGATCGGGCTCAACGATCTGTGGGGTACAGGTTGGAGTCCTGATCAACTGGCAGGGCTAGGTGTGAAGCTGGGTGCCGATGTGCCCTTCTTCTGCTATCAGGCTCCAGCCTATGTAGAGGGTATAGGGGATATAGTAACACCTTATACTTCCTTCCCTAACTTATCGTTTTTGCTGATAAATCCCAATTTTGCGGTATCGACACCCTGGGTTTACCAGCAAATTGATTTGGAGTTGACTCAAAATAGGTCCGATGCTAGGGTCCGCCCACAATTTCAGGCATTTAGCGATGTTTTGTTGAATCTCCACAATGATTTGGAAGTTGTTACCATCGAGTCATTTTCTGAGATCGCAAGGATCAAGGATATGCTTATGAAATTCGGGGCGGCTGGTGCGTTGATGTCAGGGAGCGGACCGACCGTCTTTGGTGTGTTTGAAAATAGAATATTACGCGACGAAGCTTTAACAGCGATGCCGAAGAATAACTGTAGGTTTTTCGCTGCTGAAGGTATTTTTTCTGGCAACTTGGTTAAAACATAGAGGGGGTGGTTATGGAGATCACCGATGTTCGCGTATTCCCAGTCGAAGAGGAGAAGTTAAAAGGCTACGCTACGATTACGTTCGATGATTGTTTCGTCGTTCGTGATCTGAAGATCATTTCCGGAACGAACGGATTGTTCGTGGCAATGCCATCTAAGAAGCGCAAGGATGGGACGTATAGAGATACTGCCCATCCACTGAACAGTGAGATGCGTAACGCAATTGAATCAAAAGTTCTCGATGCGTATCAGGCTGCAAAGGGTGGCGAAGAGTCTTCGAATGAAGAGGGAAAGACCCAAGAGGAAGAACAACCGAAAGAATAGTTCATAATTCTTCAGGTAGTTTATTGGGGCGTCGACAAGTGGTAAGTCACCAGATTTTGGTTCTGGCATTCGGAGGTTCGAATCCTCCCGCCCCAGCAGCTCGACTCACCTCGCATTTGTAAGGTTTGTTTGGTGTGTATCCCTGGCTTGGAAGTGTCCGATTAAAATAACAATTGGAGATTAAATGTTTGGCAACAATGATATTAAACTCATTACTGGAAACGCTAATAGAGAGCTTGCTGAAGCAATAGCATCCTCTCTTAATACGACAGTCAGTGATGCTACTGTAACCCGTTTTTCTGATAGTGAGACATGGGTTGAGGTTAAGGACAATGTACGTGGCGCCGATGTATATGTCATTCAGCCAACATCTTCTCCAGCTAATGAGCATCTCATGGAGTTGCTGGTGATTATCGATGCGCTGAAGCGTGCTTCTGCGGATCGCATCAACGCGGTCATACCTTACTATGGTTATGCAAGGCAGGATAGAAAGGTAAGTCCTAGAACTCCGATTAGCTCAAAGCTGGTGGCGGATCTTCTTACGGCAGCCGGTGCAGATCGTGTTTTGACTATGGATCTTCACGCAGGTCAGATTCAGGGCTTTTTCAATATTCCGGTGGATCACTTGTTCGCCAAGCCTGTGCTGATTGAATATTTGAAAGAGAGGTTCAGTAAAGAGAATGTGGTTGTCGTGTCTCCTGATGCAGGTGGTGCGGAGAGAGCGCGTTCATTTGCTAAGCTCCTAAAGTCTCCGATGGCTATGATCGATAAAAGAAGATCAAAACCAAACGAGAGTGAAGTTATGCATGTAATTGGTGATGTCGATGGACTTCATGCGGTTATCATCGATGATATAATCGATACCGGTGGGTCAATGGTAAAAGCCGCTGAGGCGTTGATGAATAATGGTGCTACGGGAGTCTGCGCATGTGTTACGCATCCAGTTCTTTCAGGGCCAGCAATCAGTAGGATTGAGGAATCCGTAATCGGCGAGGTCGTCGTTACAGATACCATACCACTCTCTGATAATGCTAAGGGATGTGAAAAGATCAAGGTTCTCTCTGTTGCGGGCCTGTTGGGTGAAGCTATCAGGAGAATTCATTGTGCTGATTCGGTATCACTGTTGTTTGTTTAATTTTGAAATCATGATGTAGGAAGTATGAAATAAGAGGTAAGATTGTTAAGAATTTATCTTATCTCATATCTCATACTTCGTACTTCAACATTGGAAATGAAAGAAGTTTCAAGGAGGAAAGAAATGAAGAAGGTAGCACTGACAGCTGAAAAAAGAGAACGAGGAAAAGGTGTTTCACGGCGTCTTCGCTCTGATAAGAGGATACCAGCGGTACTTTACGGGAAGAGCGTGGATCCGATGCCGATATCTGTTGATTGGCTTGAAATGGAAAAACTCGTGAAGGGCGAAGCCGGCATGAACGTCATGGTCGATCTTTCGATCGCAGGCGGTGATTCAGGTATGGCGCTTATTCGTGATTATCAAGCTGATCCTTTCAAGCGCAAATTCACACATATCGATTTTCAGGCTATCACGATGACGGATAAGCTTGAAATCGAAGTGCCGATTGACCTCGTTGGACAATCGATAGGTGTGAAAGAGGGCGGAGTTCTTGAACAGATGCGTCGTACGCTTCATATTGCGGCGCTGCCGGATAAAATTCCTTCGAAGATAGAGATCGACATCACAGGGCTTAATATTGGTGACAGTTTTCACGCCAATGAAATCAACTTGCCTGAGGGCGTAGAATTTCCTCACGTAGGAAATTATACGATAGCAGCTGTAGTTCCCCCGACCAAGGTCGAGGAGACGGTTGCAGTTCCTGCTGAAGGTGCTGAGGGTGTAGCTCTTGCTGAGGGTGTTGAGGGTGCAGCTCCTGCTGAAGGCGCAGCTCCTGCTGAAGGTGCTGAGACGAAGCCTGAGGAAAAGAAGGAATAGCTGTGAAGCTTATCGTTGGACTTGGAAATCCAGGTCGGAAATATGCCTCGCATCGACACAATGTAGGATTCGGATCTGTCGATCTGTTGGCGGAAGAACTGAATATAGAGATCGGAAAGCGATCGTTTGGTGCCCTGGTTGGGCAAGGCTCATTGAAAGGCGAAAAACTTTTGTTAGCAAAGCCGCAAACCTTTATGAATCTGTCGGGGGATGCGGTGCAGCCGTTGCTTGGATACTATAAGCTTCCTCATGATGATTTAATTGTGGTCCATGATGATGTGGATATCGAATTGGGAAAGCTGAAAGTAGCTTATCAGGCCGGCCACGGAGGTCACAACGGCATACGATCGATAGTCGATAACCTGGGCGGAAATGATTTCTACAGAGTTCGGTTGGGGGTTGGAAGACCTCCTGAAATGATCGATACAGCTGATTACGTTTTGCATCCATTTTCCGAGGATGAGCGTGAGGTATCAGAGAAGCTAATGAAGAATGGTTCAGATGCTATAAAAACCTTAATCGAAAAAGGATTAAAAGAGGCACAACAAGAGTTTCATTAAAATATAAATAATTCAATAACTCCTTAGTCCCGGGATAGTCCTGGGGCTTCTGGAAAGAACCAAAGGGAGGTCATATGAGAGAGTACGAAACCGTACTAATCACACAACCTAACATTACTGATGCTGATCAAACAAAGATCAACGATAAGATCGCTTCGTTGATCGAGAAACACAATGGCAAGCTGTTTTTTGCGAAGAGTTTGGGCAAAAAAAGCATGACCTATGCTATCAAGAAGCAGACGAAGGGGTATTATACCTGCATCGACTTCACTGCTGAGGGAAATGTAGTGAATGAAATGGAAAAGGGCTTGAGGATCGACGAAAATGTTCTCAGGTTTCTCACGGTGGTAAAGAATGAGAACGTAGACATTGAAGCCAGGCTCGCCGAGATAGTAGCTCGCGGTGAGGATGCTCCTGTAGAGGAGATGACAGCTGCAGTTGCCGCAAAACCGTATGCTGCTGCTGCCGTCACCACTGAGGTGAAGAAAGAATTGGCGGAGCAAAAGGTTGCAGCTCCTGCTGAAACACCGGTTGCAGCTCCTGCTGAAACACCGGTTGCAGCTCCTGTCGAAACAGAAAAGACTTCAG
>JABGOS010000124.1 GCA_018645265.1 Deltaproteobacteria bacterium
CTGTTCAACTCCACGACATTCTGAGAAAAGGTTTCACTGCCAGAGCAGGATGATCCGTCAATGGCTTCCAATCTGAGTGTCGTATCCGATGTCAGTTGAATTATGAAGATCTTCGATGGTATTGCGGAATCCAGTTCGTGATATTGAGCGAGCAACCCCTCATAACAATAGATCTGCCCATCATTTGAAACTTCATCAAAAGGTACATCCACATGATCTGAGGCACTCTGAAAATCAACATAGAATTCCAAATAATCGCTCGACACATTAGGCACGCCAGAAAAAACACCTACGCTGACCACTCCCAATCGAGAGGGAAACACATTGTCCGGCAGCAAACCTACATGACGCGTCTCATCAGACTCATCCTCACCAGGCATAAACCACCTACCCTGTACAGCACCCGGTTCATCAACATCAATCGTTCCGCAAATTGGAGGCTCAAGCCGCCTGTAATCTCCAGACCCTAACAGCCCCTCCATCTGAGATTTGCATGCTGAAGTGAAATAATCGAGAGGACATACGGTATTATACTTCTTTATTCCAGATTCTATACCATAAGCTACATTTAAAATATCCAACTCAACTCGCGTATCAAAAAGTGTAAAATCAAACATACCATCTGTAGAGCCGATGCTATCGTCAGCGCTCAGCTTCACATTGAGTGAATTGGTATAACATGCTGTGACGAGACCTATTCCATAATTATATGAAGAACAATTGCTTTCCGAAAATTCCAACTGAGATAGAAGATCTTCTGATAATTCATCGATATGCATCCATGAACCGCTTATTTCATTGCACGCTACAAAATGCACAGAATAGTCTTCAGCGTCACCAGGATAATCAACCCTATCAACTTTTGTTATGATAATGTCACCGGGAGATACCAGTTCAAAGCCGGCGGCTTCATCGGTCGGCTTAAAATAGATATGATCAACTGGGAATGTATGACCGCTACCTGGATTTGCCGCTCCAAGAGGAATAATGTAATCGATATCATCCAGCGCCACCGGCATCACGCTGAACACTTCACTCGTCGTACAGCTCTCATATACCTGCGCGTTGTTATTTCCATCATCATTCATATTTTCGTTATTGCCACCACCATTATTACCATCGTTGGCACCTGCTTCGCCCGTTTGAAATGAAAAGGATACGCCTGTAAAGCTGGTGCCATCTAGGTATTGTATTGAATCAGCAATACACACCGTGTACTCCGTATTCCCAGTCAACCCATCCGTCGGTTGTATTATTGAATAAAGTGGCCATACCTGGATATATGCAGAAATCGCGTCTTCAGCTACACACAAATTGTGAGAGTATTCGCCCTTTACGCTGACACTAGAAGAAACATCCATACCCTCCACGATAAAGAACGTTGTGCTGTTCACAGTGTCTGTATCCACCTCCTTCTCAAAGGTGTACACAAAAGATGAACTAACGGGGACATCCGTCTCGCCATCAATATCAGCCACGTTCACCTCTTGGCCGTCGTATGTAGAATCGCCACCAGTTGCACCGCTAGATGTATCCCCTGAAGAGGAGCCACCGCCACACCCAGCTATGATAGACAGCGCAAAAAACAACAGAATTACCACAATCCTTCTCATCAATAATCTCCTAAACTATTGAATTTAAACGTTTCAGTTGTGCAATTACCGTACCAGGGACGACGCATAAAACATATAGCTTTATAAATGCCAAGTATTTATTCTTAATAACTTTTTTATTGTTCAAGCCTATAGAGAACTTTTTATCTTACTTATAATATGGAGTCGCTAGGTACGGAATTGGGGAGAGAAAGCCACAGCCTTACCCCAACATATTCGCAATTACACCGCTGGGCAAACATAGAGTTATTTTCTTTTGAAAAACTGCTTAACTTTGCTTTCGACCTTTCTCGCCTTATTCTCCGTATCAGATTTTAACTGTTCGGCATTCAGCGAAATGGCCCTCGAAACCGGTGGAAGCATCTTTGAAATGATCAGCGACATCACCTCTGACGAACTGAGCGCCCCGCCCTCACCAACGTTTGTCATATGTATATCGGGAAGATCGAACGTAACGGATTTCTTAATTATAGGCGGATGCCAGATTACGCGCGGACTTTTGAGCAGGAGACTTTTTATGACGAATTTTCTATCCTTCATAAGCCATGAGTCACTGGTGCTCTTATCGACATTCCTACGAAGCGCATCTATATTATCCGCCTTGCCGGCCTTGATGTAATTGATGAGCATATTGTCGACCACAACGCTATCGATTACAATCTCCTTTCGGAAAACCGCAAAGGGCTTCGCTGTGGCTTTTATACTAGGAGCCTTAATTGAAAAACCACGCCCATAACTCTTCGGATTGCCAATTTCCAGATCCGTTGCCTTAAGTTTCCCGGAAAGCGCCGATATATAGACGTGGTTCAGCACTACATCCGCACCTATTGCATCAGGGCCGTATTCCATAACAATATTTTTCGCAATTGACCCTAGCGACAACGGCAGGACTACGAACAAAAGTGTCATGATGATAACAGCAACCGCAATAGCTACTGTCTTACCAGGCGTGAAGATTTTGGATATTTTCATAGATACCCAATATTTCAGAATCGCTTCTTAGTCAATATTCACCTACGCTTTGACATCAATATTAAATTACGATGGCATTAAAGCTGCGAAGCTGACTTTAGAATTATTGACATCTCACAATAATATCGTTTAACAAACACCTCCAGCACACAGGAGGCATCACCATGCAACAATTGATAAAAAAATGCGTAGCCACTTCGCTAACACTTTCTATTTCACTGTTCACCTTTACGCTTCTAGCCCATACAAAAGGGGAGGCGCACAGCACACATAATACAATGCGAACACCTGTAGTCCTTGAATCATATCCCAATAAGCCAGCTGATTTTCAGAAGGATATTAGACCATTCGTCGATGCCATTATTTCCAAATATGGAATTGAAGAATGGAATACCGTTGTACTCACGAATGAACTCCACAGACATTTGGGCATATATTCCATACTCGGTGCAAAAATGGGTATTCGTGCTCGCGAGCTCCTTGGCGCCGGACTTGATGACCTGCATGTGAAAAGCCTAATCGGCTCACAACCTCCAATGAGCTGTTTAAATGATGGACTACAGGTTTCGACAGGCGCCTCTTTGGGTAGGGGTACAATTGAGGTTGCAAGTAAACCAACAGATCCAGCGGTGATATTTTCATATCACAATCAGAAACTGCGTATCGATTTAAAGTCCAGCGTCACAAATAGAATTAAAAAGGATATTATCAGGACGAAAACAAAATATGGCAATCTTACACCTGAATACTTTCAGGAAATACGCCGCTTAGCCATACGCTATTGGCTGGATTTTGATAGAAAGAAAATATTCACTGAAAAACTTCTTTAGTTATTCACCTACCATCACACCCTTGGAACATTGAAGCATGTGATCAAGCAATTGACTTGCTAATATCAACCATTGCTCAGCAATACCTTTCTACCGGCAGGACTCAACCCCTCACCGCGCCCTGCGCACACTCTATGCACAAAGTCGCATCCGAGGTTTCCTAACATATAAAAATTGATAAAAATGCGATTATTTTCCAGATAACACCATAATCTGCTATTATATCAACACCTTACCCATGACATCACATTCATCCTAAGAGCAACTTCACCCCGTCTGACAACCGATAATAATAGGAATAAGATACATCTTTCATCGAACGCTAATGGGGGAGGAGTATGTCCTTAGATCTCAGTAAAATCACAAATTTTCAGGAACTTGAGAAGAAACTCGACAGCCTCGATACGGATGGCGATGCAAAATTGTCGGCTGATGAATTATCTGAAACCGAAGTTAAAGAGATGGACCTGGATGGCAATGGCTATGTTGAAATGAACGAGCTGATGACGCATGTCAACAAGATCCATGAGAATGCTATCTTCACGAGTGCCCAGATAAGATGGGGTAAAATGGAGTTTATTAAGCAGAGACTAGCCAAACCGGGAACATCACCGAAACCGGATTCCGAAGCTGCAGAACTTCAAGAACATTATTCAACTCTGGATAGCAATATTGAGAAAATCGATCCCAATCATCAGAAGAGTTATATGTCTGGAGCTCTGATGGAGGAACTTCTCAAGATGGAAGGGGTCGAAAGATGTGATGATGGAAGCCCATACCCCCTTAAGATAACAATAGATGGGGAGAAGTGGTATATATATGATCACACCAGCACTCCGCCAACGAGTTCAGATGCCCACATTAGAAGTTTTATGGAATGGGCTAACGAGAAGAGAGCCAGTGATGGTGAGCCACCCATGACTTTCGAAGAAGCCAAAAAAGAATGTGCTCGAATGGACAGAGAGACATCGGAGATGGTTGATAGACAACTTGATGAAACGTCAATTATATCCCTATGCAAAGCATCCAACCCCCTTATAGAGAGCAAGGTCATATATACAATGATCAAATACGACAAATCATTGCTCGCAAAAACTGCACGAAGAGCCAAAAGCGAATGGAGAAGTCAGGAGGAAGGTGCTCCAGCATTAAAGGATTTCGACCTTCCAAGAGATCAAAGAATTGCATACATTGCCCTATGCCCCAAAGTTGAAAAAAAAGTGCTAGACGCGCCAAGCCGCGACATCGAAGCCCAACAACATCTACCCAAAATTCTATCCTCAAAGGGCTACGATATTGATACCAGCGATGCCATGCCTAAACAAACGGCTAATCCCATAGAAGAAGTAGAAAAGAAGATACAAGAGATGAAAAAAGCCAAACCACCTGTAACCTACATCATGGTAGATCTTTCTTCACATGGACTACCGTCATCCAGGGGTGGTGGAATGCTATTCGACTCTCAAGGGTATAAAAAAGTACCACATCCAAAAGGCATAGACAGGCTCTTCATACAGAAATTTAAAATCGCCTGTGAAGAATACGGCAATAGGGATGAAGTGATTAAATATATGCAATCAGAGTATGCTGAAAAAATGACTCCTGATGAAATAACAACCAAGGCAGATGCACTGTATGAATACTATGAACATAATTCTACAGTTAACGAAGATAAGCTGCTAAAATGGAAACAGGTATATGACTTGGCAGCAGCAAATCCAGAGATCACATTTTTCTTTAACTGCGGTTCCGCCTGCTTTGGTGGCGACTTCAGAAGACACCTTGAGAATCCAACCGACGAAAACGGCAACCCCCTACCAAAGCTAGACAACCTCACAATAACATTTGCCGCAAAACCGTATGCTGTGGCGACTGCCACCAACACCGGATCCGAAATGCAGATGCCTTCAGAAATGACCAGCTACAGCCACTACAGAACTTTCTTCAGCCAAGCGCTGAAAGCACTTGGAGATCCCAACGGCATAGAAACCCCCATGATACGAGATGGGGATGTTGTAATGAAAGATGGTCATATAAGAATGGAGCAGATACACATAAACACAGTTGGAGACGCGATTCGATACGCGGATCTCAT
>JABGOS010000141.1 GCA_018645265.1 Deltaproteobacteria bacterium
TGCAGGTGTGAGAAGAATAGAGGCTGTTACCGGTAGGGGGGTTGAGGAGTATGTGAGCAGGATGCAGGAGGAAAGGTTGGAGATAGCAAAATCCATCAAAGCTCAGCCCTCGGAGCTGGTAGATCGTGTGAAGAGGCTTTCCGATCATGTATCGAAACTTGAAAAAGATTTGAAGAAAGCTCTGACAAGTGGCGCTTCTGCAGGAGCCGCAGATTTAATGGATAAAGTTCAAGATGTTGGTGGAATTAAGGTTCTAACTGCAGCGATTGATGTGCCCGACAGAAAAATATTGGGTGAGTTGGCAGAGAAGTATCGCGATAAATTGAAAAGTGGTGTTGTTGTATTAGGGTCGGAGCTTGAAGAAAAGGTTGCGCTCATTGCTGCAGTATCGAAGGACTTAACTCCGAAAGTGCATGCTGGAAATATTATTAAGGCTATATCTGAGATCGTAGGTGGTAAAGGTGGAGGGAGACCTGATTTTGCGCAGGGCGGTGGTGTTGATGCATCGAAGCTTGAGGAAGCTCTAAGTCAGGTAGCCGATTTTGTTAAAAAATAATAACAGTTAATTCTAAACTGTTTTAGGAGGAGAGATGATAGTAGCAACGAAATTGCGCATAGGTATGATGATCATTCACGATGGAGATCTTTGCAGGGTTCTCAAAACGGATCACGTTACGCCAGGTAAGGGTAAAGCCCACATGGCAGCAACACTTCGTAATGTTAAAACTGGAAACTCCTTTCCATGTAGATGGAACTCAGACGAAAAGATAGAGCGTGCTTTTTTGGAAGAACATGAGATGCAGTATCTTTATGATGATGGCGAAGTATACCATCTAATGAATACGGAGAACTTTGAACAGATTGCGATGGATCATGAGATGTTCGGTGATGCTATCAAGTTCATCCTTCCCAATCAGAATGTGAAAGTTACCTTCCATGATGAAAAGCCGGTAGGTATCGAGCTGCCACAGACTGTAGTTTTAGAGGTAGTGGAAGCAGAAGGCACACTTAAGAAGCAGACCGCTACAGGTTCATATAAGAAATGTAAGGTTGAAACCGGGCTTGAGGTTATGGTGCCTCCATTTGTTAAGGTTGGCGATTCGATCAGGATCAGCACTGAATCAGGCGACTATCAGGAAAGGGCCTAGTAGAAATTAAACTGTATATATCGACGTAGATTATAGGAAAAGGGTTGCTCCATTGAGCAGCCTTTTTTAGTGGATGGATGGCTCCTCGTAACTATATGATATTATGGCTTAATATTAAACAGAAAGTGCGCAACATATTCGCTCTTTTGCCGAAAAAGAATTCACAGCGGATGCGCTGCAGTGCGGTGGCCCGTTGCGTATTGAACGGTGCTTGATTTTAAGTGAGATTACACTCTGTAATGAGGTCATGATGAGGTTTCGTTTTCTAATATTAGTTGTTGTCCTAGCCTGCGCGGCTTGCAGTTCGGAGACTCAATTTTCCGGATGGCAGACGGAGACGTTCGACCTCACAGAGATCACCGATAGTAGCACGAAAACATTTGTTCTTGCTAATTCATCGAATGATAAGGAACAGCATATAAGGGCAATTGCATTTGATCGTGGGTCGAATGCTGCAGGTCATTTCAGGATAGATACTATTGAAGTTGGGAATATGGTTGTTGAGCCCGATGACATTATTATTCCACCAGGCAGTGCCCTTAGCGTGACCGTTACGTATACTCCAAAAAATTTGGAAACAACGAAAGCATCCTACGGTGGTTGGATTACCGGTGAAGATGAACGATGGATTCCAAGCCATCCTGATAAGGTTAAAGAGGAAGAGGAAGCGGATGAGGCTTACGCGATTCACAGGTCTATAATTCAGGCGGTTTATGATCACCCAAAAGAAGGAATCTTTTATATTCAGCTGGTAGGTGAGGCGGAGGAAGGTCCGGATGGTGAGGATGAATCCGGTGGTGGTTTCGCCTCCTGTGAACCGGGTGATGGGGTTGCCTGTTATACAGGTGGTTTTGCTATCGATATTCCTCAACTGGTGCCAGGTGGACCTCAGCTGCTGGAGCTTACAGGACCAGTTCGAATGAATATCAGTGGTGGTTCCGTTAAGATGTACATGGATGAGTTTCCTTTCGCTATTATGTATTTAAGAAGTGAAGAGGTGCCTCAACTCCCATCTGGAGTTACAGCCACTCTCATTATCAACGGTAGCGAGGGCGTTGAAGCTGAAGGTACGTTCGATGGTTCCAGGGTTACGCTTTCAGGCGTGTCGTTCAGAATTCGTGCCGCCCTCGGTGAAATAACCTCTGAGCAGATACGATCTGGAATATCCGCCCTCGTTGACTTTGATGTACCAGAGCTTGAGATAACTACTATCAGTCCATTGAGTCAGGGTGAGATAACCATGCATATGGAAACATCTCTTCCAGAAAATCCATCGGGCAATGAGCTCTTCGATCAATTCCTTTCAGGTGCTGAGATTATAGCGATCATGGAAGGAAATCTGGAGTACTAACCAATTCATATAGTCTTAGGATTATTATACCTCATCATTACAAGTGGGATGATCTCCGTTTCGTTAAGGTGACTGCAGCTATGGAGAAGAGCGATAGCCAGCCGAGCCAATCTCCGAATATCATGTAGATGGTTCTACCCTTCAACATCGGTACATCCTGAATGAGCATTGCGGGTTCCATGAGCGGTGTTTGCTGTACGATCCGTCCCGTTGCATCTACAAAAGCGCTGATGCCGGTGTTTGTTGATCTAACCAGCCAGCGGCGATTTTCAACGGAGCGGAAGATTGATAGGGCGAGATGCTGTTTAGGTTCACTGGTTTTTCCAAACCAGTTATCATTCGTTATGTTGACCATAACGTTGGGATTGTACTTCATCATCTTCCCTATGAATCTAGGTAGGATTTCCTCATAGCATATGTTGACGCTCAAGGAGTGTCCTTTGAACTTAAGTGGTTGATAAGAATCCCCAGGCGTCATGTGACTTACGTATGGCATCCAATCATACAGTATAGGAAATGTGTTTCCGAAAGGTATGTATTCCCCCATCATCAGTAGCTTCTGCTTTTTGTATATTCCAAGTATATCTCCATATTCATCGGCTAACACTGCGATATTGTATATCGGAGATGGTTTGCCCCTTCCTTCGAGAAATTCACCGGTCATTATTGGAATGTGAATATCACCAGTGATTATTTCCTGTAACTTAGTTTGCCCCTCTTTTAATATGGGTTGCTTGATGGCTGTTTCAGGCCATATGACGATATCTGCCCCGGCCTCCTTCAAGATGATCGTCTGCTCCTGATTCAGTCTTCGAGCTTTTGCTGGATTTAAAGATTTTTCACGAATTCCCAAGTTTACCTGGGTAATTCCAAAACGCAGTGAAGGGTATTCGCTTGTATCAGAGTCTATGGATTTGATTCTGAAATGGCCGTAGATTAAAGCTGCTGCTATTAGGACTGACACTGTAAGTACTGGTTTCCATTTTATCGTTTTGTCAAAAATATAGGAGCTTGTCGCCTGATAGATGGCTGTATTGACAAGGGCAATGAGCGCTGTAACTCCTATAACGCCGGTGATGTCGCTTATCTGTATCAGTTTGAGCTGTAAATATTGTGAAGCTCCGAAGTAATGAGGAAACAGCTGTGGCGATATAAATTCAGCGGCCACGAAGGCGATGGTTCCGATGAGGACGGGACTGAGTTTTGTGCGCTGTCTAAGCCATGTGTAAAGCAGTGCGAAGAGTGCGAATTCCGTTCCTTGTAGTAAGCTTAAGAGTACACATCCAATTCCGGATGCAAACCATGGCATGAAGGCGAATACGTGGATAGTATATGCTACCCAGTAGAACCCCCCTGTGAGCGCTATAATGCCAAATAGCCATCCTAATAAAAAACCCTTCTTAGGTGTGAGTCCTTCAAGGGCAAAGAGAAGAGGGACTAAGCAGATCCATGCTAGATACCATTGATCAAATCCTACGAATGCTAGGAAATATAAAACCGATGAAGCCGCTGTTAGTAATATGCGCCATCTGAGGCGTATGTTCGGCATCTTTCCCCCTACCGATAATATTTGTTAAAAATACAAAGTTGCACTCCCGGTGTTTAGGAACCGAGGAGAATTTCTTTGGTCAATTTCTTTCCAAGCTCCACGCCCGGTTGGTTGAAAGGGTCTATGCCATAGAGTGCTCCAGCGTAGGCGGTTGCCAGCTCGTAGAGCATGAAAAATTCACCTAGATGGGAAGCGTCGACGGTTGGAAAAGTGACGGTGAGGTTTGGTCGCTTCATCTGGGCTAGGGCGTTGGTGGTAGCAATCCGTTCGGCATTCAATATGATGCCCATGTTCTTTCCGTCGATGTAGCTGAACGCTTCCGGAGGATTCTCGATTCGTGTTGCATCGGCATCGTTGAATGATTCCAGAGCCAGAAAATTAAAAACCTTGTCATCCGGACCATCCATGTAGAGCTGTACCTGGGAATGCTGATCAGTAGTGCCAACCGCTTTCACCGGTGTCTGGCCGAGTTTAGATTTACCAAGGCTTTCAGCCCATAGTTGGGCATACCAGTCAGCAGCCAACATCAGTGCATCACTGTATGCCATCATGACGCTGATATTCTTTCTCTTCTCAACGTCGAATAGATACTGGTACCCACCAAGCTGATACGCGATGTTCTCTCCAAACTCATTTGTAGCACATCGTTCGGCCATACACTTTGCTCCGTGCACCAAGCCCTTGATGTCGATACCGACACAAGCTGCAGGAAATAGTCCCACTGGTGATAATACTGAGAATCTGCCGCCGAGCTTCGGATAGATTTCAAAGGAGGTGAGACCCTCCTTTTCTACCATTGGCCTCAGCTCTCCCGATTTTGGGTCAGTAATGATGACGACATTCTTTCTCCAATCTTCACCCAACTCCTTTTTTAATTTCTGAAGTACCACGAGAAATTGGGATGCCGTTTCAGTTGTCCTTCCGGACTTACTTATGATGGTGAAGCAGGTTTTCTTCATATCTACAAGGTTCAACATGCCGGAAAAGGTATCTGGGTCGATATTGTCACATACGAAGAGGCGGGGTTTTCCACCGCGCTTTGATGAGTCGAGTAGATTCCAATAAGGTGGTAATAAAGCCTGCGCTGCGCATCGAAGTCCAAGCGCCGATCCTCCGATGCCAAGGACTACAACGTTATCAAACTCACTGGCCGTCTTGTCAGCTACCTCTTGCATGTTTCCGAATATGTCATCGCGGAATACGTAATCGTAGAAGATCGCGTCCTCGGTCTTTCGCCATTCCTGAATCTTAGAGTGTGCGGCGCCTGATCTATCCGTTAGGTTGTTTAAATCTGCATTGGTTATTCCATCCTCCTTGCCTACGACTTCTGACATGAGGTTAGTGAAATCAATGTTTAACATTTTATCCTCCAGTTTCTTAAATGA
>JABGOS010000028.1 GCA_018645265.1 Deltaproteobacteria bacterium
AAGAGCGTATGCAATATCACCAGCCATCTCTACAAAAAGCTCTTGTTCCTCAATATCGATCGCATATTCGCCTGGAAGGGCTACAACCAAAATACCATAAACCTGCTCTCCATATTCGATTCTTATACATAACCTTCCACCACCGCAATATTCCTCAGACAAGACACATTTTTTACAACTTACAGATACATCCTGAAAATAAATAAGTCCACTATCTGAAAGGGTCTCAGTATAACATGGGGGATAGTCACCGCTCTTGATTAAACTCACAGCTGATTTAACAGGTCTATCAACTGCTGCCGAAACAACATATGGCTCTCCAGCAGTTTCGTCTATTAAGGCTATCCACGCTATAAGATATCCGCGCGTCTCGACAAGGATATTACATATCTCCTGAACCAAATGATCTCTATTATTCTCTTTGATTATTAGCTGACTGACAGATCGTATGGCGCGCAACACCTTGTTCAGGTGTTCCACCCTACGTTCAGCATCCATGCGATCGTCCATTTCATGCTTTAGTTCAAATGTTCTTTCTCGGACCTTTTGATCCATACCATCGTAGGCACGCTGTAAAGTTTTCCTGCTTTCTTGAAGTTCATTCTCAATTTTTTCATGTTCATCAATCAAATCCCACAGCATCTTTGCACTATGTCCGCCTACCACCTCTACACCTGCAGGCTGGGACTCCAGAAGCTCAAGTTGGACATCCTCCCTTCCCGTAACATTGATTATTTCATAGAGCCCTTCTATTCCCAAAAAGTCTCTGAAGTTTGTAGACACCGCAATCCCTAACTCCTGCGCTAAAGCTATACCGGGAGCATTCATATCCCTATCAACCACCCCGACTATGGAATCAACCCTACCGCTCCTCAAAAAAAGGCCAATAAGCGCAACACCCCCCTGACCGGCACCGACTATCAACATTTTCATATCACGTTTGGGCATCCCTACTTTTCCTTTAATTTATCCCTCAGCGAGTCCAGCTCATTCAGTAATTCTTTTATCCTGAACTCACGATTGATCGTAGCCTCCCTAAAGCGCTCCAGCTCATCTACCTTTATACTAAGTTCCTCGGTACGCTGCCAAACCCTATCTTCCAGCCCTTCCTTGACTCTGAGCAATTCCATTTCAGCTTTCTTACGATCGGTAATATCTATGCCAAGACCAACCAAATAAGGCTTGCCATCAAACTCTTTACGCAGCCCAGTAAAATAGTAGGGGATACGTTTACCATCCTTAGTAATAAATTCCGCTTCCACTCCAGCAACACCCTCAAGAAATACCTTATGCATTGCATTCTCTATAAGCGTCCTGTCAGTACCTTCGAAAAAATCTGGACCATACATTTTGCTTAATTCATCCGATGAATAGCCTGAAACTTTCTTCCACTGCTCATTCCATCTAACAAAGCGCTTTTCATCAAACACGTAGAAAAGACCTGGCAAACTATCAATGTATTCCTTATTGAGTAACTGTTCACTGCGTAGCGCTGCATCCGCCTCAACGCGCTCCGTGATATTTGTATCCGCCCCCCTATACCCAAGAAGTTTTCCTTCAGCATCTAAAACCGGCGAACAACTCGTTTCCAAATAAACAAACTTGCCATTCTTATGTGTATTTTGATTAACAAAGTTTTTAATATTTTCTTTTCTGGCAAAAGATTCGAATGCTGTTTTTCTGTAATCCTCCCTTAAATCTGCCCTAAACAGGTCATAAAAATGCATTTTCTGAACAAGCTCTTCCGGTTCGTACCCAAGCATCTCTAGTACTGCTGGACTTGAATAAAGATACAATCCATTGGCATCAACTTCCCATATCCATTCCCCAGCATTGCTAGCCACCTGTCTAAAACGCTCCTCAGCCCTTTTTAGCTCATTGTCAGCCTCCACCTGTACAGAGATATCTCTAAGAATACCTACAAGCGCAATGACCTTGCCCTCATCGTCCCGAACCACAGAGTTATGCATCATACCAAGGAAGGGCGAACCATCTCGCCTCGCGTGCCACACCGGCCCTTTAAAAACACCCTCTTCATGCAATTGTCTATTTATCCTTTCAACATCAGGCACCTGATCCGGCGTATGAAATATTGATACATTTTTTCCGACGAGTTCCTCTGGAGAATATCCGTGCATCCTGGCAAAGGAACTGTTGGAAAATATTATCTCACCCGATGGGTAAATGATAGCTATCCCCTCGCTACTTTGTTCCACCGCTTTTTGTAGGAGTTTCAACATTTCCATCGCCTCTTTATAAAATGCCCATTCGGGCATATTAGCCAGTTTTAGCCACTCAGCCTATTAATCTTAAAATATTGAATATTGATTACATTTTTTCCTGCTCTAAGAAGGGGATAAAAAAACATGCGAATTGTCGGAAGATCATTAATCATCTATGTATCCTGTCGCTGACAGCCCAGATTAACTATCCACAGGAATTCTCCGTCTATCTCAATAATTTTGCAATATATAATATATCAACAGGATATTATACGACACCCGTTGATTCCACACCTTCATTCAATAATAATAGTGTCGGACACTTTTTCAATCACATTCAGATATTCTCCTGGATCATACGAGCTATCTTTTCAGGCACCTCTATCGGTAACATATGACCAGCACCTTCGAACATAAACAATTTTGCATCGTCTATGTTCTCCTGCAACCACTTGGCATTTTCAGGGGGAATGAGATGATCGTCGTCCCCTGCGCAAATTATTGTCGGAGATTTAACCCCATCCTTAATTCGATAACACATATCGTGCTTCGTAGCCGACTTGAGCTGATTGAGATATGCATCAGCCGGCTGTGGCATATCATCTTTCAGACGAAAGCTTATAAAATCATCTGCAGAGACCCTACCCTTGTAGTCGTGTCCAAATATCGTTTCATATACTTCCGATAAAAGATCAGGACAGACATCAGTCCTGTTCATCATCTTCAAAACTGTGTCGGGTATCGGATATGGACCCTTAAAATAAGGCATCGTCGATAGAAGGATCAGATTGTCGACGACCTCAGGATGAGTCATCGCAAATTCCATCGCGATCATTCCCCCTAAGGAAAAACCCAGAATATCGGCTTTTTTGATATCAAGATGATGAAGAAGGGCCAGCGCCTCCTCTACATAAACAGCAACAGTCACCTCTTCATCAGGCTTATCACTCCTGCCGGCACAGCGCATATCGTATATGATACATTGAAAGGAGGACGTGAGATGTGAAAGCATGAACTCCCATTGCCTCGTATCCCCAGCCAAACCGTTGATAAAGAGGAGCGGCCGCCCTTCGCCATGGACTTCGTAATAGATACGCACACCATCGCAATTAAAATGTGTCATGATGATGAGTTTTTATATCAGGAATAATGCGATTACAAGGAATTAGAACTCTTCATATTCACCATCAATAGCATCGCTGTAGGAGAAGTTCTGATATTCCCCGTCATACATAAAACGAATTTCATCTAGGGGATTATCCTCCACAAAACCTGTCACACGATAGTTATCCACGAGCAGATGTCGATTGCCATGGCTTATAAGAAGAACGACATGGTTACCATCACCATCATTTGTAGGAGCACTGGGTGGGTCAGGAACCTCATCATCACCATAAGCTATAGCTTTAACTTCATTTAGCTCAATAGCCTTCCCAGATAAGGATGGCGGAACGTAGATAGCGTATGCCTCTTCAAGACCACGCAACACATCATAGTCATCTTCATATTGATTTGGAGTATACTTTACGGGCAGACCTGGCGACATAAACACAAAACTGCTATCCCGGGATACCCTATCATGAACAACATTAAGATCATCCACGTAACATTTGACTATCTCACCTTGATACTCCCAGGGTTTACGAATCCAAGTAAATCCCCTGCGATCTACCCAGTCGCCTACCTTGCTTGAATCAGGCTTTTCACCCTTCTTGATACTTGAACGTTTATAGGACTCACTCAAATTCCAATAGGGCGGTATTACCTTTGACCTATATTTGTCGCGCACGCTTACAGCATCGCATTGAATATCTTGAACATCGCACCCCTCATCCAAACTACAAGCGAATATTGCGCTGCTGGCCATCTCCGCAACACCCAAGCAAGCATCATCGCTACCCTTACACTCCGGTAAGAGGGTCTGAGCGGCTTCCCTAAAAAAAGGATGTCTGGAAAAGGTATTCCCATCACCATTCTCCAGGGCGACGTAAGTAAAAGTAAGCCCCGGAACATCCTGCAGATCGGAATGCGCAAGCTGTGTATACATACCACAGTCGAAACGAAGTCGACCGCTCTTATGAACGGACAATCCAGTTTCATCGTTTAACCGAACATCATCATCGAGATTGATACCGCTGTGCATAGCGCTTGCAGAGAGATGGCGGGCGAGATCATCGCGAATATCCAAAAACCTTCCCCGCCTCATCAATCCTTCTAGTTTATTTGAAAAATAATCCCTCGCGGCCTCAAAGTGATGAAACCTTGTCGCATCCTTTAATCCCTCGGGAAGTCCATCGAGACGTTTCTCATCGGAGAGCTTACCAAAAGTTATAGGTAAAAACCATTGAGCCACATCCAACGCTACCTCTCCTACAGCCTTAATTTTCTCCATCAATACCGGCTCTTTTTCCTCAGCATCTGAAAAAAATGGAGCCAACTGATAGGTCTTACCTGATCCATCCAACTCCTGAACCTCAGCCATCACCTCTGCCGACACCTCAAGATAGCCGTCACCATCCGCATCGCCGAGTGAGGTTGGATCGATATCATCGATCATCTGCATCGTCCCAGGATCCAATGGACTGAGGTGTGTTTCTTCCAGCACGCATTGATCGAATCCAGGATGATTCTCGGGATGATCCGTGTCATAGGTCGTTATGGAATCCTTTGACAGGGCGCATTCAGGTTTAAATTCAGCTGGGACTTTTTGAACCATTCAGATCTCCATATA
This sequence comes from Deltaproteobacteria bacterium, assembly GCA_018645265.1. Classification (GTDB taxonomy): domain Bacteria; phylum UBA10199; class UBA10199; order 2-02-FULL-44-16; family JAAZCA01; genus JABGOS01. The sequence continues at coordinate 4,954 of JABGOS010000028.1, forward strand.
ACGCACATTTTTAACGGGATTATCTTAATAGTATTTTCGGCAGGAGATAGGCCTAAAGTTGCGTAATCGCGCAAAAAATCGCAACATCTACAGATCTATAATATACTGTAATTATTACACAATCGCAGAACACACCCTAGGATACAATCAGCGTGTGATACATTTTAAATACACCAGCGCTATGAAAGAGTATTTCAAGAATTTACCATTATAAAACTGAACT
>JABGOS010000027.1:0-2989 GCA_018645265.1 Deltaproteobacteria bacterium
CCAGTTTCAAATGAGAGGGAGGTAATTTATACGATGGTTCCGGATCCGAGTGGATATTATGGAACCACGATATCGCATTCATTCTCTATGTCGAACCTGCTCCCAGCCGTTCTTCCGCATGAGCTTCAGCACGCGATCAGCTACAACCAGCATGTTTTTGTAAATGATGGCTCACCTGAAGAGAATTGGCTGAATGAGGGCGCATCACACTTCATAGAAGATCGTTTTGGAGTTGGAGTTGAAAACCCATCCAGGTATGGGATGTTTCTCTCGAGCCCTTCGACATATGGAGTGGTTACACAGAGCTCACCAAACTTGATGGAGCGCGGAGGCGTATATCTATTCCTCAGGTATCTCTATGAGCAAGCATCGGATAGCGATGCCTTCCTGAGAGATCTCATTCAAACATCTAAAAGGGGTGTTGCTAATCTCGAAGCGGCGTTTCAGGGACAATCGGATATGGATGGTTTTTCTGAGATGATGGCTCGCTGGACGGTCGCACTTGCGATGACGAACAGGGGTATCAGTCAGGACGCCAGGTATATATATCGTGATCGTGTAAGAAGTTCGCTTACTGGAAATTGGGAGGGTGTTTGTCTCGATTGTTCAGCTGATGATAATCGCGGAACCGAGTTGACCGGTGTTAACTTGAACCAATATTACGGCTATCATACTTCAAACGTCGATTCGGCTGCAGTAAAGTTCTATAATATAACGTCACTTCCTAACGAGATGACGCTACAGGGTTCATCGGATGGAGGTAGCTACGGCATTTTGATAAGAACACAATAAGGGCTCCATTTCCCAGGCCCATGCGGGGTGTCGATAATTGTATCGGTACCCCGCTTTTTTGTGTCCTGTGTCAGCTGCCCTGTTAAGCATCTTGTTTTCAAATGCTGGGCAGCTCAGTAGTAAGTAATTTACTAAACTATTAATCCTTATATTTCAATAGGTTCTGCCTATGTGTCAGGGCTATTTTTCTTAAAAAACGTAGTAAAAAATACGCAACTCTTTCTGCCGCGGGCCGATAAGGAATCAGTAGTTATCTTCAAGGGGGTTAGGAGGAAAAATATGTTTTGTGGCGGAAATGTTGGCGTCATGGCCAATCCATTTTTGGCGGGCGGCGGAAATTATTTTGGTCAAGCGAGTCTTGGTGCATCTACTACCTTTAATGCCTTTGCGAACGGAGCATCTGTACAAACTGGTGTGCAGCCAAGTGTCGCGGATACTTCATCATCCTTTGGTGGATTTGGAGCTTTCGGTCATGGATCGACGGTGACCTTTCCAGCGATGATGCAACCGGTTGCGCCAACGGGATCCGTGTTGATGCATGAAGTGGGATCTGCGACACGAACATTTCGCCAGAGGCTGAGCGCTGGCGCCGCTTCCGCAAAAGCCAGACTTATCGGTTGGAAGAATAGTGTAGTCCTTAAGGCTGCGGATGTATCGGTGGTGCTTGCCGGTCATGAGGATAAGCTTGCAATCGGTTTAGCGGTTCTTGCATCACAGTTAGGTGCAGCCACATCCGCTTCTTCCACGTATGGCATGTCATCCGCTATGGTGGCTGCTGGGGTAGTACCTCCAGTCGGTGGTGGTGGTAATAAGGGAATCGAGTTACCTAGTGTTTCACGAAGAGCGGATGGTATTATCGAAGTTAAGATGCCGAAGGGTGTAAAGGTTGGGACGAAAGTTAGGGTAAATAAAATTGAGAATCCAAATAAGCATGGGTTGCTTCTTTTATTCACATCTTACGTTATTGAGATTCTAGAAGGTAATGTAGATAAATTCACAACAAATTTGACTCAGGTGGATGGATATAAGTCTCTTGAGATTAAACAGGATGGTGATGATGTAATTACACAGAGCTTGAGATCTCTCATTATGCACTATGGAGCTCTGCAAGGGCTGGGAAGATCTGACCAGGGTAAGACAGTAGGTCAAATAAGGGAAGATGTTGCCGCTTTGATCAGAGAGATAGAAGGTGTTGAAGCTCAAGCTGCAGCACCGGTAGGTAGCGATGCAGCGCAAGGCGCGCTGGATTCAATGCAAGTCATTGCAGGACAATTTGCAAAGCTTGAAGGAGAAATCAGAGGGCTCGATGCTGCTCTAAAGGAAAAGGAAGCGCGAGTTGCGTCACTGACCGAAGAACTGGAAGCCGCAAAGGGTGATGCCGCTCAACATTTGGAAGCTCTTGCAGTAGCCGAGGGTGAGTTGAAATCGGTAAGTGTTGAGATTGAGGCTTTGGGAGCGGATTTGGCCGAAATTGAGGATCAGATCGCCGCGAAGGATGCGAGAATAAAAACGTTGGAAGGTGAAGAAGAGTTTGCAGCGGAAAGTATCAGAGATATGCAGGGCATTCTTCGAAGAAAAGAAGCTGAGTCTGCTGAGAAAATTAAAGCTATGGAAGGGCGTCTCAGCGCAGCTGAAGAAGGAGTCCGTAGGTTGAAGCGGGCTGTGGCTCAAGTTACAGGAGAGGCCGCTGATACTTTGCAGGCTGCTCTGGGTGATGGTCCGATTGGACAACTTATAAGCGGTATTCTCAACATGTTTGGACCTGATACGAAAGCTGGGAGAAATGCTACAAATGCCCAGACGTTACTTGAAGGGGTTATTGAATCACTTAGGGTTGCAGATGTTACGACGCTTGTTCTGCCAACGACGAGTGTGGAGGAAGGTCAGGCTGGCAGCGATGATACAGAGGGTAGTGCAGGTGCAGCATTTCCTGAAGTTGATAGCGGTGCAGCAATTGATGCGGGTGCGATCGCAACTGATGTAGCACCCGCAGCGGAAGGACTTGAAGCTGCTCCTGCTCCTGTAGTTGCAGAGCCCGCTGACGAAGTTGTTGCGGATGAAGTAGAAGCTGCGCCGGTTGTTGAAGAAGCTGCCGCAGCTGCTGATGAAATTGCAGCACCTGTTGAAGAGGTCGTGGCACCGGTTGAAGAAGCTGCCGCAGCTGCTGATGAAATTGCAGCACCTGTTGAAGAGGTCG
>JABGOS010000027.1:3089-4399 GCA_018645265.1 Deltaproteobacteria bacterium
TGGCACCGGTTGAAGAAGCTGCCGCACCTGTTGCTGCCTCAACCGATGGAACTACAGCACTATCTACGCCAGTAACCGATAAACTGGCTGGTAAGGTGGATAATTTTAGAGCTCTGGTGGAGGCAGCTGCGAAGCCGGACGCCGACCCCATTGCATCTTTTCAGACGCTGACCGGTGAAATAGACGTGATGGGAGATGCCCTCTCCGAATGGAAGGAAGCTTTTGAGGGGCTCGAGGGTGTTGATGGTGAGGCGAAGCAGCCTGCATTGGATGAGTACGAAAAAATCGGACCACAGCTCGAAGCTTACCATCGGTCAGTAACGATGATGCAGTATAATATTGATGAGGCTATTTCGGGTATGCTTGCGAATCTGGATGCGCTCGTAGAGATGAGTCGCGTTGCAGAGAAAACACCAAATTTACCTGACGATGATACTGATCCAACCGGTGGCACACCACCTCCCGCGGATAAGGGTGGCGATGTGCCAGCAGCACCTGCTGGTGATGTCGTTGCCGCCTCTGTCCCTGCAACGAGTACTGCGGCTGATGCAGCCAGCGTCGCAGCAAGTGCTACAAGTTCTACAGTAGCGGGGGATTTACCACTAACTCAGTCTCTTAAACCTCTTTCAGACGATGATAGAAGAGTGGCGTTTATAGATATCTTTGGAAATAACTTTGTGCCTGAGGGAATTTTAGAGGAAGCGGATGTATCTTTAGCGTGCAAACTGCGAGCGAGGGATCTGTCACGTGAGTGGGATGAAAAGCTGCAAGCTATTAAGTCGGATCTCGCTACAATGATACCGCATGCGAGGCCACTTAGGGGTTACATAAAGAAACTTATAAAGAGTGCGAGGGGAGTGAAAGATATACCCGAGATTCATGCAGAGAAAGAGCAATATATAAATGACATAATAGTTCTTGCGGCTGAAATTAACAATCTTGAGGAACTAGCAAATCAATGGCTAAATGCTACTGAGAAGGTTGGTCTATATACGGCGAAATTTGCTCCGGACAGTAAGTATCCCAAGTCCTTTAATGCACATATAGATTTACTCGCGGTTCTTAAAAAGTTTGGAGATGAGGACCCTGATGTTGCTGGGTTGGTAGTCGAATCTGTAGGGGCATTATCGGTCTTCAGTACGCGGGTTTGGGATGCGGATCAAGCCAAGAAGAAAGGCCGGGATTATGATCCTGCTGGTGTTTTTGCATTCATTGCCAAACTGTCGGGACCTGACGATTCTGCAAAACCTGACGCTTCTGCAAAACCTGACGCTTCTGCAAAACCTGACGCTTCTGCAAAACCTGACGCT
>JABGOS010000027.1:4499-5148 GCA_018645265.1 Deltaproteobacteria bacterium
TCTGCAAAAAAGGGTGGAGGCTTGGATGATTATCGTGAGTTTGTAGAGGACATTAAAAGTAAAAAACGATCATTGAATAGAGCAGTATCGGTTTTAGGAGAATATATGTCCTTTATCCAGGACCTGGAAAAGGCCCTGGATGCTCTGGGTGGAGAGGTGGCCTCTCTAACGGATGAGACAGTAGCTAGCTGGGAAACTAAGTACGAAGCGCTCGATTCTTTACTCCCTAAGGCGTGGAAAGTGAATGATATGCTGAATGACATCGATAGGATGCTGAACGGTGACTCAGCCATTATCATTCCTGAATTTGTTATGGAGCAGGTAGCCGAGATATATGAAAAATTAAATGGAATCAAGTATGACACCGACGATTTGGCAAGCGGTGTTGGTGATGTTCGAAACGTATTGGCGAGCGTTGAAGATGCCCTTTCTTTTATTCATGATGTTCTGGTTCAGCAGGCATCTGACACCGCTATGGTTGTGATCGCAGCGCGTGATGCACTTAGCTCTCAATTGAAGCATGAAGTTCGCGATTGGGCCCGTGTAATTATGATTATCGATTCCTTTGTCGACACTTTGGATGAGGGAAGGCTTGAAGAGTTAGACATTGCAGCAATTAATGGTGCAGGTGGTGGCAATCAAGAATCCC
>JABGOS010000025.1 GCA_018645265.1 Deltaproteobacteria bacterium
GCAAGCTCCTCTATCTTTTTTCTAGCTTCGGTACCTATCTGCTTAATTCTTTTACCACCTTTACCTATGATCATTGCCTTCTGTGAAGCCTTTTCCACCACTATTGAAGCGGTAATCCTCGTGATCAGATCATCCTCTGTTGGATCCTTGAAATCCTCGATTTCAATAGCTGTGGAATAAGGTATCTCCTGCTGCATCTGAAGAAAGAGCTGCTCCCTGATGAGCTCAGCAGCCAAAAAACGCACAGATCTATCGGTAAAAACATCATCCGGGAAATATGCAGGCCCTTCAGGTAGCCGCTCCACAAGGGAATCGACGAGGACATCCACGCCATCCCCCCTGACTGCTGAAAGAATGATAATCTCCTGAACACTCCAAAGTTCTTTATAACGTTTAGCCAGCCCATCGTACTTCTCTTTGGTTATTAGATCGGACTTGTTGATAACGAGTATGCACTTGGACAGGCCAATTCTTTTTATCAGCCCTTCCTCTATGGACAGGTCCTTCTGATCCGCAGAAACCAACAAACATACGACATCCGCATCATCGATTACGGAATCGACGACATCATTCATCGCTATGTTCAATAACTTTCGAGATTTATGAAAACCTGGGGTATCCAAAAAAACGACCTGAACACCCTTCCTATTCAAGATACCTGCAATCTTATGTCTCGTAGTCTGAGGCTTCTTCGTAACGATGGAAAGTTCTTCACCGAGCATCGCATTCATAAGCGTCGACTTGCCAACATTCGGCTTACCTATCAGGGCCACATAGCCGGATTTGAATTTTGACTCGTTATTTGGCATCTACCATCCCTCTATATTCTATGACATTCAGAATTATATTCCTTCAGACCATAATCCCTACATCCTATAATTAAGCTCAATCATCCAACGCACCACCCATTTCAAGTTTAGAAAGCGCTTCCTGAGCGGCATTCTGCTCCGCAGACTTTTTATTGCCACCACGCCCTACACCCCACAATTCATCGTTGATATAGAGATTCACCTCAAAGGTCTTACAATGATCCGGGCCTGTCGTCTTCGCCAGACGATATCGCGGTACAGTACGAAACCTGCTTTGAGAAACCTCCTGGAGCCTCGTCTTATAGTCCTTCACAAAACCGACGCCGCCAGCCCTCTCCATTATCGGTTCATATAGGAAGCTCACAACCTTAAACACCTTATTGAAACCCCGATCGAGATAAACAGCGCCGAGAACTGCCTCAAATGCATCCGACAGGAGCGACGGTTTTTCCCTACCACCGGTGTTATCTTCACCCTTCCCAAGGTAGAGGTAATCACCGAGGTTGATCGATTCTGCAATTTCTGCCAGCTGCCCCTCGTTCACGATAGCCGCTCTTAACTTGGAAAGTTCACCCTCGGGATGATCGGGGAACCTCTCCATAAGGAGGTGACTGACGGAGAGCTCCAACACCGCATCCCCCAGGTATTCATAACGTTCATTGTGATCTGTAGGAGGGAGACGATGTTCATTCGCATAGGACTTATGCATCAAGGCCCTCTTAAGATGAGCCCGTCGCTTAAACTTGTAGCCAATCTGTTTTTCGAATTCCTTCAGACTTTTTTTCTCATTTGAATCTAGCGCCATGATCCGCATACCTTTAGGTTGTCGACCCTATCAATCAGCGCTTTTCCGATACCGCCGTATTCAACTACGCCAGCAGGCAACGATACAGAGACAGCGTTATCGGAAAATGCTGAAACAACATTTTCATCACTAGAAATCTTAGATGTCACTATAGAGTCGAATGTTTTTCCCACTATACCCATGAGGAAATCCTGCCTGGCAGATGTTGCTAACTCCCTAAGCTCAGATGCCCTCCTCTTAATTTCAGCCTTATCAACTTGTCCATCAAGAGTGTATGCCCTTGTACCGTATCTCGGAGAAAAAGGAAAGATATGAAGACCTGCCACCGGTAGGGATCTTAGCACCTCTACTGTACGACGATGATCCCCCTCGCTTTCACCGGGAAAGCCAGCAATTACATCTCCTGTAACGGCTATATCTGGAACTTGTTCGACTAGCCTACGGATAACTTTAGCAACATCATCTCCGCCATACCCTCTTCCCATCACTCTCAAGACCCCATCAGCGCAACTCTGTATGGAGAGATGTACATGTCGACAAATCTTTCCGGACTCCCTCACAAGGCTTATAATGCGATCATCTGCCAATGTAGGATCAAGCGAGCTCAAACGATATCTAACATCAAGCTCCTCTTCGAGTAAGGCATCCAAAAGCAAAGCAAGCGACGCATTACTCAGATCACTTCCATACTGTCCGATATCAATTCCGGTAAGAACAATTTCATGATGATGTTTAGAAAGTTTTACAGCTGCCTCAACAACTGCCTCCATGGAAACACTACGACTGCGCCCCCTAGCGGTTGGAACTATACAATATGAACAGCGTCTATTACATCCATCCTGAATCTTTAAAAAACTCCTGGCACGAGACTGATTTTCCACTGGCATCTGAACTTCCCCTGCAGTGGAATCCACATCAAGTTGATTAAAAATAAATTCAAGAAGACCTTCTCTATCGGAGGTGCCAAATACTTGATCAACTTCATCTATCTCCAACAACAACTCCTTGCTAGTCTCGCCAACGCATCCTGTTGCCACAACAATTGCCTTTGGGCTTCTCCTCTTCGCACGCCTGAGCATCTGCCTAGACTGTTGATCAGCAACTGAAGTGACCGTACATGTGTTGACTACGTAGATATCCGCTTCATCATCAAATGCCACGATTTCCGCACCGACACCTTTGCACATCTGAATGACAGATTCAGTATCAACCCAATTGGCCTTACAGCCGAGTGTAGTAAACGCAACTCTCAAAATATTCACCCATTAAGCAATCCAGCCACCGCCCAATACTTCCTCTCCATCGTAGAATACTGCGGCCTGACCCGGAGCCACCCCTTCTACAGGTTTCTTAAATAACACCTCTACACTTCCATCGTTAAGAGCATTCAAATCGGCAGGCACACCTGCGTGTGCGGATCTAATTTTCACGACAACATCTTTTCTCGTCGACATATTCTCATAGACCCATGACGGATCCCTTACGATCAGATCCATCCTTCTGAGGTCATCCTTTGATCCCAAGACCACCTCATTCTTTATTGGATCTATTCTAACAACATATTGCCTCTCCCCAACACCAAAACCAATTCCGCGCCTCTGCCCGATGGTATATGCATAAATCCCTCTATGCCTACCAATAACTTCACCGGCCATACTTACGAAATCTCCCGACCCCTTAACCCTATTGCCAGCTCGCTCCTCTATGAAGGAGGCACAATCACCATCAGGCACAAAACATACATCCTGGCTCTCGGGTTTTTCCATCGTAGCCAACTTTTCCCTCACCGCTACTCGCCTCGACTCCTCCTTGGTCATTTTTCCAACAGGGAACAGCAGCCTGGCCAACTCATCCTGACCTAGCATGAAAAGAAAATATGTCTGATCCTTCTTAGGATCGGCCCCCTTGAAAAATCGATAGCGATCGCCATCCTTTTCTATCCTCGCATAATGACCGGTTGCCACATAATCGGCACCCATTTTTTCAGCTTCAGCAAACAGCTCTGCAAATTTGATATGTTCATTACATAATATGCAAGGGGATGGCGTTCTACCGACTAGATATTCTTCAACAAACGGATCTATAACTTTTTCTCGAAAGCGCGCTCTATAATCCAGAACATAATGGGAAATGCCCAGCTGATCACAGATTTTTCTAGCATCACGTCTATCCTCAGCCGAACAGCAGCTAACTTCTCCAGTCCTGTGACACGTCAAAAGATTCATCGAAACACCGATGACCTCGTGACCCTCTTCTTTAAGGAGATATGCTGCGACAGATGAATCAACACCACCGCTCATAGCAACTAGAACCTTCATTTGCTTCTTCTTTCCACCTCAAGCAGCCTATCATTAAGCTCCGCGACGCTTTTTCGTAGACCATCCATCGCATCCCCGAAAGGATCAGGAAGGGTCCCATGTTGAAGATCGAAGTGATGCTCGCCTTCCTCCGCAAGGATAGGGTCGCGCCTCCTGACAACTTTTCCGGGAATACCAACGACCGTCGATAACGATGGAACATCATGAATAACTACCGACGAGGAACCTATGCGACTATCATGGCCTATAGTAACTGGACCGAGGATAATAGCCCCCGCACCCACAACCACATTATTTTCCAACGTTGGATGCCTCTTTCCCTTATTCCAACTCGTACCCCCCAGAGTTACACCCTGATACAGCATAACGTCGTCACCTATCTCCGCAGTCTCACCCACGACCACACCCATTCCGTGATCCACAAAAAATCTATTTCCGATTGTAGCACCAGGATGAATTTCAATACCGGTTATCCAACGAGAGAAATGAGAGAGGAGCCTACCGATGAGCTTCAGATGATTGTTCCACAGGACATGTGCAATTCGATGAATTATCAGGGCATGCAATCCAGGATAACAGAGTACAATCTCGATCTTAGATCTAGCTGCAGGATCACGATCAAAAACCATACCGAAGTCGTCTTTCATTAATTTAAGCAGCTTAAACATATTTAACCTTCTGAATGATAAAACCCCGAACAGGCATTAACGCTGTCTCGGGGCTTTATATGCTGATGCCTAACGACATATATCGGCTTATCATCTTGGTCGGGGCGACTGGATTCGAACCAGCGACCTCTTCCACCCCAAGGAAGCGCTCCAGTCCATGCTGAGCTACGCCCCGGTCAAGATGACAAACCATAGTTTCAAAGAATCAAAATTAGCAAACTACATCGCTTCGAGATAAATGGAGCACATAGGCTAATCGGCGTTACCTATTCACGCACTAAGTCCAATAGGTTTTCAAGATCACGGCGTATCTTCTTAAGCGTCTTGATACCGCTACCTGAGACTTTAGGCTCTTCATCACAAGCTTCATCATTAGAATCCGAGGGAAAAGCCTCCAACTGCTTGGAATGAGACTCCTCCAATTCAACCGTCTTAACCTCAACGGTGAGAGGCTCCTTCAAATCTCCCCTCGCCCAATCCTTGAGTCGTTTCCTCGCCCCATTGATTGTAT